>CAYGQD010000012.1:6552-63251 GCA_964351855.1 uncultured Verrucomicrobiales bacterium
AAGCGGAGCCGGTTGCTGAAGCGGAGCCGGTTGCTGAAGCGGAGCCGGTTGCTGAAGCGGAGCCGGTTGCTGAGACCGATGCGAATACCTCAACCCCATAGGGCTTCAATGCAATTCAAGGCGCGGTAGGTAGAAGGCGCTCTTTCCATGTTTTTCGCCCGTCGAGCCGCTGCCCAATGCACTCTCGCCGGGAAGCGGATTGGGAGAAGGCGTGAAGCGGGGATTCGCTTATCCATCCGCCAAAAAAGTCTTCCAAGCTTTCAGAGGCGAAGCCTTCTCAAGAATTCTCGGATTTTTCCGTGATCCCCACTTCGGACTTTCCCAGGAACGAGATGATCACATAAACTATCGGTCCAACCATGTCCGAGCAGGAGAAGCCATCTGATCCCCACGCCCCTACCGAGATTCACGCTAAATCCGCGTTCGAGATGGGAGCAGGGTCGCCGAGTCTATCCGACGTGAACGGCTGGAAACCGCCGGAGCCCGAAGCCCTCGATCCACTTTTTCCCGCTTACGACATCGTCGAACTTCTCGGCCGAGGCGGAATGGGGGCGGTTTACAAAGCGGTTCAAAAGAATCTGAAGCGCCCCGTCGCGATCAAGCTGCTCCCGCCGGAGATGGCGGAAGCCGATCCCAGCTTCGCGGAACGTTTTCGTCGCGAAGCTCAGGCGATGGCAGCGCTCGATCATCCCAATATCGTCACCGTTTTCGACTTCGGCGAAACCGAGGAGGGTCACTACTACTTCATCATGGAGTTCGTCGATGGGATGGACTTCCATCAACTGATCCACACCGGCCAACTCGATCACATGGGTGCCCTCAACGCGGTCAGCCAGATTTGCGACGCTTTGGAGTATGCTCACCAACAGGGCTATGTGCATCGCGACATCAAGCCGGCCAATATTTTTATCAACCAAAAAGGCGTCCTCAAAGTTGGCGATTTTGGGTTAGCCAAACTCACCGGCGATATCGAGGCACATGCGGGCGAGAATTTGCCCAATTTGACTCAGACTGGATCAGGGATTGGAACACCCGATTACAGTGCTCCGGAACAAATTGAAGGACGGAAAGTTGATCACCGGGCCGACATTTACAGCCTGGGCGTGATGCTCTACGAAATGCTGACTGGTGAGATTCCACGCGGGAACTTTTTGCCGCCATCGCAGCGTGTGACGATTGACGTCCGACTAGACGAAATCGTGCTCAAGGCGATGAACAGCCAGCCTGAACTCCGCTACCGTTCGATCACTGAAATGCGGACGGATGTGGATCGCGTCCGGGAGCAAGGGCCGGAATCAGCGGAATCCACAGACGATTCAGCCCCAAAGCCATCGTTTGCCCGAAAAGCCGCCAAGCGGGTCGCTTCCGGATGCGGAATAATCTCGACAATGTTGGTGTTGGCCATCGCAGGACTGGTCGCTTGGATCAAATTGGTAGAATTGCCAAAAGAGCGGGCCGCCGAGGCCGAACTCGAAGGTCTAACAGAAACCAAAATGGCCAAAAAGGCCGAACCCAACGACACGATTTTATCAGAACTTTATCGCTTTCGTACTAGCCTGCCGACGTTTGAACAGTACCAATTGAGTTTGGAGGACGAGGAGCGCGCCGCCAATCAGCGAGCGTTTTTGAACTTCATCGACGACGAAAATGTCGCTCTGTTGGATTCGTTGTACTTGGCGGGAATCTCGGACCAACGTGGGAAAGTGGAGACTGTCCTGGAACTGCCCTACTATGACGAAACTGGGGCGCAACAAACCCGTAATGTTGGAACCACCTTTGAAGTTAATGCTGGCCAGTTGAACGGGGTGCTCCCGATCAACGCGATTATTGATTTAGTGGGTTACGAACTTCGAGGCGACAATGATTTCACACCGGAATTGGGGATTCTGCGACGAACCCCCTATATTACTACGCAACGAATCACTCCCACCCAAAACACCCCGCCGGGAGTTCTGAGACTGGTGGGAACTTTCAAATCGGGACCTCCCCACAACCCAACCATGGATGTTGTCATGACCCGATTTGGGGCGCACGAACGTCCCGATGCTTCCGAACCACGAGTTTTTCCAAACCAAGCTAAGCAGGCGATTGTGGATCCATTTGCGGACTTGCCGACTTCGGATATCAAACCACTCTCACCCACTGATTTGGCCGAAACGGAACTCAATTTTCCTGATACCTTCAAGGCAGAGGTGAAGGTTTACCGTGCGATGATGGCCGATTTTGGACCCCTTATCATCAAAAACCTGGAAAATCGCAGCGGACTTGAAGACTCCACCGCACTTTCTGAGTTCATTCTGAATACAAATCCCAAGTTGGTCGAAACCTGCCAGGCCACATTCAATCTCTACGCCGAAACGCATGCCGAAAACATTTCGGAGATGACCTACCACTCCGCAATTGATCCTGAAACCGGTGCTCCCACCGTTGCTTCCCGAAATATTGGAATCAGCTTCAAAATCGATGCTGAAGTCCATGATTCCCACCAACTGAAATTGTTAGTCATATTCGAACTCGTCTGGTTTGAACCTCGCGAGGGAGCAAGGACCGATCCCCAAACCGGGGCATATAGCCAATTTCCCACGTTCTACACTCACCGCGTTATCTCGGAGGTGCTGAGTGCTCCTTCCGACCAGTTGCTGCTCGGCACCTTCCGACCTGGACCGCCGGCGCAAAACTGCGTCGATCTATGCGTCCTACGAATCGCACCCAGCGCCGGTGGGGTTCGCAAGCAACATCGGGAGCAAACCCAATGAGCGCGGATTTTCAACCCACCCGCTGGCACCGGATCCAGCAAGCCCTTAGGTTCCGGACCGCACATTCACGTGGCGCGAGTTCAACCAGTTCTATGACTCTCTAGACTAAGCCCGTGCTCGCTTTGGGCCGATCATCAGTAAACCTTGGTTGCTGAAACGACGCCAGCGCCCTAACTCAGCCAATTTCCGGCCGTTGTTGGTGCCACTCCGTGCTTTGCTCGAACGCGTGACCCACTCGAAGCACATCCGCTTCCCCGAATGCTTTGCCGAGGATCTGGAGACCCACCGGCAAGCCTTTTACCAACCCGCAGGGCACACTTAATCCGCAGATTCCAGCGAGGTTGGCGGCGATCGTGAAAATATCGGCCAGGTACATCTGCAGGGGATCACTCGTCTTTTCGCCCAGCTTGAACGCCGGAGTAGGTGACGTCGGCGAAACCAGGACGTCGACCTTTTCGAACGCCTTCTCGAAATCCTGACGAATCAGCGTCCGGACCTTCTGAGCGCGGGTGTAGTATTCATCGTGGTAACCACTGCTGAGCACATACGTTCCCAGGATGATGCGTCGCTTGACCTCATCCCCAAATCCTTCGGCGCGGCTGCGCTCATAATGAGTTTTGAGATCTTCTACCCGACTGGTTCGGTGGCCATAACGCACCCCGTCGAATCGTGCCAGATTCGCGGAAGCCTCGGCCGTCGCAATGATGTAATAAACCGCAATCGCCGGTTCGGCATTGGGAAGGGAGATTTCGACGATTTCTCCTCCAAGCGATTCCATCTGCTGAATCGCTTCTTCAACGGACGCTCGCACGTCGGGATCGATTCCATCCGAAAAATACTCTTTGGGAAGGCCGATTTTGACGCCTTTTAAATCCTTTTTCAGCGCCTTCTGGTAATCGGGCACGGCTTCGCTCAGGCAGGTGGCATCGCGGTCGTCGGCTCCAGCGATGGCTTGCAACAATATCGCCGAATCTTCGACGGTTTTCGTCATCGGCCCGATCTGATCCAAACTGGAGGCGAAAGCGACTAGCCCATAGCGAGAAACGCGTCCGTAGGTCGGCTTCAGCCCCACACATCCACAAAAGCTGGCTGGCTGACGAATCGAGCCACCCGTATCGCTCCCTAATGCGGCGAACGCGGTATCCGCAGCCACCACCGCACCGGAGCCGCCACTGGAACCACCGGGCGTGTGTTCCAAATTCCAAGGATTTTTCGTGGGTTGAATCCCGGAGTTTTCCGTTGAGGAACCCATCGCAAATTCATCCATGTTCGTGCGCCCCAAGGGAATCGCCCCCGCTTCTCGAAGCTTGCGAATCACGGTCGCATCGTATGGCGAAATGTAACCCTCGCTCAGCATCTTCGAGGCGCAGCCACAGGGCTGATTCCTCACATTGATCAGGTCTTTGATGGCGATCGGGACGCCGCCGAGAGGTTTGGAGAGATCCGCTTGTTCCGCTTCCGCCAAGGCGGTTTCGAAGTCGAGTGAGAGGTAGCCTCCCACTTTGGAATCGCGCGTTGCGACCGCGGATTGAATCGCTTCGATGGCCTCCTTGGGAGAGGCGGATCCGTTCGCGAACTCGGTTCGGAGTTCGGCGATGGTAAGTTTGGCCAGGTCCATAAGTCGTTCGTTACGCGGAAGGATTATTCGACGACTTTGGTGACGGCAAATTGATCGTGAGCAACTTGGGGCGCGTTCCGCAGGGCGTCCTCGCGGCTAAGGCTTTCCCGGGGTTCATCCTCTCGCATGACGTCGAAAACGGGGGTCGCGTGAGCCGTGGGTTCAATCCCCGACACATCGATGGCGTCAACTTGCTTCATGTAGTCGAGCACTTTTTCGAGCTGCTTTTGATAGCGAGACTTTTCTTCGTCGCTGAGTTCCAAACGACAAAGCTGAGCCACGTAACCAACGTCAAAATCCGTTTCAGGCATGCCGGACTATGGTGCGATGGCGACGGCTGGCAAGTGTGAGGCTTGAAAATGCGTGTGATAGGCGCTTGCCTTTCCTCGCGTGGACTTTTACAACAGACGCAATCTCTAAAAAGACCTCATGAGCACCCCAGAAATTCCCGAATCTTCTTCCTTCAATCGCCGAACCTTTGTCAAAGCCGCAGCAGGCGCTACGGCTGTCGCAGGATCGCTCAGTTCCTCGCTGCGAGGAGCGGGGATTGACCCGGACCGGAAAATCAAAGTTGGATTTGTCGGTTGTGGAGGTCGTGGAACCGGCGCGGCCTCGCAGGCCTTAACCGCAGATGACAACATTGAGCTTCATGCGATGGCGGACGTTTTTCAGGACCGCATCGATCTTTCGCTCGCCACCTTGCAGAAAAATCCCAAGTTCGAGGGAAAAATTGACGTTCCCACCGAGCGACAGTTCGTCGGCCTTGATGGCTATAAGCAGGTCCTCGATTCCGATGTCGATGTGGTTTTGCTGACGACCACTCCGGGATTTCGACCCCTCCATCTCCGCGCGGCGGTGGAAGCCGGGAAACATGTCTTCGCGGAAAAACCGATGGCGGTCGATGCCGCTGGGTGTCGTCACGTGATGGAGACGATTGAAATGTCGAAATCGAAGCCGATTTCCATTGTCGCGGGCTTCTGCTGGCGGTATTCGCCATCACGGACCGAGGCCTACCGCCAGGTGCTGGAGGAGAAACTGATTGGAGACGTCACTGGAGTTTACGCGACCTACCTCTCGGGTCACTCCAAGCCGCACTTGGCCCCGAGCGAACGTCCGGCCGGGATGAGTGATATCGAGTGGCAGATCAAGAACTGGTACAATTACAACTGGCTGGGTGGGAGCGGATTGGTCGAACAAGCCGTTCACAGTGTCGACAAAATTGGCTGGGTCATGGGCGATCAGAATCCCATTGCTTGCCGAGCCACGGGCGGCCTGGCGGCGCCTCAAGTTGGTGGAGGAAACATCTTTGACCATTTCCACGTCGCCTACGAGTATCCGAACAACGTTTGGTGTCACCTGGGATCGCGGAAATCACCCGGCTGCTACAACGAAAATGCTGATTATGTGCGCGGCACCGAAGGAACGCTCGTGATAGGGCGTGGAAAATTCCCTTACATTGAAAGCAACAAAGGGGAGAAGATCTGGAGCCATCGTCTGCGCCGGGACGAGTCTGAGCCGAACATGTATCAGGTGGAACACGACGCCCTTTTCGACAGCATTCGCACCGGGAATCACATCAACGACGGCGACTGGATGATCCATTCCACGATGATGGCGGTGATGGGACGAATTTCAGCGCAAACCGGCCAGCAAGTGACTTGGGATCAAGCTCTCAATGCGGACGAAGATCTCTACGTCGATGAAGGGAAGCTGACTTGGGGCGAATCCTACAAGCCCGCTTCGATTGCTGTTCCTGGCATCACCAAGATCGGCGGAGTTGGGGAAGGGTAAGGGAAAGGCCGGGTAATCAGGTCGAGAACCTGACCGATTGCAAATTTCGCGGGTTGGCCTAGACATAGACCAAATCCAAGAAACGATTGGTCTCCTGATGCCTAAGTATTTGTCCATTACCGCCTTCGTCGTTGCCCTTCTCATCGCGGCTCTGTTCATGTTTCCGCCGGGACCGGTGGAAACGGTGATCAAAATCATTGCCTTCCTGGCTTCCGTTGCCGTGGCCCTGATTCTTTTTCAAGGGAAAGCCGGTGTCGCTCCCGAGCAACCGGCCAAGCCCGCCGTGGAACCCAGCAAACCGGTTCAGGATGTCATCAAAGGCAATGCCGAAGCCGAAGTGATCACCTTTTTGGGAATGCTTCAGGATAAGGGACGCTTCGTCGATTTCCTGATGGAAGACATTGCCGGAGCGGATGATGCCCAACTGGGTGCCGTGGCCCGAGTCGTTCATCAAGGCTGCCAAGGCGTGTTGAAGGAGCATTTGAAGGTCGAACCGATCGAAGGTGCTAACGAAGGCGGTTCGGTGACCTTGCCGGAAGGATTCCAGGCGGATCTTTATCAGCTGAGCGGAAATCTTTCCGGAAAAGCCCCGTTCACCGGCACCTTGGTTCACAAAGGCTGGAAAGTCAGTTCCATCGAGCTCCCGAAGGTGATTGCGGGTCCAGAGAATGCGCTGCCGCCGTTGGCTCCGGCGCAGGTAGAAGTGAAGTAGTGACAAGCCCTAAGGGACGGCGCAAGAATAACCTCCGATGAATTTGCTTGCCCTTTTTCCCAGCACCCGCGTTGGAATCCTCCTCACGTAGTTCACTACGCTCCGGACGATTCCGCCTTGGTGCTGGAGAAAAATTTCGGCGCAACTTCATCGAATCTTATTCTTGCGCCGTCCCTAAGCTCGAAATTCAGGCTGGTTTCGGCAACTCGCGCTCGATTTCATCCAGGCGATAGCCGAATCCACTTCCGCTCAGACTGGACCAGTCGAGGATTCCGTCACGGCGTCGATACAAACCCGGGTGAATCGTTTCTTCGGGGAGTGAGGCGGCGGGGTAAAATTGCATTCCGTTGCTTTCCACGCCCATGATCGTTCCGGCATGAGCGGCGAGGAGGACGTGAGGAATCTGGGCGAGCATCGGGTTCGTTAAATCCTGGACCATCAGGGTCATCCCGTGAGCTTTGGCCCAGCAGAGGCTGAGAAGCGCCCCAGTTTGGGTTTTGCAGGTTTTCAGGGCAACTCCAGTCCAGCCAAGCTCCCGTCCCATCCGGACGAAACGCCAGTCATGCGCGCTCTCGTCCATGAAAAGGGGCTTGCGGGCGCTCACGCTGCGAACATCGATCCGATTCGCTTCCAAATCATAGGGAAAGGGTTGCTCGACATAGAGAATGGCCTGGTAGATGCGAGGCTGCTCGTCTTTGAGGCGGTCGAGGATGCGATTGACGTAGGTGGGGTCCGTTACCGCACAGTTGAAGTCCGCCGTGAGCCATTCCACGTTTTCTTCGGCGCAAATCTGGCCAATCCGAACCAAGCGAGCGTAGTCCCAGGGTTCATCGTTGCCGCGCAGTTTGACCTTGAGACAGTTGAGGCCGTCTTGCCGGATCCAATCGCGCAAAAGCACCGGATAATCGTCGTTCGGCTCTTCTCCGGTCAATTCCTCCTCGCTCAGGGGGTCCAGCCCACCCACCAAGTGCCAGACTGAGAGTTGTTTGGCAGGAGTTACGAAGAAGTCTGCGGGGAATTTCCCCTCAAAAGAGACCGTGGAACCTTCTGCGGGCGTCAAATAATGCGCCAAGTCCTTTTCCAGGAAGTCCGAGGTGTAGGTTTCATAGGTGGGAAGACCGTTGAGTTTCCCAAAGGCGTCGTGCAACGCGATATCCAACGCCGAGAAGCAGACGAGAGCGGCGAGATGCGGCAGATGGGCTTCCGGTGCGCGATCCGCATTGAATTGGTCTTGAAGATCCTTCAGGCGGGTTTCGATAAAGGCATGACCGACTTCGAGCGCATGACCGGTTGGGGTGAAGCGAGCCAATTCGCGAGCCAGTTGGATCGTGAATTCCTTCAGCGCGCGTTCTCGCTCGTCGTAGTCGAGCGAGGCGGGCCAGACCCAGCCAACGCTGAGCGGAGTTTCGCCCCATCCCTCCACCGTTCTTCCATCTATCCCGGAGACCGTGACCTTGGCCCGGGCGCAATCGACCCGGGAGAGGACCTGATTGCCGAACTTCAGCGGCATCCGCATGGTTACGGGTAAAAAATACAGCTCAGTGTCGCGAATTTGCAGGGCGTGGTCGGATGCGGGCATGGGCTTACCATCCTGACTGGCGCTTTTTGGTCAAGTGCTGGCTGGAACTGAACAAGTTGGCCCTTCCGTGATCAGAAAGCGTTCATTTTCCCCGATATCTCAAAGTTGGTCCAAGGTTGGCACGCGCAATGCTATATAGCCTCTTGAGCGAAAGCTCGACAGGGGCTGAAGGGGCAGCTCGGTCTGTTTCAACCGCGTAGGTTTAGGGGTTTTTTCCTACGTTTCTGAGCAGATCGGGCTGCCTCTCACTTTTGAAGCGTGAAGGCGGTGGAATGAAGGATGGTGAAACGGGGTTTCATCCTTTATCCCTCAGCTTTCACTCTTTCTTTTCGGGGCGGAACCGATCGATCAGGTTCCGCGCAGTGCCCTGGATTTGGTTGCCGAGACGTTCGCTCGCGGGCGAGTCGGAAACGGGAGGCGTGGCGGCGGTTTCTTCTCCGGCTTCCATTTTGTGAAAACCGACCAGCGCGGCCCGGACGCTCCCAACAAAGATTTCCGACCGCAGTTCGAGGGGCAGTCTCCGTTCATCGTCTGTCAGCCAAATCGTCGCAGATTGGAGCTTTTCTTCCTGGGATCTCAGGGTTCCATCCTTGGTCACTTTGGACAGCTTCAGGTCGAACTTGATCGCATCCACCTTTTCTCCATCGAACTTGCGGGGTTCCCGCCCTTCCAGCGTCAGCATTACCAAATAGGGATCGCGGAACGGAAAGGTGACCAGATTGAACTGCTGACCGATTTCGTCGAGCGGTTGACTGCGGAGATACAGAGCTGCCGAAACCAAGTCATGCATGGCCGGTTGTTCAAAAATTCGTTGGTCGCGATCTTCAAGATCGACCCCTTCGACTTTGGGTGTGGTGACCCATTTGTTGAAGGCAAAATCGCCGACGAATTCCGTTTTGTAGCTGTTGGTTTCACGTCTGTCTTCCTCGATCTGGACGATTTTGGTCGGCAAAAGTCGAGTTTGGTCGATCCAACTGGTTTGCACGGCATCGTAGCTCCAAAGCAACCGGGCGGGGCCGGTGCTGCGGGCCGTCGCACTGACTTTCAATACTTGATGCGGTTGGTCTGGCTGGAACAGCACATCCGCCTGGCCAGCCTTCAGAACCCCATTCCAACTCACTTTGTAGGTCAGAAGGCAGGGCGGCAACATCGGGAACTTCCCTGGGGGCGTTTGGGTAAGCGTCGCTCTCCAGTCTGCTCCTTCCCCGATCTCGGCTGAGAATGCCCCGGGAATACCCATGAAAACAGGGATGGCGAGAATGCCGGCAAGCCGACCGCAAAATTTCATTATTACATATTATCACGATGTCGTAAGAACGCCAAGTCTCGCCGCGACCAAAGCGGTTCCCATGCTGCGGGTAATTTGAGGTGTTGAGGTGGATGAACTTCCGGTTGGTATCATTTCTATGAATGAGTCCAAAAATTGAGAAGTTTATAATTGCAGCCTTTGGTTATAGTTTTTAAGAGTGGTTGCTGTCAATTCTACCAATGAAGTCATTCCCTAACCTCCTCACCATTTCCTGCTTGGCCCTCGTTCTCGTCGCCAATCCGGTTCAAGCTGCCACCGCCCACCAAACCGAGGCCAAGAAAGGGCTCTTTAGTAAGATCTTCTCGAAGAAAGACAACGCTGAAAAGCGGGCCGAGCGGATCTCTTTGAAGGAGGAGCGCAAGCGCACCAAGAAAGCGAACGTCAAACCACGTGTTGGCTTTTTCTTTGCCCGAAACCAGACTGCTCCTGTGCAGCGAGTGGTGGCCCAGACCCAAGATCCCGCCAATCCCTACGTGGTGAACGAAAACCTGCTGAAGAAAGGGAATCGAGAGAACACGAAATTCCTCGTCGATATCGGACGGCAGTGGGCCTTTCTCATGGTCGAAGGCAGAGTGGCGCTGAAGACACCCGTTTCCACCGCGCGGGCCGATAAATACACACCAACGGGAACCTTCCGCATCAGTGAGCGCATTCGAACCGGAAAAATCTCAACGATTTACAAGTCCGAAATGCCCTATTGGATGCGGTTGAATCACACCGAATTCGGCGTTCATGCCGGCTATCTTCCCGGATACCCGGCTTCGGCAGGTTGCGTTAGGCTTCCTCGTAGCGCCGCCCAGCTGGTCTATGATCACACCCAGAGCGGGACGATGGTAGAGATTCAGAATTAGTGCATACCGTCCAAGAGACTGCACATTCCGGTTATTTGTGAAGTTCTTCTATCTTGCCGCTTCGCGGTTAGATTCGGATGGATAACTCCTTTTCAACCATTTCTGCGTTGCTCATCAGTCACGAAGTTCGCTTCGTTCCTTCCTCGTGCCTTGAACCCGAGGAAAATTCGGCATTCGTAATGCGCAATCTGCTGGACGGCCGACACTAGGAGTCCCCGGGTTGGAGCCCTTGGGCATCTCTGAGGCGAGACTCTCCGGTGATCTTCATCCCATCTTGCTTGGCACCCGTGAGGTCGGCAGCCACGAAATCGATATTCGTGCAGATGGTGTTTGTTAGATTGGCCTTGCGAAAGGTGGCTCCAGAGCAATCCGCGTTGGATAGATCGGCTCCGGTCATGTCGGCTCCATCGAGCGTAACGCCACCCAAATCAGCGCCTCGGAAGTTGGCACCCTTCAGATTGGCTCCTTCCAAGCGAGCCCCGCTGAAATCGGCTTCAGCAAAGGAGGCTCCTTCAAGGTTAGCGTGGTTGAAGCGGGCACCGATGAACTTGCCTTGGTCCATTTTGGCCCTGGGATGTGCGGAATTGGAGAGGTCACGACCGGTTTTGTCCAATCGGACGCCGCGCGCACCGTTGGACTCTAGCCACTCGGCGTGATCAGATAGCTGTTTGTCGGTAATTTCCCACATGTCCTTGAGAATGCTCTCTGCGAGCAAGATTTGCAACTCTGACGAGACGACAAAATGTTCAAACTGATCAAAAACTTAGCTTGTCCCGGGATTTCGGCGTCCGGTGCCCTTTGTTTTTGTGAGAGAGTCTCCCAAATCAGCCCGCATCCCTTCTACCTTCTTCAGTAGTTGATCGACGATTTCCGGGTGTTGGCTAGCCAGATTATTGTCTTCCCCAACGTCTTTCGATAAATCGTAGAGTTCCAGCTCTGCTTCATTCGTGTCATAGGGAACAGGTATCCCGTCGTTGCGTCCCTCGCGCCCATTGAGAGACCGATATTGGTGCGGTAAAATGAGCTTCCACTTCCCACTTCGCATCGCTTGGAGCTCCGTGGATTTGTAGTAGAAGAACAGCGCTTCGTGGGGCGATTTCGCTTCCGCTTGAGCAGAAAGCAGCGGCCAAATATTTTTTCCATCGATCGGCTTCTCTGGCAGTTTCCCCCCGATCAAGGAAGTCACCGTAGGAAGCACATCAATGGTCATCGCCGGTTCTGAGCAGACTTTTCCGGCCGGAATTTTTCCGGGCCAGCGAGCAATGAAGGGGACTCGCACTCCTCCCTCCCAACACGTACCCTTCCCTTCGCGTAAGGGGCCCGCCGTCCCACAATGGGCTCCATAGCTGAGCCAAGGTCCGTTGTCCGTGGTGAAGAGAACCAAGGTGTTTTCATCCTGACCGGTTGCTTTCAATGCTGCCAAAATTCGGCCCATAGTGTCGTCAATTTCCTGGATGACGTCCCCGAAAATGCCATTCTCGCTGCTTCCGGCAAAGCGATCCGACACATAGAGCGGGACGTGAGGCTGGGCATGAGCGACATAGATAAAGAACGGCTTTTGGCGATTTTTGTGGATGAACTCAACCGCTCGGTCCCCATACCAGGTGGAGAGTGAGCGTTGTGTCTCGGGAGTGACCTCGGCGTTGATGACGTCGTTGCCATCGAGCAGTGGAAGGTTCGGCCAGCGCTTGAGGCGCTCCGCCATTGGCAAATGAAGGACGTTCGGATGAAACGGCCACATATCATTGGAATAAGGCAACCCAAAGTACTCGTCGAACCCGTGATTGAGGGGCAAAAATTCGTTCGGACGTCCCAGGTGCCACTTTCCATAGGCGGCGGTGGCGTATCCCAGATCCTGGCAGATCTCCGCGAGAGTTACTTCGTCCGGGTTCAATCCGATCTTACTCTGTGGCCCGAGCGCGCCCGAGATTCCGACGCGTTCATGATAGCATCCCGTCAAGAGAGCGGCGCGTGATGCGGAGCAAACCGGGCTGGAGACATAAAAATCCGTGAACCGGATTCCCTCTGCAGCCATTCGATCCAGGTGTGGCGTTTCATAGCCGGTGGCTCCGTAGCAGCCCAAGTCGCCGTATCCCTGGTCATCGGTGAACATGATCACGATATTCGGCGGTCGCTCGTCCCCAAGGCTATGCGAAGCCATGAGAGCAACGCTGGTAAACCACAGTAGAAGTAGGAGCAGGGTTTTCATCATATCACCCAAGGGCATCCCAACGTCCAGGCAAGCCGAAAACCGACAGGGTCAGAAGTTTCCGTATTGGGAGTAGTCCGGCAGAATGCGCATCCCGAAACAACCACGTCGCGAAAGGCTGGTTGTTTATCTTGATAGAGGCTTTGCTAGCTATGGAAAAATCTCTCCGTATTTTGTCTTTTTTCTGTTGACCCACGCAACGGTGGTCCTTTGTGTGCCCCCTAACAAATGATGAGAAATGCTGGGATGAAACGCTGCTGTCTTTGCTTGGCACTGGCTCTGTTAGCTGCTTGGACCGGGTGTGAGACTGTGATGCCTCCCCCAGCCAATCCAGGGGGACCAACCACACCGCAGCCAGATCCAGATCCGCCAATACCTGAGCCTTCGCCGCCGGAGCCTCCTTCAGATCCCGATACGGTTCCTCCGAGCATTCAGGCGAAGGTCGTGATTGACCCGGGACATGGTGGAACGGTGAAGGTAGGGGGCTCGTCGCCGAACAACGCCACCAGTCACTCTGGAATTTTGGAGAAGCATATGTGTCTAGAGGTGGGGCTGCTGGTGAGAGATGCTCTTACCGCGATGGCACCAGCGGAAGACATTGGCTTGACCGTGGTGATGACCCGGACCAGTGACACCAATCTGGGGCTTTCCACGCGAGCGAACAAAGCGCGTGACATTAATGCCGACGTTTTGGTTAGCATCCACTTCAATGCGTTCAATGCTGCGGCCCGAGGCGTCGAGACCCACATTCGCCCTGGAGATAGTGGAGGCAATGTGAATCTCAGTGCTGATCGCGGACTGGCAAAGCGTGTCCAAGATCGAGTTTTCGCTGCCTTTCGCAGTCACGACTCCGGGGCGAAAGATCGGGGGCTCAAAGAGACCCGGCTTGCGGTGTTGAACGATCTTTCTCTGGGAAATACCGATGGAAGCGCCCAGACGAGAGCCTGTCTTCTCGAAATCGAGTTTATCGATGTGCCTGCCGTTGATCGGGTGCTCAATATTGCCCCGAGCCCTGATCAAGTGAAACAAGATGTCGCCAAGGCGATTGCCCAAGGGATTATCGACGATATCAAAGCCAATTCTTAGTATGCCTCTCAACCATTATTTTGTCCTAAAACGGATACCCTTTCTTTTCTGCTGTTTAGTCGGTGTGGTTAGTTTGGGGGTGTCTGGATGTTCGCTCGTATCCAATGGCTCCCATGCCTCCGTAGGTGGAGCGGATCCCCAAACCGTCGCCCATTTCCGCACTGGTCAGACAGAGACTCTCCGGTTGCAGACCGGTGGCGGCTATCAGTCTGCTTGGGCGGAGATGTTTCCCGAAACCTTGTCCAACGATGTCGGCATGAGTCGATTCGTGGGGACGCGTTCCCAAAGTCGCATCGTGAGCGATTTTTACGCTGCGGCCACTAGTAAAAACCTGTCCGTGGCAGAGTTACGGTGGGCGAGTTTTCTCCGGACGTATGTTTTACCGGGAGGGGAATACGAAGACGGCACGGCCGCCCAGCTCTGTCAGTGGAGCCAAGCGGAATTAGAGCGCTGTCGGGTGTTGGCTGCCGGAAAGCCCAATGATATTTCGAAGTTCGAGCGAAAGCTGCGCTCGATCGCCAAGGAACTGGGTGTCAAAATTTCGCGCTGAATCGAAAGTTGACACCAATGGTGGCATCGAATGAACGGTCCCCTTCAAGGGTCCTACTACAGCTAGACCTAGCCAAAACCGGATGTTCTCATGAGATTCAATCAACTGCCCAATCGATCCACCGTCCTCGACCGAAACGCGCGTTTGGCCATGACGGTTACCTTTCTATTCTTCGTTGTCGGGAACGCAGCCATCGCACAGAACGGTGGAACTGGTTATCAATCCGTTTGGGCAAGTCTGTATCCCGCAACCCTGACCCCAACCACCAATGGAACCGGGCAGCCCATTCGATTGAGCCCCGTCTTTCGGGATTTCTATGCGGCGGCGGCTTCGAAACGATTGGAAACCGCATCGAAACGTTGGAAGAGTTTCGCCGAGAAACATGACCCGGGCGATGGAGACTTTGAGGACGCCGTTCAAGAGAAGTTTTGGAAATGGGCAAAGCTCGAATTGCAACGATGCAACCATCTTCAGGCAAATGATCTGGCCGCAGCGGCGAAGGTCGAAAAGGCGCTGAAGATCATGGGCGCGGATCAAGGTTAGGGGGGCTTTTTTCTCAAAGGGCTTTTTCCATGCGAAAATGCTCGATGCCAACCTCCTCAAACGGCGGACCGATTCTTTCGAATCCGAGAGCTTCGTAGAACGAGACTACGTTGCTTCGCGCGTGACAAACCCATTGGGTGTAGCCCCGCGAGCGAGCGATAGTTTCCGCAAAACGAATCAGTTGGAATCCGATTCCTTGCCCCTGAAATCGTGGTTCCGTTGCGACTTGGCGCATTTTGATCCGAAAGGAATCGATTGGCACGAGTAGGCAACATGCCAGAATCTGGTCTGACGGTGACATTGCGACCAAGTGAGTTTCCGTGGATTCTGCCTGAATCTGTTCCGCCGAGTAGACTAAACCCAAGGGCTCACGAAGGACTCGGTAACGAAGATCGAGCGCTTCATGGTAAGCTGCGGAATCGTGTTCAATTTCGCGGAAGTCCAACTCAGGTGGATGGGCCTCGGAGGCTGTTTCACGGTCTTTCAAACCCGGGATTCGCGATGGGAAGTTTCGCTTCTTGCTCGGTGAGCTTCGAGAGCAACTCGGATTCAAGTTCCTCGACTTTTCCAGGCATCGATTCGGCGAGGTTTGTCGTCTCGCCAAGGTCGCTCTGGAGATCGTAGAGCTCATGAACGCCTTCCCAGAATTTGATCAATTTCCAGTCTCCGTTTCGGATGATGGAATAAGGGCCGGGATCATGGCGATAATGGGGGAAGTGCCAAATCAGGGAGTCTCGACCGAGGGATTGTGCGCCGCCGCTTTTCAAATGGGGAAGCAACGAGAGGCCATCAATGACTCGAGGAGAGGGAGATGCGACCTCCGCAGCGTCCAGAATCGTCGGGAAAAAGTCGATCGAGGAAACTGGCTCGCTGGAGACCATTCCGGCAGGGATTGTCTTTGGCCAACTCACAAGAAGTGGCACCCGAATCCCGCCCTCGTAGGCGTAGCCTTTGCCACTGCGAAGGGGATCGTTGTTGGTTGGGCTACCGTTTCGGTCAAGGCCGCCATTGTCGCTCGTGAAGAAAATCAGGGTATCTTCCGCCAAGTTGAGTTCGTCCAATACACCGAGGATTTTTCCTGCGGCATCATCGACTGATTCAACCATCGCTGCATATTTGGCATCGGATTGAGTCGAGCCGGGTGTGCTGTATTTCAGGCGCACTTCTTCGATGGCCTGAATCGGGGTGTGAACGGCATAGTGGGAGACCTGAATGAAAAAAGGAACGTCCTTCCATTGCCGAATCAATTCCACAGCCTCATCGGCCTCCCGATGGGTCAGATATTCTCCGGGTTTACGGCCCGGAAGCTGAAAAATGCCATTCCTCAGGGTCTCATGCTTAGCCTTCGGCTGGTTAAAGGGGTCAAAGTAAGAGGGAGGCTGGCCATAGTCGCAGCCGCCTCGATTCTCCGTAAACCCCTGTGCTTCGGGAAACCAGTCCGGATCGCCCAGATGCCATTTCCCGATGTAGGCAGACGGATAGCTTTTTGCCGTCCCCAGTGCTTCGGCGATCGTCACTTCTTCGTGCTCCATCCAAAACGGATTTGGGGGACACAGAAGAGAGCGATTCTTCGCCCCGACATATTCGGTAGGGTTCTTCTCCGGTGTTCTCAAATTTCCCCGCTGAAACCGGGAGCGAATCCAATCGGTGATTCCGATCCGATGCGGATATCGACCTGTTTGGACGGCTGCTCGGGTGGGGGAACACACCGCGCACGCTGCGTAAGCATCCGTAAAGCGCATTCCTTCCCTCGCTAAGCGGTCAATGTTAGGGGTGCGATAAAAATCAGATCCCTGGCAAGATAGGTCCATCCATCCGAGATCATCGACCAAGATCAGAATCACATTGGGCGGGCGGTCTTCTGCACATGCCGTTGATAAAACCGTGATAGAGACCGAAATAAGAAGGAAGAGGCGAATCATCACGAGATAGCCGTAGCACAGCCAATTCGAATTGGTCAGGAAAAAATGCTCACAACACCCTGCTAGCGACGCAATGCAACCATTCGGAGGATGCCGAAGACGGATTGCGTGGATGTCACCTCCCAATCATCGGGTCGGAGATCCAGCGATGCAGAAAGTTCGTTGCCTCGAAATCCAGCGTCAATACTGGCGTGCATGTCGAAACGGGTCACGTGATTCAAGCCGATGAGGTGGAGAAATTTTCCTAATCCATGAAAAATGCGATATCGAGCGGGTTCATTACAGATGACCGCCTGAAAGGGACTAAGCCCGCAGCCCAGTTGGCGAAGCTGGGCGTCGGTTAAATGGCGAAGAAAGAGATTGGCGATCAATATTCCACCTCCAGTCTCAGCGAGGGAATTCAAGGCATCACCTTGCTTCCATCCTAGATTTTCCGGCCATTTGATCGGGCGAGGGGCTAGGTCGATTGCGGTGTATCGAATCTGAGGGTAGGCCTGAACCAAGCGCTTTACGAAGAGTCCGTCGCCGGCTCCGAGTTCAACAATCGGAGTGCTCCCATCCAGAGCGCCCAATTTCGCCAGCGTTTTCTTCAACCACCTAAAGTTTCCCAAAAGTTGATTGATTCGCTGCAGGTCCTTTCGGCTTCTGAGTGCATCCGGGGCGTCATGATCCAATTGATCGAGGATTTTAGGGACGAGGACGCGGCATTTCATGGAGAAGTTGCTGCCTCTGGTCCCACTGATCAACGCTAGCGTCAAGCCAAGTTCTGCGAATGAAGACGCCGACCACCTGTTCGCATTTCATTGAAAAATCGCTCATTCAACGGATTCGGAGACTTCACTAAACCCCTTCGCCTGGCCGCTGAGAGTGGGCAAATCCTGGTAGAATCTCTGATTGTGAGGCCTGCCACCCAAGAACCCAAAAGAATGCGCGATACAGGATTTGAACCTGTGACCCCCACCGTGTCAAGGTGATGCTCTACCAACTGAGCTAACCGCGCGTCAATTCAAGGAAGGATATTGTAGTGAAAGGTTCGATCCGCGCAACCGATTTGTCAGAATAGGAGACCGATTGGGAGAAAGTTTTTCGGGAGCGTGTGATTTCTCCTCGTTCTTTCCTGCTATTCTACAGTGACGCTTTTGGCGAGATTTCGTGGCTTGTCGACGTCACATCCCAAGGCAACCGCAAAGTGGTAACTCAACAATTGAAGAGGAATCACGGTCAAGAGTGGGCTGAGGTGTTCGTAGACTTTCGGGATGTAGATGACGTCATCCGCGACTTTGGAGATCTCTGTATTGCCTTCGGTTGCGATTGCGATCACGGGACCTTTGCGGGCTTTGACTTCCTCGATGTTGGAGATGTTCTTCTCGTAAATATGATCGTCAGGGGCAATGAAAACGCTGGGCAACTCAGGCTTGACCAAGGCGATGATGCCGTGTTTCAGCTCTGCGCTGGCATGGCCGCTGGCATAGATGTAGCTGATCTCTTTCATTTTCAAAGCGGCTTCCATCGCGACCG
This sequence comes from uncultured Verrucomicrobiales bacterium, assembly GCA_964351855.1. Taxonomy (GTDB): domain Bacteria; phylum Verrucomicrobiota; class Verrucomicrobiia; order Verrucomicrobiales; family DEV007; genus JBCDHN01. The sequence continues at coordinate 24,997 of CAYGQD010000012.1, forward strand.
GGTAGTTACCTTGGCGGCCGAGAAAGAGCATTGCTTCAGCATCGATATACTTGAGGGCGATGTCCTTGATGTGATCGCTCTGCTTGAGAATTTCCGTGACCTTATCGGGAATTTGTTCCAGCTCATCAAGGATTTGATGGCCGGCGACGGTGTCCATATTCCGCATCCGTCCTAGCCACAGGGCGAGAAGCGTCATCACGGTGACTTGAGAGGTGAATGATTTGGTCGCGGCAACGCCAATTTCAGGGCCGGCATGAAGGTAGGAACCTCCATCCGATTCCCGGGCAATGGTGCTCGCAATCGTGTTCACGATTCCAAGGACACGATGGCCCTTGCGTTGAGCTTCCCGCATGGCAGCAAGGGTGTCGATGGTTTCGCCGGATTGGCTGATCACGAAAAAGAGAGTGTTCTTATCGACGGGAAGGTTGCGGTAGCGCATCTCCGAAGCGATTTCGACTTCTGTGGGAATATGCGCGAGTCCTTCGATCAGGTATTCTCCGACCATGGCCGCGTGCATCGCCGTTCCACAGCCGCAAAGCACAATGCGATCAATATTCCGCAAATCGCGGGGATTCATGTTGAATCCGCCGAGCATCGCGGTGGCGTTCTCCCGATAAAGGCGACCGCGAAAGGCGTTCGCGATTGAGACCGGTTGCTCGTAGATCTCCTTGAGCATGAAGTGTGGGAAGTCGCCTTTCTCCGCTTCTTCTTTGGCAAATTCTACCTGGGTGACTTCGAACTCGCTCTTTTCCCCACTTTGCAGCGAACTGATGTGAAAGTCCGAGGGAGACATCTCCACCAGGTCATAGTCATTGAGATAAATCGCATCGCGGGTGTGGGCGACAATCGCCGCGACGTCGCTCGCCAAGAAGTTTTCGCCTTTGCCGAGACCAACAACTAACGGACTACCTAGGCGAGCACCAACCATGAAGTTGGGCGCTTCGGTGTGAACGACGGCAATTCCGTAGGTTCCTTTGACTTCTCGAAGAGCAGCGCGGATCGCATTCACCAATTTCTCTTTCGGGCCGCCGGACTTCTGGGCGTCATATTTTCTTCCCACCAAGTGAGCTAATACCTCTGTATCCGTCTGCGACTTGAACACATGGCCGTTCTTTTCCATGGCTTCGCGAAGTGGGAGGTAGTTCTCGATCACTCCATTGTGGACCAGCGCGAGTTGACCGCTTCCATCCAGATGAGGATGGGCGTTCTCGTCCGTTGGTGGACCGTGCGTAGCCCATCGTGTATGACTAACTCCGGTATCTCCATGCACCGCGTGCCGTTCTAAAAGGTTCTTCAGGCTATCAATCCTACCTGAACACTTGCGAACTTCGATTTCACCCCCGTTAATAAGCGCCATGCCGGCGGAGTCGTATCCACGGTATTCGAGACGTTTTAATCCGTCCAACATGACGGGAGCAGCGTTCTCCCGTCCCACATAGCCAATGATTCCACACATAAGATTCCTTTGTTTTTAAATAGGTTGTAAAACTCGAAAGTTTAGATAATCGCGTGATCTGAAATAAAACCCACTATAGCGCCTGCTTCAATTGTATTAATCGTAATTTAGAAAATTCCATGGATCGGTTTGCCCTACAAGATGCTCTTCATCATACCCTCGCCATCATTATGGGAGGTGGTGCAGGTTCTCGACTCTTCCCGTTGACCAAAGATCGGTCCAAGCCGGCGGTTCCGCTTGGGGGAAAATATCGATTGGTCGATATTCCGATCAGTAACTGCCTGAACTCCGGATTGTTTCAAATTTACGTTCTGACGCAGTTCAACAGTGCTTCTCTTCATCGTCACATCACCTCGGCGTATCGATTTGATCACTTTCGGAGTAATTTCGTAGAGATCCTGGCTGCCCAGCAGACACCGTCCGGGAGCGAGTGGTATCAGGGAACGGCGGACGCGGTTCGCCAAAATATGCGGTATTTTCTGAGCAAAGAGTATGAGCATTATCTGATCCTCAGTGGTGACCAACTTTATCGGATGGATTTTAGAGAAGTCCTCAATCAGCATTTGGACAACGATGCGGATATCACGATTGCGACGTTGCCCGTGAATCGTGAAGATGCGAAGGGATTTGGGATTCTGGAATCGAAAGACGACGGAACGATTTCGCGCTTTGTTGAGAAGCCGCAAGAAGACAGTGTGCTGGATAAGCTTCGGATGCCCGCAAAGCTGATGAAGGGCTGCAATTTACCAGCGGACGCGGAGAGGTTCCAAGCTTCGATGGGCATCTACGTCTTTCGAAAAAAGGTTTTGGTTGAGGCTCTCGACAATAACTTTGTCGACTTTGGGAAGCACATTATTCCCGCAGCCATCGATCAATACGTGGTAAAAAGCCACATCTTTCAAGGCTATTGGGAAGACATCGGAACCATCAAGTCCTTCTTTGAAGCCAACTTGGATTTGGTGAAAGTCGTCCCGCAATACGATTTCTTCGATGCGAAGAGCCAGATTTACACCCGCCCGAGGTTTCTACCGGCCAGCAAGATCAATGCCGCCCAGATCAAGGAAGCGATTATCTCGGATGGTTGCATCATCACCCACGCGAAAATCGAGCGCTCGGTCATTGGGGTGCGCTCCATCATTGAGACCGACGCGGAAATAACGGAAACTATCATGATGGGGGCCGACTATTTTGAGAAGGATCGTCTCGACCACAAGCGGCCAGATGATCCGCCGATCGGTATCGGGAAAAATGCCCGAATCCATCGCGCGATCATCGACAAAAATGCGCGGATTGGCGACAGCGTGACCATTAATCCGGAAGGGAAAGATGCGAATTACAACGACCCCAACGGGATGTTTTACATCAGGGACGGGATCGTGGTCGTGCCGAAAAACGCTGTGATTCCGGCGGGAACGGTGATCTAGCGTCACCCGTCCATCGGACTGTGCATTACGGATGCCGAGTTTTCCTCAAGTTCAAGGCGCGAGGAAAGAACGAAGTGAGCTTCGTGACTGACGAGCAACGCGGAAATTGTGGAATAGCTGCGGCTCTTAAAAATCAGCCTGCGGCGGGGTATTCTCTCATCGAGGATTGGACGAGGGCCTGGCGTCGAGCGACCCAGGCCCAACTCAAGATCAAGATCACGGACAGAAAGAGGAGCCAGATCGTCCAGTTGACGTCTTGTTCGGTGTGACGTTCCATCATCCCTTTCTGGGCGTGGCGGAGTCGGTTCTCGCTGGCCGATCGCCGAAGATCGGCTTCTCGGGTATCCGCAAAAAAGGTCGAAGCTTCGAGAATGACTTGATCACCGTGGGAGACCGTAAGATACCCCGGATAGATTGGGGCAATCTGCCTCGCGAAGTCCTCCTTAGGGACGTCCGTTTCCAGATTGTTCTTTCCGTTCCAGGATCGAAACGAAATCTGGAAAGGAGAAGATTCGGCCTGCCGGGCAACGTTGAGATCGAGAGGTTGACCCGTTTCGAGGACTTTGCGTTCGAGAGTGGGTTTTTGCTTGCGAACCTGCTCCGCGAATCGGTGCACGAGAACGATAAAAGCCGGAAGCTTGAGAGCGTTAGAGCCTTCGAGATCGAAATTGAAGAGGAGTTGTTGAGTCCCCTCGGATTGGCGAAGCATGATTAGCGGATAAGCGTCTTGCCACAGAAGGACCGTATCGTTTTCCCGGCGGGGAATCTGCAGGGAGCGCCGAACGATCAATGGGTCCCAGTTCAAATGCTCGATCAGAGGATGATTCTGAGCGATCAACTTCCCGGTCACAATGCGATTTTGTTTGATCCGGTGTTCGAGGAATACGACGGCGTTTCCAGGCGGGAGAAGGGGAGAAATGGGGTTGTAGCTGGCGAGGGTTAAATCCGGAATCGCCTCGTTTCCTGCTTCGAGCAGCTTCGAAAACTGAATCGATGCCGCGACTTGTGCGGCTTCTTCCAAGAGGGATGCGGCCACGCTGGATTTGAGATTCAGGATGCGTGGCTGGGGCCGAGCCATCGGCAAGACGTCATCCGGGGTGAAGGCGTCTGGAGCCAGATGAAGTGTGCAGAACTGAGTATCACTGGGGAACGGGCCTTCCAGGGAACGAATTTCTCCGGGAGCCATCTTCAGCGTTTGGGGAGCGGAACGCTGGTTCCCGCTGGCCAGAAACCATTCTCGCTCAACGGGTTCATCGTGATAGTTGCGAATGATGGCCGTCCAGCGGGGAGACTCGCCATCCTCATTGATGCGAAGGCCTGCGAAGCCAAGGTTGGGCTTTTGGCTGCCGACCGCCAGGAGAGAAGCGTCAAACGGCAGGCGTTCACTCACGTGATCCGTGACCAAAATAACCAGCCCGTCTTTTCCCACCAAATTCCGGGCAACCCGTAGGGCCGGGTCAAACTCGTGCTCGCCGAGCGCTGGCTCCCAGGCCTCGAGAGATAGCTCTAATTCCTCAAGACTGATTCCGCGATAGAGGTTTCCGCTCGCCAGGCTGGATTCGATGACGTAGAACTCGGTTCGAGCGACGGAATCCGAAAGGTGCTCGAGTTCGGCCAGCAGTTGCTCCTTCGCTTCAGGTTGAAACGCGGTCATCGATGCGGAGCTGTCCAGGACGATGGCGAGCGGTTGAACGGAGTCACTTCGTAACCAGCGTGGCTGAGTGAGGAGCCAGGTGAGAAGCAGCGCCATGAGAATCTGCATCCAGAGCGGAACCGAAGAACGGATGCGCTCGAATTTGCGACCCTCGACGCTTTCTCGCTGCATTTGCTCGAGGAGGAAGAGCGTGGAAATGGTGATCTCTTGACTCTGACGTTGGAGAAAATGGATCAGAAGGATGACTGGAATTGCGCTCAGGGCCCAGAGTCCAGCGGGGTTAGAGAGAATCAGTTCCATTTCGTGTCTCTCCAGTCTTCAGCTTTCCGAGTAGGACATCAAGCGAACAGTTTGATGAGAATGATAGGGAAATCCAGAATTAGCATTTAGGAGGGTTTCTCCCGATCATGGGATATTGCTCAATCTCCAAAACGGAGCCGCTAACGGGGCCACTTTCCTCGCTGAGAAAATAGACCGCCGCCGCCGCGATTTCTTCGGGGCGAAAAATTCGCCTTGCGGGGGCAAACATCGCCGGAAGCTCGGCTGGCCAATCTGCGGGCATTCCCTGCTCCTGTTTTCTGGCAATCTCGTTTTCCGTCAAGATCCAGCCCGGGTTGATCTGATTAACGCGAATGCCAAAGTCGCGGTGTAAGGTGTCGCCCAAGTTTCTGGTCATCGTTTGCAGGGCTCCTTTGGACATCGAGTAGGGGAGCAACTCGGGTTCTCCGCAGTTGGCGTTGACGGAGCCGATGTTCAATACGCAGCCTCGGGCCTTGGTCAGTTGATCCAAGGCGGCTTGAATCAGAAAAAACGGTGCCTTGACGTTTGTGGCGAAGATGTAATCGAACTTCGTTTCATCGGTATTCTGGAGATTTCCAGTTCCGACCCACGCCGCGTTGTTGACGAGTGCATCGAAGTTCCCAAACTCATCGATCGCGGTTTGCACCACTTTTGCGGGAGCGCCTGCTTCCGTCAGATCCTGGATCATTAAGGAGACTTGGCTCCGGTCCGGATTGAGGTCTTCGATCGCCTGTTCGCCCAGATCCGCCTCCAAGCCATGGAGAAGAACATTGGCCCCTTCCCGAATGCAGGCGGCAGCTATTGCTTTCCCGATTCCAGTAGTCGATCCGGTTACAATGACCGTTTTTCCGTCAAGTCTCATGAGAACTCCACTCTGAACGGAGTTTGGAGACTAGCGCAATCAATCTTCGGCCAGGGCCCGCAACAAATATTCGCTGGGCCGGAAGTGCTCGATCAGAATTTCCTCTTGATCGCCACGCTTCATACGCACTTGGGCGATATCAAAATTCGGCGTCTTATGAGGAGCAAACAAGATGTCGTCATGGGTCGAGTTCTCGTGCTTTTTAAACATCCCCGGAACGATGTCGCCCCCCAAATGATCGTCTCGGCCTGTCGCCAGATGACAAGTGCCGAGGACCTTTTCATCTTGAATGTCAGCTCCGGAAACTGGCAAAACCTGTGTCCCAAAACCTAGCTCGCCGAGCGTTCCCGTCATCGGATCGTCTTCGAGACGTTGGTTGTGCGCATTGATCGTCGCTTGATCGCCCTTGATCAGAGTCGATTTCACGATGTTGCGGTTGACTACATCCAGTCGTCCGAGCGTCCCGTCGGCATACTTCATCGGAAAGTGGCCATTCGCACTCGTGGGCACGAAATAGACTTCGCCGGCGGGCAAATTCGCGACATCGGGTTTCGTGCCCCGGCAGAGGCCGTGACTCTTTTGAGCGTCCTGACCGTCGAGATCGAGGCTGGCGGTCAGAACGGTTCCGTCTTCAAGTCCGAAGTCGATTTCGATCGTATCCGCGTTGGACATGGCTTTGCGAAGTTTTTCGGCATCGGCGCTGACTTCTTCGTAATCAACGGCAAGTCCAGTCGCGAGAATGATATCGTTCACCCCATGAAGCGTCGCCCCCCGGAAGCCGTATTCTTTGCATTTCGCCGTCAGTGGTGCCGTTGCTGAATAGGTCGAAATGCAGAGAATGATATCGTAGTTCGGATAAATATCCTGATCGAGACTGAGTTGGTTTCCCTCGGCATCATAGCACTCGTCCTTCAAATCGAGATTCGATCCGTAGGTCATCGGGAAGGCGAACATTTCTCCTCCGGTCATTCCCAAATCACTCATCCCGCCATCTTTCAGCCCGAGGAAAAACTCCTCGAAGGCTTTCTTTTGGACCTCGTGGCCATCGGCGTTGAGGAAACGGTAGTGCTTCATCAGCGATAGATCTTCCAAGTCAATCAAGACGCAGACTCGGCAACCTACAGTCGGCTCAAACACCGATCCCAGAAGACGGGTGAGGCTGAATTCAGGAAACGTGCGTTTGGAAGGGTCAATAATGATGGATTCGGGTTCGAAGGTAAGACTCATCTGGTAGATCGGTTAAGGACTTAGTCGTCAGCGTTACGACAAAAGGGGAGGATTGGCCGCGTTCAACTTGCCAATTGTGACGCAAAGGGCGAGAACTTCCTTTCAGTGGACCGCGACAACATCATCCAATTCTCGACCGAAAAGAAGATCGTGCTCATTACGGGATGCACGCGCGGGTTGGGAAGAGCCATGGCGGAAGGCTTTGCGGCGCGAGGCGATGTGGTGGTCGGATGCGGCCGATCCGAGGAAGATCTGAAGGCTCTGCGGAAGGAATTTGGGGAAACCCAGCATCGCTTTTTTCAGATCGATGTGACCGAGGATACCAGCGTAGAAATTTTATGCGAGCAGGCCGTCAATTCGGTCGGTATTCCCAATTTGGTGTTGAACAACGCCGGGGTGATCAATGAAAATGCTCCGCTCTGGGAAATCACGGACGAAGAGTTTCGAGAAGTGGTTGATGTGAATCTGAAAGGTAGTGCAAGCGTGATTCGCCACATCGTTCCTTATATGATCGACGGAGGTGAACCAGGAGTCATCGTGAACTTCAGCTCGGGATGGGGACGATCGACCTCTCCTGAGGTGGCCCCATACTGCGCTACGAAGTGGGCCATCGAAGGCTTGACCCAAGCGTTGGCGCAGGAATTGCCCCCCAATCTGGGTGCCGTTGCCTTTAACCCGGGAATTATCGATACCGAAATGCTCCGGGCCTGCTTTGGACCAAGTGCGGGAAGCTACATCAATCCCAAAGAATGGGCTCGGACGGCCGTTCCCTTCTTGGTGAATCTTTCACCGAATGACAATGGAAGATCGCTGTCGGCTCCATGACAGCAATAGTGAGAGGGCTTTAGAAACGCAGTCGCAACCCTGCACCCGCCCACCAGCTATTGGCGAGATCGACGCTGAGTCCTCGCTCATACTCCAGTTCCTGGGCCACTTGGTAACCGCCCTCGACATAGGCCCAGAAGGGACCGAAGAGTTCCTGGTCATATCCGAGACCGAGTCGAATCGATTGATAATCGAGATCACGGCTTTCTCCGGTAACCGGATCATCAATGTTCCAGCCACCACCGCTTGGGTAAGCGAACGCCGTGAGCAGCGTTCCTTCGACCGGGGCGTAGCTGAGGTAGAGCCTTGGTGCCGTGATACTGACAATCCAGTGCCGATTAGGCTCCCAGATGAATCCGAGAGCCGGCAACACCCGGGCTTCTCCGAGATCCCGAGAAAAATAAGCACCGAGAGCGATACGAAGTGATTCACTCCACTGGTACGAAGCTAATCCCAAGGCGCTGAAGACGAAGTCATCGCCGGTAATGGAATTGAAGTCGCTGTGAATCCCGGGTTCGGCGCGCAGCCAGTATTTCCATTTCTCATTGTTTCCGGTCTTCCAGATATTAAACGGTATCTGTAACCGATGGAGGTCCATCGAACCATCTAACGGTTCGAATCCATCCAGTTCCATTTGGTTCCAGCGATAACGAACTCCGGTGACGGCTCGAAAGTCCTCCTTCATGATCAGCGGAACCGGAACACTGACGCCAAATTGTTGGAGCTGAAAACTGCCCTCGGCACCGCTCTCGAAGGCCGCGTCGTCGATCCATAGGTAGTGGACCTCTCCTGCTGCGAAATTCGGAATAAATGTCTCTTCTTGGTCCACTTGGGCCGCAGCGAAAAACGTTGGTAGAAGGAACAGGAAAAAGAGGGAGGTGCGCTTCATCATGGTAATTGGCGGGATGCTAGGACGCGTTACGCCGAGGTTCAAGCTTTGGTTTCTTTTGGACGGTAATTCTTGCGCCGGAAAAATGAGGACGAGGAATGCTGGCTCGCGCGCTCTCCAAAATTAGGAAGCAGACCTGCGAAAACTCGGGAAAGTGCGAAAAATGTTGATATTAACAGGAGAAACCATATTTTTGAGAAACTTGAGTCTTCCTTGTTGCGGGGCGTGCCGCTTTCAACACAAACTCCTTCCCCCTATGTCCTTCGCCTCTCTCAGCATTGATCTCGATAACCAGTGGAGCTACCAAAAAACTCACGGTGATGCCGGTTGGGAAGAGTATCCCAGTTACCTGCATTTGGTCGTCCCGCGAATCCTGGATTTTCTGGCCGAGTTCGAGATCAGATCGACCATTTTCATCGTGGGAAAGGATGCGGAATTGCGGAAGAACCGGGACGCGATGCGAGCGATCGGCGATTCAGGCCACGAAGTCGCTAACCATTCGTATTCGCATGATCCCGGAATGGCCGGATTTGCGACCGAGCGCATTCATTCGGAAGTCGCTGAGGCGGAATACTGGATCGAAGAGGCCACCGGATTTCGCCCGAAAGGGTTCCGCGCCCCGGGGTTCAGCCACTCCCCGGCCCTGATGGAATTGCTGGCCCGTCGCCAATACCTCTACGACGCATCCACCTTCCCGACTTTCATTGGTCCGGTCGCGCGAACTTACCACTTGGCGACTTCCAATCTCACGCGCGAGGAAAAACAGGAGCGGAAGCATCTCTACGGCGGATGGGGCGATATGTTTCGAACCTTGCACGCTCATCCCCTCGAATTGGAGGAATCGCAGCCCCTGTTGGAGATTCCGGTGACGACGATGCCCTGTCTGCGGACGCCGATTCATGCGAGCTACCTCCTCTATCTGGCGACCTACTTTCCACCAGCCGCCCGCTCCTATTTCAATACCGCTCTCACGCTCTGCAAACTCACCCGAACCCGCCCGAGTTTTGTGCTGCATCCGACCGATTTCCTGGGGTGTGATGACGTTCCCGAACTGATGTTCTTTCCCGCCATGAACCAGCTCAGCGGCTGGAAGGTTTATCAACTCGGACGGCTCATTCAGATTCTGACGCGCCGCTTTGAGGTGGGCACGATGCGCGATCACGCCCGCCGAGCAGGGATGCTAGATGACCTCGTGCCCGCGTCCTTGGAATCCGCTTCCGCTAACTAATCTCCATCCTTAACAACCCTCGTTATGTCTTCCACCAACCAACCGAAAACCCCCGTGGGCCAAGTCCACGTCATCTTGCCGGCCTTCAACGAAGAGGAGTCGCTTCCCAATCTTCTCCGCAGGTTTGCCCAACTCAACCGTGAACATCCGGAACTCGATTTGATCATTCGAGTGATCGATGACGGTTCCTCGGATCGCACGGCCGCAGTCGCCGCTCAGCCCTACGATGCTCTCAAAGTGCGGGTTCACAGTCATCCCAAGAACTTGGGATTGGGGCAAGCGATGTTGACCGGGGTTCAGCGAACCGTCGCTTGGGCGAAAGCGAATGACGTGATTGTCGCAATGGATGCGGACGACACCCACGACGTGAATCTGATTCCGAAAATGGCGGTCCAGCTCGCTGATGGAGCGTGTATTTCGATCGCCTCACGCTTTGTCGACGGTGGTTGCGATGCCACGGCGCCTCCTTTCCGGAGACTACTCAGCCGCGGAGCATCGGTGGTGTTTCACACCGTGTTTCCGCTCGAAGGCATTCGTGATTTCACCAGCGGCTACCGGATGTATCGGGCGGAGTTGCTCAACCAAGCGGTGTTTCACTGGGGTGAGCGCTTGATCGAGGAAAACGGGTTCGCCTGCATGGTCGAACTGCTGCTCAAACTCCGTCATTGGGAGCCGGAAATACAAGAGGTACCAATGCTGCTTCGCTACGATCGTAAGATGAGCGCGAGCAAGCTGCGATTGTTCCGAACACTGCGCCAATATCTGGTTTTGGCGATCCGTAACGCGGTGACTCCAGCCCCACGCCCACACCTGACCCATGCTTAAGAAGCCTCAGAGAGTCATCGTCCTGGGTGGAGGCATCTGCGGGTTGGCGACGGCTCACCAATTGGCCCGCGAAGGCAAAGAGGTCGTCATCATCGAAGGATCCAAGCAACTCGGAGGCTTGGGGACCTACTTCGATTGGAACGGTCAGTTCGTCGATAAATTCTATCACTGCGTCATGCCCAGTGACGAGCATCTCCTCCAGCTGATTGATGACGTTGAAATGACCGAAAAGCTCTATTGGCGAGCCACCCGGATGGGATTCGTGGTCAAGGGGAAGCGTTACTCCTTCAACGGCGCACTGGATCTGCTCAAGTTCTCTCCCCTCAGCTTGATCGACCGAATTCGCTTCGGCGCAATGAGTCTCCTCTTGCGGAGATTGGGCGAAGGGAAGGATTTGGACAATGTGCGGATGGAAGACTGGCTCTCCGGGATCTACGGAAAACGGATTTGGAACCAGCTCCTGAAGCCCCTCTTTGTCAGTAAATTCGGTCCGGTCGCGGGGAATATGCCGGCTCTCTACATCTGGGAGCGACTCGGGCGCGAAAAGAACAAAGCGAGCCGCGGCTATGTCGATGGCGGGCTCCACGCCCTGATCGGAGCGATCGAGAACCAGCTTCGCGCGCTCAAGGTGGAGATTCGAACCCGCGCGATCGTGGAATCGGTCGAGGAAACGCCGGAGGGTTGCCGCGTTCGGCTCAACACGGATGAGATCGTGGAAGGGGATTGGTGCGTTTCAACCTTGCCGCTTCCGATGCTGCGGCAAGCCGTCGCGGGAACGTCCCTGGAGTCGCAAGTCCGAATTCCTGACGTGAATTACCAAGGCGTTGTCAACGCGATGTTCTTCCTCAAGCGCCCCTTGGATAATTTCTACTGGGCTCCCGTGGTCGATAGCAACACGCAGTTTGATGGCGTGGTGGAAATGACGGAACTCGTCAAGACCGAGCATTACGGCGGTCACCATGTCGCTTACGTCATGAAATACTGCGACCGCGACAGTGATCTCTTCCGTGAACCGGTCGAACAAATCGCGGCGCGGTGGAAAGCTCAACTCCTCAGCGTCTATTCGGACCGCATCACGGCGGATGATGTGGCCGATGTCAGAGTCTTCAAAGCCCCATTCGTGGAGCCCGCCTATCCGCTCAACTACAATGCGGTCAAGCCGAAGATGAACGAAGCCGGCTCGCGGTTGTTCTTGGCCACCTCCGCTCAAGTTTACCCGCGCATCACGTCCTGGAATTCCAGCGTCGGGCTCGCGAATGAAGTCGCCAAGGCGGTTTCTCAGCGAATTCGAGAGATGCCGACGCGCCGAAACCGGGCAAAACCGGATTCGCTCGTTGCTGCTTGAAATGCAAAACGCGCCTTGACTTGGCCGCGAGGGGAAATTGACTCGCCGAGTGACTAATGTCTTCCAAACGCTGCGCAACCGCGGCTTCGTCAAACAAACTACGGACGAAGCGAAACTCATCGAAATCCTCGATTCGGGAGCGGTTACCTATTACGCCGGATTCGACCCGACGGCCAATAGCCTTCACGTAGGGCACCTGCTTCCGATCATGGCGATGGCGAATCTGCAGCGCGCTGGGCACAAGCCGATTGCGGTGTTAGGCGGCGGGACGTCCATGGTCGGCGATCCCAGCGGGAAATCGGAAATGCGCCAGATGCTGACCCAAGAGGAAATCGAGGAGAACGGAAAGGGTATTGCGAAGCAGTTGAATCGTTACCTGAATCTCGATGGAGAAAAGGGCGTCTTCGTCAATAATGCGGATTGGCTGCTGAAGCTGGGATACGTGGAATTTCTCCGCGACATCGGGCGTCATTTTCGGGTCAATGAAATGCTGCGGATGGAAACCTACAAGGCGCGGCTCGATCGGGAAGAAGGGCTTAGCTTCATCGAGTTCAACTACCTCCTCCTCCAGTCCTACGACTTTCTGAAGCTCTTTCAGGACTACGGCTGCACGATGCAGATTGGCGGAGATGATCAATGGTCGAATATCCTTGGCGGGATCGATTTGATCCGACGGGTCGAGGGCGGAGAAGCCTACGGTTCCACCATTCCATTGCTCACCACCGCCAGTGGCGGCAAAATGGGGAAAACGGCCAAGGGCGCGGTCTGGCTGGATGCCGAGCGCACCTCGCCCTACGAATTCTACCAATACTGGATTAATACGGATGACCGGGACGTGGAGCGATTTCTCGCTCTGTTCACCTTCCTGCCCATGGACGAAGTCCGCCAATTGGGCGCGCTCGAAGGAGCGGAGATCAATGAAGCGAAACGCGTCTTGGCCTTTGAAACGACCCAACTTCTCCACGGAGAAACAGCGGCCAATGAGGCCAAGGAAGGATCGGAGAACATCCGCAAAGCCGGTGCAGGCGGGGATCTTTCCTCGGTTCCTTCATCCACCATTTCTTCCGCGGAATTGGAGAACGGAATTCCTGTGCTCGACCTGTTCGCCCAGACCGGTTTGGCCCAATCCAAGGGCGAGGCGCGACGCCTGGTTCAGCAGGGCGGAGCCTACCTCAACGGCGAAGCGGTGAGTTCGATCGAAGTCGTGGTGGATGCTTCCTTCCTCCGGGAAGGTGCCATTTTACTGCGGTTCGGAAAGAAGAAATACCACCGCGTCATGCTTGAGTGACGGAATTGTCGCCTTTACAGTTCGCCTTTACGTGTCGAAGGAGAATATCCTAACTCTTTCTGAAGTGCTCTCACGAACTTCCAGCCGAAACTCGTTCGGTTCCCTTCTCCAAGGGTTCATGATCGCGCTTCTCCTGGTTCAGGGAGCCTTCGCTCAGGGATTGCCCCAACCGGGAGCGTTTACTTCGGTGGAGTTGTTAGCGAAGGCGCGTCAAGCCTTCCGACAGAGTGATTTTCCGGTGGCGGAAGCCTATTTTTTGGCCTTCGAGCGCGACTACGGAGCCGAACCCCAGGTTGCGGAAGTTATGGAGCAAAACAAGCCGCTCATCGCTCTCTGCATGATCGCCAACGGCAAAATTGCTGAAGCGATTCCCTATATTGAGGTTTCCATTACGCATCCCAATCTTCCGGCGGACATTCTGGAAGAACTTACCTTTTGGTTAGCGATTCATTCGATGCAAACGGGCGAATATCGCATCGCGCAGGAGTGGTTCGGCAAGTTCTATTCTCGCAAAGACTTCAGTGGGCCGAAACGGGCGGAGGCGGTCGTGATGTTCGGAACCTGTTATGTTCTGCAAGGGTATCATCGAACCGCAGCTGAGTTCTTCGAAGCCCAGATTCCCAAGTTGCAGAGTAGCGAGGCGGCGCGGGAATTCGCCGGTCGCGCGATTGTCATGCGACTTCATTCGCTGTTGCAGGCGGAAAACTACGATGGCGCGTTGCAACTGGTTCGGGACTCCTACCCGAAAATTGGGGACATCAGTCAGATCATCTCGTTCCAAACCCTTTCCCTGCAACTCGGGTCCAAGCTGATGGAAACGGATCGTTTTCACGATGCGATCGCTTGTTTGCAGCGCATTTGGAACCGGGATCGCTTGCTCAAGCATCAACGCGCACGCTTGGCGGATCTCAAAGCGCAGCGTGACGGCTGGATGCAGGATCCACGCCGCCAAAGCGCGGTGTTTCAGCTGGATGGAATGATCAAGCGGGTGGAGCGCGAGATTGTGAACTTTGAAGGGATCCAGGAGTTTGATGCCGCCTTGCGGTTTCGTCTCGCGATGTGTTTCCAAAGCCTGGAACGCTATCGCGAAGCTGCGCTGATCATGGAGGACATGTTACAGAGCATGGAAACGAGCTCGGTGGTGGAGTCCGCATCGGTCGCCGTGATTCAGTGCTGGATGCAGTTGGAACGGTGGCCCAAGGCCCTTACCGCTACCGAGAACTATCTCCTCGCGTATGGCGACGACGCCACGAACAAGAATCTGCCTCGGGTGTTCTTCATGCAGGCGGATGCGCTTGCTCAAATGCAGCGACTGGATGAAGCCAGCTTCACCTATTCCCAAATCGTCGATTTGTTTCCCGATTCTGACCTGAAGCCCAAGGCGCTTTTCATGCAGGGATTCCTCAGTTTGCAGATGGACCTCAATGAAACGGCCATCGCCTTGTTTGATCGCTTTCTGGCGGAACATGAGGGGCATTCCCAGGAACAGGATGCCTTCTACTGGAAGGGGATGGCTCTGAGTTTTCAGAAAGAATATCTTCTCACTCAGGAGCACATGAACGCCTACCTGGAGAAGTATGAAACTCCGAAGTATGAGAGCGAGGCTGCGTTTCGGATCGCCTACTGCACCTTTTGCGAGGCGGATTACCTGAAGGCGATCGAGGAATTTGAATCTTTTCTGACCGAGTACGGCCCCGACGCTCCTAATTCTGACGAGGCCAAGTTGCTTCTGGGAGATGCTCTGCTGGGCGAAGGGAAGGCGGACGAGGGAATCGCTGCCTATCGTTCGATCAATCCAGCCTCGACCCGCTTCTTTGAGGATGGCTGGTTCAAAATCGGGAAGGCCTACAAACTGCTCGAAGAAGTCGAACAGATGCGGACCCATTATGAAGAGTTCCTTACGAAATACCCAGCGAGCCAACGCATGCCGGAAGCCGTTTACTGGATCGGTTGGACTTATGTGACCGAGGAGAATCTCGATGCGGCGAAGAACATCTATTGGGACACGATTCGAGAGCATGGGAACAATCCTGAACTCAACGCGATCACCGAATTGTTGGCGGGGCTGCCGAAGGTCTATCGGCGAGAAGGTCCCGAAGCCCTGGCCAAGCTCAAAAAGGAAATGCGCGATCTCCAGGACGAGGCGCGTGCCGAGGAGAAGAAAACCCTGGAGCTGCGGACGGCTTGGTCGGAAGCCAATCTCACCCGCTCGGAAAACCCTCTCCTGGCCAATCATCTCTTGGCGCGATCGAGTGAATTGATTGATCCCGAAATTCACGATCCCCAGATCATTGCGGATTGCGCGGATGCGGCGCTCGCCACGGACAATCTGATCATCGCGGAAAAACTCTACCGGGACCTCAAAAAATGGCATCCCATCTCGTTTCACAAAGCGAGAGCCTTTGCCGGGTTGGGACACATTGCCGCAGCGAAGGGGGACAACGCCGAGGCGATCCAAAATTTTGAGCAGTATGAGAAAGAGGCGATCGCATCCACGGATTTGCCTGCGATCATTCTCGCCAAAGCCGAAATTCAGATTCGGGAAGGTCTCACCGGCAATGCCCGCAACGCGCTGGAAGGACTGTTGGAAGAGAAAACCACCTCGAGTCAGTTTAAGGCGGAAGCGCTCTTGGCCCTCGGCGATTTGTTGGTGCGTGAGAAAAACGATCTGGAAGCCATCGCCTATTACGAGCGGCTCTATGTGGCGTATGGCCGGTATCGAGAACTGGTCGCGAAAGCCTACCTGCGTCGGGGAGAGGCGCTCGAGAGACTCGACAAACCACGCCAAGCTTTCGAAGTCTTCCAGGAATTGGCGATCCGGAAAGATCTCCAAGATCTCCCGGAGAGCCAAGATGCGCGAAAGCGTGCGGATCAATTGGAACCCACGCTCCCGCCCGTGCCGGAGCCAGAATTACAACCGGAGCAGGAAGCATGACGAAGGTTCTCGGACAACACACGCTGTGGATCACGGCTTTTCTCCTGTCGATGGATTTCGGAACGGTCGTGGCCGAGGACACGATCTTCCTCAAAAACGGGGATGCCTTGGGTGGCGAGATTCAATCGCTGAACGACGAGTTCGTCACCCTGACAATTCGGGGCGAAGTCGGTTCCTCGACCGGGCGCATCCCGTTTACGAACATCGACTACATTGAATTTGCGCCCTTACCCGGAGAAGAGATCGCCGAAGGCTCAGCCGACTTGTTGGAGCTTTGGGCGCAGAAGCAGAAGTATCTCAGTCGCCCCCGTTCGAACGCCGGTGAAGTCGGTCTGGCCGCGGCCGACGCCTTGCTGGAGTCTGACAGCAAGTATGATCACGAGCGGGCGTTGGAGATCTTCCGAATGGTCGAAGAGAAAGGGTGGGATCCAGACCAAAAGCCAAGCGCCAAACAAGGACGTCTCCGCAGTATGATTAAACTGGGCCAGATCGATGAAGCGATGCGCCAAGCCAAGGAAATGGCGGAGACCACCGAGGAACCGCAGGTGCTGATTGAAGCGCGATTTGTGATGGCGAGTGCGGAATTCGATCAGCTTCAGGCGTTAGAAGAGGAGCATCCTCGATGGTTTCTGGATGATGAAGTTCGGCCGAAACGGAATGCACATTTGAATGCCGCGCTTGATCAGTTTCTCTTTCCCTATCTCTTCTATGGTTCCGAAGAAGAGGACTCGGCCAGAGGCCTGATCGCCGCCGCCAACGTTTACCGCTTCGTCGATGATGCGTTGAACGCGCAACGCTGCGCCGAAGATGTCCTGAAGCTTTATCCAGCCACCTCTTTCCGCAGCAGAGCGGAAGCAATGATCCAACAACTTTCGAAACCTGATTCTCCATGATACCTCGCCAACGAATTCTCCTCTTCACGGCCGTCTTGGCCTTGTTTCCCCTCTGCGGTTTCGCACAGGATGCTCCTGATGCTCCTGAAGTCGAGACCACCAAGACGCTGATCGACTATTACAAAGCAGGCGGACCAGTGATGCACGTCCTCTTGTTAGGATCGATTGTGACGATCGCCCTGACGGTTTACTGTTTCATCGCGGTGAATGCCGGACGGATGGTTCCCAAGAAATTGGTCGATAGTATCAACCGATCCATGGCCCAGCGCGATATCCAGGGTGCCTACGCACTGTGCAATGAAAATCCCTGTAGCTTCAGCAAATGCTTATCGAACGCGTTGTTGAAGGTGAACTTTGATCGGGATTTGGCGAATAAGGACTCCATGGTCGTCGCTGCGGAAGACACCTTGGAACAAGAGGAAACCAAGCAGATGGTCTGGATCAATTATCTCAATACGGTTTCGACCTTGGCCCCGATGGTTGGCCTTTTCGGAACCGTGATGGGGATGATCCAAGCCTTCGATGCGCTTTCCGCCGGCAAGTCAGAGCCAGCCGAATTGGCCGGGGGAATCGGAACCGCCATGCTGACGACGGCCGGTGGTTTGCTTGTAGGCATTCCCGCGATGTTTTTCTACTTCATGTTTCGAAACCGCCTGTCGATGATTACGACGGAGATTCAGAAAAACTTCAGTTTCGCGATCGACGTCCTCTCCGGCGAGATCCAGTTGGAAGGAAGTTCCGAAGCCGCTGCTGAATAAGATCATGGCACGTAGAAAGAAGACAGATTCTCCGGTGAGTTTTCAGATCACTCCCATGATCGACATGACCTTTCTTCTGCTCGTCTTCTTCATGATCACGTCCACCCTCACCGAGCAACAGGTCAAGAAAGACATTCGCCTTCCCACGGCGGCAGCCTCCATTACGCCCGATGATCTATCGAATCGCGATATCATCAACATTGATGGCGATGGGGACTATTTCATTGCGGATCGGAAAGTCACGAAAGACGAAATGAAGGCGTATCTGAAAATGCGGTTCGAGGTGCAGCCTCCCCTGAAAATTTACCTGAGAGCTGACAAGGATACTCCGGCCAAAATCACTGGCGAGTTCATGGATATGGCGACCGATGCCGGTGCCACGAATGTCATCTTTGGAGTCCTCAACGATTAGACCATGGCGAGAAGAAGACGCAGAAGAAAACGACAGGCCGAAGAGGTCGAAATGCAAATGGGGCCCATGATTGACATGGTCTTCTTGCTCCTCGTATTCTTCATGGTTTCCGCCAAGCCGATTAAGGAAGAGAGCGATATTAATATCGGCTTGCCCGGGAAAGTCGAACAAACGGAGTCTGTCGATATTCCGGATGAGCAGCGCATCATCATCGAAGCGGATGGAACCGTCGTCCTCAACGATCTCGCGCTCGGTTCGCCCGGTGATTCGAAGTTGGTCGAACTGACCAAGGTTCTCACCCGTTTCAAAGAAGCGGCAGACGCGAATCAGACCAAGGCTCTGGCGACCGTCGCTCCTCAGCCGACGGTGTCCCACCAGCGGGTCGTCGATGTCTTGAACGCTTGTGCGGTTGCCGAAATTCGCGGGATCACGTTCGATACCGCTACGGCCGATGGAGGCGGCGATGACTTTTAAATGCGCCTCCAATCAGCCAATCATCGCAAACGCATCGCGACCGAATCGAAAGAAAAGAAACGTCGATTGGGTCTGGTTCTCTCCATCTTTGTGGGCGTGGTCGTTTTCCACCTTGCCCTGATTCCGGTGGCGGCGGTTTTCGTCCTCATGAAATACTACAAGGAGCCGGAAGCCGTCTTCGAAGTGCCGCCCAAACAGATCAAGATTCCGCCGAAAACGCCGGAACATAAGATGAACGTGGCCAAGCACGAAGCGAGTCGGCCCAAGCCAACCTTCGCCGAGAAACTGGTCTCAACACGCCCGACCGAGTTTGCCCTGCCCGATTTGCCGATGGTGGATTTGGATCAAATGATGCCGCTGGATCCTAGCGAACTCATCACGGATCAAGTTTCCAGTATCATGGGAAGCTCCGGAATCGGACGGGGGATGGGAGCTGGACTTCTGGGCGGAGGCGGAACCGGTACCGGAATGAGCTTTTTCGGAATCGAAGCGGAAGGAAGTCGCATCATGCTGCTCTTCGATGTTTCGTCATCGGTCGTAAACAAGGCCGAGAAATCCGGAGTCCCGCTGGAGAAGATTCAGGAGGAAACGATCAAATTGATCAAAGGCTTGCCGCTCGATAGCCGATTTTCGATGATCCAGTTCACCGGAAACTACAAAAGCTACAGCGACCAGCTCATGGTCGCGACTTCGGCGAACAAAGAAAACGCGACGGAATGGGTCGAAAATGAGTGGGTCACCGCCGGGACCATGTCGGCCGCAACGCGTTCCGTGACTTCTAACCTTCGAGGATTGGTTGGGGTTCTGGAAAAGGCGTTTTCGATGCAGCCGGACGTGATTTGGCTGATTTCCGATGGAAGTTTTCAGTGGCGACCGGATGGGGGCCTCGTCAATGTGCCCTATCCTGAACTGAAACGAGATCTGGAGACGTTTCAGGGGGCGGCGGGAAGCCAAGTCCCGATTCACTTTATCGGCTTTGAAATGAAGTCCGAAGATGAAAGCGAATGGAAGCGGATCGTCCGTCGTTACGGAGGGAAACTCAAGGAAATCAAGGGCGGATAGCGACGTCGAACCAGGACGAATACGGCCTTGAGCAAAGCCTAAATCACTTTTTCGTAGAAAAGCGGCTCAAACTGCGTTGGTTGGAGTGATGACCGATGAATTGCCCGCAGCCTACGCTAAACTCGCAAAAATGGCTGAGGAGGCCTATCTGATCGAGAATACGGCGAGCCTCGTCAGTTGGGACCAAGAGACTTACCTGCCGAAAGAAGGCGTCGCGTTTCGGGCCAAACAGTCTGCCTATCTCAGTGGGAAGAACCATCAACTGATGACTTCGAAGCGGGTAGGGGACTGGATTGAGGAATGTGAAGCTGCGGACTTGATTCGAACCAGTGACGAAGCGGTGAACGTTCGCGAATGGCGCTATCAGTTTGATCGTGAGGCGAAGTTGCCTAAAAAGCTGGTTGAGGAGTTTGAAGAAACGTGTGGACTGGCCCACGCCGCATGGATCGAGGCGCGCGAGAAATCCGATTTTTCGAAGTTCGAGCCGTTTTTGCAAAAGGTCCTTAATCTGCGGTTGGAACAAGCGGAATGCTGGGGATACGAAGATGAGCCCTATGACGCTCTTTTGGAGAAGTATGAGCGAGGTGCGAAAACCCGCCAGATTTCCAAGCTGTTTGATGAACTGCAGCCCGATCTGATCGATTTGGTGGAAGAGGCGACGTCTGGTCGTTCTCGCGTGCCGAAAGACATGCTTGCGGGTCGCTATTCCGAAGCAAAGCAGAAGGAACTCAACCAGCTGGTGGCGGACGACATTGGGTTCGATTTTTCCGCTGGGCGGATCGATACGGCGGTGCATCCCTTTTGCACAACCCTGGGCCCTCGGGATGTCCGGCTGACGACTCGTTATGATGAAAACGATTTCACCAGCTCCCTCTATGGCGTGCTTCACGAAGCGGGCCATGGAATGTATGAACAAGGGCTGCCCGGCGGTGAACTTGCCGCGCTGCCAATCGCCCGCGCCGTTTCCTTAGGGATTCACGAGTCCCAATCGCGCCTCTGGGAAAATCATGTCGGTCGGAGCTATGCCTTCTGGAAAAAGTGGCTTCCGGCCGCAAAGAAACTGTTTCCCAAGCTGGAGAAAGTGACGCCGAAGAAGATGACCCAAGCCGTCAATCAGGCGCAGAAATCCTTTATTCGGGTCGAAGCTGATGAGGTGACTTACGACCTCCATATTTTGCTACGCTTCCGGCTGGAACGAGCATTGGTCAGCAAAGAATTGTCGGTTTCGGATCTTCCTGGAGCCTGGAATGAGATGTTCGAGGAGTTGTTTGGACTAAAGGTTCCGGATGACGCTCACGGTTGCCTTCAGGACGTGCATTGGAGTTTCGGTCTGATTGGCTATTTCCCCACCTACAGCCTGGGGAATATCAACGCGGCACAGCTCTTTCGCCGGGCCTTGATCGACGCCACCATTTCCGATGATTTGGAGAAAGGGGAATGCGCCAGCCTTCGGGAATGGCTCGGAGAAAAAATTCACTCCCAAGGCAAGCGCCACCTTCCCCCGGACCTCATCAAGAATGCGACCGGTGAAAAGCCCCAAGCGCATTATCTCCTGGAGCATTTGCGCGAGCGCTATCTATAACGATCAAGCCCTTAGTCTGGCTTGTGCTCGCTGTGGCAGGCCTTGCAGTTGGAAGCTGTTTTCAAGGCACTAATGCGTTCCTCACTGGCTTCCGCATAGGCGAGTCCTCCGGCTGCGAGAATCAACGCCTGCACTTTCTCGTCGTAAGCCGCCTGGTCACCAATCGGAGCGGTCGTTCCTCTCAGGCCTCGAGCAAGTTCGTAGAGACTCGTGTAATCCTCCAAGGTGGCGGTGCCCTCCTTGACCTTGCCAAAGTAGCTCGATTCACCCTTGAAACCTTCTTTCATGATCTTCTCGATGATTTCATGATTTTCATCGGCGTGAAGCGGTGAAACAAAGCCCGCAACGAGGGTTACAGCGGCGGAAATGGTGAAGACGTTCATTTTCATCGGAGAGGCGTTTACTCTTTTTCGCAAACGAGTGCAAGCCAGTCTTGGCAGCGATCGGGCCAGGAATGGATCGGGTCGCCTTTGTTCAACATTCCAAAACCATGTTTCCCCTGACTGTAGATGTGCAATTCTGCGGAAATTTCTTCCGCGCTGAGCGCTTGGTAGAAGGCCGCGCTTCCCTCGACCGTGGCTGCGCCTCGGTCATCGTGGGCATGGACCAAAAAGCAGGGAGGGCTGTCCGGGTGAATCTCAAAGTCATCGGAGATGCCGTCGCCAGACTCGTTCAACAAATAGGCCGGGTAGACCAGGACGGCGAAGTCGACTTGCTGGTTGGCTGGAAGGTCTTTCGTGCCAACGCCATAGGCCGTATGCGCGGCGAGGTTGCCTCCGGCAGAAAAGCCCAGAACGCCGAGCCGATCGGTGTCGATCTTCCACTCGGCGGCATGTTCGTGCGCCAATTCCAACGCCCTGCGAACGTCTTCCAACGGTGCCTCGTGAGGTTCGCGATCCTTGCGGCGCGGAACGCGATAGGTCAGAACCAGCGCGGTGTAGCCTCGCTCGTTGAGCCAGTCGGCAACCATGGTTCCTTCATGTCGCATCGCCAGGATGTGGTAGCCGCCCCCGGGACAGATCAGGACCGCAGGCTTCGCTCCATCGCCTTTCGCGGGAAAAACTTCCAGGCGCGGTTGAGAGACGTTTGCGAGACGGGTGATCTCGTTCTCCGTTCCCGGATCGGTCGATGGCTGCCAGGCTTCAGCCTCGACCTTTTGATTCGCTTCTCCCGGTGCGCCGTCCGGGAAGAGTTCGACGACTTGAGCCGACGCCGGAAGCGCCACGGAAAGCGTGATGACAAAAGCAAACAGGGTTTTCATTCAGCGAAGCTGGCGCGAACTGAAGGGTCCTGCCAGTCGAAAGTCAGCGGGAAGGCAAATCTCTCGGATAAGGCAGGTTAGATCACGAACTGGCGCAGATAGCGTAAACTCAACCGCAAGGCATCCTTTCGGCTATCGAGAGAACCGGCAAAGGAGTCATCCTCCACTTCGATGCAGATGGGGCCATCGTAGCCGATGTCGCGGAGTTCGCTGATGAATGCGCTCCAATCGACTTCGCCCAACCCGGGGATTTTTGGGGTGTGATATTCCGTGGGAAAGGCTTGCAGGCCAAGTTGGCTCAATGCCCTGCGGTCCAGCCGCGCGTCTTTAGCATGGGTGTGGAAGATGCGATCCGCGAACTCCTTCACCGGCTCAAGGTAGTCAATGTGCTGCCAAATCAGATGGGAAGGATCGAAGTTCAGCCCCAGGTTCGAGCTTGGAAACTCCGCAAAGAGTCGGCGCCAAACGGCGGGACAGGTCGCCAAATTTTCTCCACCGGGCCATTGATCGCGGCGAAACAGCATCGGGCAGTTTTCGATTCCCAGTTTCACCCCGCAGTGTTCGGCGTGTTGCAGAATGGGGCCCCAGGTCTGCTGCACCCGAGGCCAGTTTTCGTCGATCGACTTCGTCCAATCGCGGCCGATGAAGGTGTTGACCTGATCGAGGCCTAGGCGCGGGGCTGCGGAGATGACCTTTTTCAGGTGTTCGACCACCGCATTGGCCACCCATTCATCCGGGTGAAGCGGATTCGGGTAATAGGCCAGGGCGCTAAGCGATAGGTTTCGGTCCGCGAACTTCTGGCGAACCTCCGCGACCCGTTCGTCCGAAAGATCATCAACATGAAGGTGGGAAACGCCCGCCAACTCGACGCAGTCGAAACCTTCGGCATCGGCAAAATCGAGCACCTCATCGAGGTTCAAATCACCAAAAACCGCACTGACGAATCCAAGTTGCATGGGATAAGCCCTTAGCTCTTCGGCTTCGGTTTGGCCGGAGGACGTGGCTTCGGCATGTGAACCGGTGTGGCATCTGCGGGAAGGCTCACATCGGTCAACATCTTCCCGGGAGGCAATGGCTTGATGACCAGATCCTTGATTTGCACTTCCATGGCCGGTCCGCGATGAATCTGAAACGCGAGCACTCCGGAAAGCGACCGATTGGCTTCATCCAGATCGATAATTTCTGCGGTGACGATCCCATTGAGCGAGTGGGTGATGTGATTTCCCTCCGCTCGAATCGTGTAAGTGTTCCAGTTGGCGAGGTTGACTTCAGCAGGCTTGCCCACCTTGCCCATGAGCATCTTTTTACCCTCGGCGGTGATGACGACTTTTTGTCCGCGGGTTGCGATGATCACGCGTCCCTTTTCCTCGTAAACCATAGCGCATTAATAGTTGCTGGGGTGGGCATCGCACTGATAGCCGCTGATCACGTAGTCTCCCAGTTCCGGGCGCTGTTTGGAACGATATTGGATTCCGGAATTATTGTTTCCGGCCACCTTCAGCTTCACAGAAAGCTCGAAGTCCTTCAGTTCTCCGCCGTTCCAAATGAGGAATTGGTTGTAGGGAAGAGCAGGGTCTTCGACCGTCTTTCCTGTGGCGACACCATTGTTCAG
Organism: uncultured Verrucomicrobiales bacterium; assembly: GCA_964351855.1. Classification (GTDB taxonomy): domain Bacteria; phylum Verrucomicrobiota; class Verrucomicrobiia; order Verrucomicrobiales; family DEV007; genus JBCDHN01. Next base: position 49,309 of record CAYGQD010000012.1, read on the forward strand.
TTCCCACAAGGCGGGATCATAGTTCCACTGGCCGAGGTCATCGAGAGGTCGCAGTTCTTCGGCATGGCTGATCGCGGAAAGCGACGTTCCCAAAATGGCGATCAAGAAGCAGAAAAGGGTCTTTTTCATGAACGTCGTTAGACCGATCGCCCGGGGAAATCAAGTGGTTGCAGAGGAGACACCCAATCTTCTCCCTAAATACCAGCAAGCTCAGAATGCCCGATAGAGTAAGGACCTCAATTACGGGAGCGAAACGCCTGGAGGAACAGGATAGGCGGAGTTTTCAAAGGGTTGATGAAGCGTGAGTCTCATCGCCCTGCCTTTTAGTTGACTTTTTCACGTAACCCGAAATCGTTAACAGCAGTACCCGCGCTACCAGGGCGTAGCCTTTACATCCGCAAACGTTCTGACTTAACCTATGAATAACCGTCGAAAAATTCTCTTCCTTGGGATCCCACTCCTTGTGGTATCCGCACTTTCTCTTGTGACTCCTTGGTCGGAATTCGGCGCGTTAGCGAAGCAAATTCTCTTTCCATTTCTCATCGCGGCAATCGGTAGTGTCCTATTCTCTGTCAGAATCTACCTCCGCATCCTTTTCGCTCTGGCAATTGTGCTTTGCGTTGCATTGGTTTCCGCTCTGCACTCGAATGGTTTCGATTGGCGAATGGACGGCGAATGGAATCTGATTCTGTTCTCTTTTGCCATTCAGGCTGGAGTCGGACTTTTCGGATTCACGGCAGCCCGATGGGGCCTGAACGCATGGAAGGAATCGCGAGGGCTCTCCAGACAGCCTCTGGGGAGCAATGGCTGACGATCATCGACTCAGAAGCCGGAGTCTACTTTGGTCTTGGTTTGCCCTTGGCAGCCGCTTTTCTGGCTTTCTCCATCACGAAGCTCAAGGAAACTTCAGCTCCATTTTGCCGTTTGCTCTCATCGGCGGCTTCCATGAAGGCGTAAATCTCCAGGGTTTCTGCGGGCGACACCGGAACCTCTCCGGTTCGAAAGTATCGGGCGATTTCCTGGACGAGCGGTTTGTAGCCGGGATAGGTGCCGACTTCACGTTCGCCGTTTTCGCCTTTCGCCAAGCCGCCATAGCCTTTTCGTTCCTCAAAGACGCCAATTCGGCCCTCTTTCCAGGTTCCCTCCACGCGGATCTTGCCCTCTTCCGTGGTGGAGCGAATCACGGTTTCGCAGCCGGTTCCCATGACCGTGAAAAGGGACTCAACCCCATGAATTCCGTACCAGAAAAGGTCCGGATGAGTTGCTTCGATCGAGGCCGGGCTGCCGGTTTCGCAAAAATTGACCTTACCGATGGCCCCGGCTCGAACGGCCAAGGTTCCGGGACCAAACCGGAGGGACGACGAGGAAAACAGCGGCACGCCGTATTTTTCTGAAGCTTCAAAAATCAGGATCGCGTCGGTCAGGGAGCCTGCGATCGGTTTGTCGATGAAGACGCGTTTCTTCGCCTTCAACACCGGAAGGACCTGTTCCAGATGCGGGCGTCCGTCGTTGGTTTCGAGGAGCACGGCATCGACTTTTTTCAGTAACGCGGGGATGGAATCGACGATTTCAACGCCCATTTCCCGAATCTCCTCGGTGTAGCGGGGCACCCGGCTGACGCTGGATTCGATGTCCGGGCTGCCTTTGGGATAGGCGGCGACGACTCGGCAATTGGCCAACTCTCCCTCCGCCCCCTCGTCATTAAAGGTCTTGGTGAAGGCGATGACGTGAGAGGTATCGAGACCGATGATTCCAATCCGGATTTCTTCCGCTCTCGAAACACCGAGACAGAGGATGAGGCAGGCGAACGAGGCGATCCAGGGGCGGTTCATGGTGGAACAATGCGTTGATTAACGTCGAGGAGTGACAAAACGAGCACCGCGACTCGGAAGGGCTTCTTTCAACGGGATCGGGCGCGACGGCGCGGTCATTGCCAACCCGGTTGCGGGCGTGCAAGCGACAAGGAGAAGGTGGGATAGGGGATTTTTCATGAGGATTGGGCAGGGGGGAAGAGTTCGTACTATTTCTTCGGTTGCAGCTTCGCCTGCCATTCCTCGGCGTAGGGCTGATAGGCGGGATCATCTCTCCAAAAGCGGCGCTCCGGCTGATTGGGATCCACGGTGGCTTCCGGATAATCGTTCCCCGCAACGCTGGCTTCGACGGTTGCCTCCCACACGTCATAGGCCTTCTTGAGTCGATTTGCGATCTCCGGTTGTTGATCGCTGAGATCGCGGGCTTCCCCGGGATCATTCTTCAGATCAAAGAGCTCGATCTTGCCATTTTGGATGACCAGTTTGTCGTCTTTGTCGATGATGACGCCGCGCTCACGATGCCGAAAAAAGAGCGGGGTTTTCCGGGGGCCGATTTCGCCGTCGAAAAGCGGAAGGAGGCTCACGCCGTCCTGAGGTTGAAGCATCGACGAAGCGGGAAGCTGCGCCACGTCAGCCAGGGTCGAAAAGATGTCGACGGTTCCGGCCGGATAAGCGGTGACTCGCGGTTCAATCACGGCAGGCCATTCAACCATTCCGGGTACCCGCAATCCGCCCTCATACATCTGGTTTTTAAAGCCTCGCAAGCCTCCCACGGTGGCGCTCCCATATCCATTCAGACCACCGTTGTCGCTGTTGAACCAAACCAGCGTGTTCTCCGCAATTCCCAGCTTCCGCAGCCCCGCGCGCAAGGTTCCGACACTGCGATCCATCGCCACCAATTCTCCCAAATGATGCTGTTCACCCTTCGTCAAATCCGCAAAGTAAGCCCGATCGGCTTCGCTTGCGATCATTGGCGAATGGGGCGATCCAAACCAGATCACGGCAAACACCGGTTTCTCTTCCGCAACCTTGGTTTCGATAAACGCCAGGGCCGCATCGACTGCGATTTCCGAAGAATCACCCTTGTGAGCTTCGATCTCACCCATCCGGCTCATCCAGGGATCCCAATCGAAAAAATTGGTCACCGAAAACCAGGTTTCGAATCCAAAGGCTCCAGGATGATGGGTGTCGCCGCTCAAGATAGGCACTCCAGGTCCACGCAATCCATTCAAATGCCATTTCCCGAAGTGGCCCGTGGCATAGCCGACGTCTCGTAAACCCTGCGCGACGGTTTTCTCCTGCAAGCGAAGCGGAAAACCGTGATCCTGAACTCCCGTGCGATCATTGGTTCGCCCCGTCAACACCGTTGCACGCGTGGGTGAGCAATTGGAGGCCCCGGCGTAAAAGCGGTCGAATCGCAGGCCGTTCGCCGCCATCGCATCTAGATTGGGTGTTTTCAGGTGAGGATGATCGTAGTAGCCCATCTGGCCCCAACCTTGGTCATCGGTCATCACCAGAACGATGTGCGGGCGCTCCTCAGCCGCCGAGGAGACCAGATTCAACAGCAGCATTACTGAGAGCAAGAAATGGGGTTTCATGGGAACCGGATTCGTCGGTTTCGACGAGAAAGTCAACTCTGAGGCGCTTGACGGTGGTTGCGGTTACCGCTAACGAAGCCGAGCAACCATGAAAACAATCGGAATTATTCTCAATGGCGTCACTGGACGTATGGGCACCAATCAGCACCTGATTCGTTCCATCTTGGCGATTCGCGAACAGGGCGGGGTGAAGTTACCGTCCGGGGCGATGGTTCAGGTGGATCCGATTCTGACGGGACGGAGCGAGGAGAAGTTGCGGAAGTTGGCTGCTGAGAATCAGGTGGAGCGATTCACGACCGATTTGGATGCCGCTCTGGCGGATGACAAGAACGAGATTTTCTTCGACGCGTCCTCGACTCTGCATCGGGCCAAGTTTGTGGAAATGGCGGCCAAGGCGAAGAAGGCGATCTATTGTGAGAAGCCAACGGCGGTTGAGCTGAAAGAGGCGGTGCGGCTGGCCCAAGTTTGTCGCGATGCCGGAGTGAAGAACGGCGTGGTGCAGGATAAGCTGTGGCTGTCCGGACTGCGCAAGGCTCAGACCCTGATCGATCAGGGATTTTTCGGGGAGATTTTGTCAGTGCGAGGCGAGTTCGGTTACTGGGTCTTCACGGGGCACGATGAGAATCAACCGGCTCAGAGGCCGTCTTGGAATTACCGGGAAGAAGACGGCGGTGGCATTATCATCGATATGCTCTGTCACTGGCGCTACGTGCTCGACAATCTTTTCGGTCCTGTGGAAGCGGTGAGCTGTCTGGGCGCAACCCATATTCCGGAACGCATTGGCGAAGATGGAAAGCCCTACCAGGCGACCGCAGATGACGCCTGCTACGCGACCTTCAAAATCAAAGGTGGAATCGTGGCGCAGTTCAATAGCAGCTGGGATGTTCGCGTTCGCCGCGATGATCTGTTCACGATGCAAATCGATGGAACGAAAGGATCCGCGGTCGTCGGTCTCCGGAAATGCTGGGTGCAGCCGTTGGGGGCAACGCCAAAGCCGGTTTGGAATCCGGATATTGACCAGCCGATCGACTTCTTCGGCAGTTGGCAGGAAGTTCCGGACGCGACCCAATTCGACAACGCCTTCAAGATTCAATGGGAGAAGTTCATCCGCCACGTGGTCGAAGATGCTCCGTTCCCGTGGGATTTGATGGAGGGTGCCAAAGGAGTTCAGTTAGCCGAAGCCGGTCTCAAATCCTGGAAGGAAGAGAAGTGGGTGGAACTAGGCGAACTTAGCTGAGGCGGTCGGGAAGGGGAGTTCACTCCTCTTTGAGGCCCTGATAGTCGTAGCAAACGATGACTTTCCAGCTACGGAGCAGTTCACCTCGCCGATTCAGGTCGATCCAGCCATAGACTTCGAAATCGGCGAAGGCTTCGCGGACGTCTGTCGGCGGTCCTTCGGACTTGATCTGGTCGGTGACAAAGATCGCGTTACGGCCCAGGAAGCGTTCGTCCTTTTGATAGGCCGGCCAAAAGGCGAATTGGTTCTTGCGAGCGGCTTTTTGGCGAGGCTCGATGGTATGGACGAGGGGGTGTCGCGGGGTAGGGCGCATGACGAGGGACTCATCTGGAAAATAGAACGCGATAGCGGCGCAGGTCTGGTAGCGATTTCCGATCAGAAAGGGTGCTTCGCCCATCTCCGTTTTCAGTTGCGCGGCAAAGTCTGCGATTTGCTCAGCGGAAGTTTTCCAGCCGCTCCAGCGTTTCTTCGTGTCATAGCTATAAGGCCAGGTCAGGCCGGTGCTGCGGATGATTTCAGGATTGACCGCTAGAACGGTCAAGATTCCGGAGATGGCGAATGCGGTGATCGTCAGCCTCCGTTTAAGAAGGGCGGAGAGGTTCGCTTCACTCCAGTATTTCGGCAAGAGCAAGCCGAGGCAGACAAAGCCGGGGGCGGTCCAGTTCAACTCCCCCATTTTGAGGACGGAAAGCCCAAAGTAGAAAACGACGATGGGTAGGCCAAACGAGCCGATGAAGGTTTCTGCTTCGCTCGCGCGAAAACGCTTCCAGGCCTGAACCGTGGTCCAGGCCAACGCCAAAAAGAGAAGAGGGGAGTAAACCCCAAGGTGTTGGCCCAGGTAGTTGAAAATATCGAACGGATTCCAACTGAAGCCGCTGCTCTGGTCTTCGGTGATGGCGGTGGTCGCGTCGTTGGCGCTGTTGAAATCGACCAATCCGGTGCGTTCGATCAAATGGACGAAGGTGATCCAGTCATTTTGCGAGTTCCAGATGAGGACCGGTGTGGAACAGAGAACGACGGCTCCCAGCATCGCGTAAAATCCCGGTCGACGGAATTCGATCTTGGTCTCTGAGCGCGCCGCCAGGTAAATCACAATCGAGATGATTTGAACGGCGGCGGTGTATTTGCAGAGAAAGCCGAGCCCGATCAAGAAGCCGGTCAGGATCCACCAGAGGAGGGATCTTCGCGTGGTCTGAACGGCGTGCCAGGTTGTCAACATCGCCGCCACCCAGAAAAAGATCATCAGGGGATCGATCGTCAGGAGAATGCTCCCGGCATTGAATATCGGGGTCAAATTGAGCATGACCACGGCCCAAATCGCGTGGTTTTGCCCCACCAAACGCGTTCCCAGTCGGAAAAGAAGCCAACTTGAGGCTAGCCCGAGCAGCGGGCTCAAGATGCGAACTCCGAGCGAAGTCTTCCCGAAGAGTTCCGTGGTTGCTGCAATCGCCAGGGCAACGCCCGGCCCTTTCGAGTAGTAGGACCAATCCAGCCGTTCCGTCCAGAGGAAGTAGTAGGCTTCATCTTCGGAAAGCTCGCTCGCCGCACCAATGATGATCCGGAAAATCGTCAAAAGAACCAACGCGAAGAGGAGAGTGCGTTCGGGCTTTTGATCCATTACGGCTGACTGAATACGGTGGAGAGGCGCTCTGTCAAAACAAAACGCGGTGCCTCACCGAACCCGGTTGAGAACCCTAGCAAACGCGCTACAATCACCCCCTTACCAGGATTGGTTTGTTGTTCAGTCCCAGTTTTAAACATTCAGCCCATGCATTCCCCGAAACTTCTCCTCGTTCTCGCCTGCTTGGCGGCTTCCTCACTGACGTATGCTCAGGATGAGACACCGTTTGGAAAACCGTTGGATGAACTGAATCCGGATGAGATTTTGCGATTGGTCCGCTACAGCTACACCGTCAACGACCAGGATTTCGAATCGCGGCTGCGCAAGGAATCGGAGATGATCCCTTTCAAGTTGTCCCTCAAGCCGAATTACATTCGGTTCCGGTTCGACGACCCTGCTCAGGCCGTCCATTTGGACACGAGTGGTGAGCAACTGATTCTCCGCGAGGTGGTGGCGGGAAGTAATGCGCCCGTTCCCTTGGCTCGATATGGCGAGTTTATTCGGGGGACCGATCTCACCTACGAAGATTTGGCGATGCGCTTTCTCTACTGGCCGAATCCGAAGGTCCTGGACAAGCGTGAACTCATCAAAACGCGTCCCGCCTGGAAGCTTCAACTGACGAACCCGGATATGCGGGGGCCCTACGGATTCGTGGTGGTCTGGATCGACCGAGCGAGCGGCGGCCTCATCAAAATGGAAGGGTATGATCGGTCGGAAAAGCCGAAACTCCTCAAGGATTTCGAGGTGAGCCACGGCAAAAAAATGCAAGACATCTGGATCGCCGACGTCATTCGTGTGAGATCCTACGAAAATGGTGACAAACGTGGCACCACCTGGCTGGAGATCCTCGACTTGAAATAACCCTCACCGTTTCAGACAATGCATGTTCGCTTTCTTTCCGCCGCAATGGCCAGTTTCGCTTTGTTCGTTCCGTCCTCTCAGGCCCAGGTCCAGTTAACGCCGGAACAGCTTTTGGCGGCGGCGAGGGATTCGATTGCCTCGATGACCGGCAATTTTGAAGGATGGTTGATCCAGGGAATCGGCGTCCGCAAGGTTCCGTTCATTCTGCAAACGGATCGCACTGGCCGGATGAATTACTTTTTTCGCGATCCCAATGAGGCGGTGCGGATCAAGGTGGGTGTCGCTGCGGGAGGGAATGAGAGTCTGACCAAGCCATTGCGGGGAACTGACGTGACCTTGGAAGACCTCACCGTCCACCAACTTGGCTGGCGGGTGACGAATGTCCGGGAAGAAAAGACGGGATTGACGAACTGTTTCGTAGTCACCGTGAGCAACAATACCGGCAAAGGTGCTTATACTCAGGCAGACATCTGGATTCAGCAAAGCGCTCTCGCCCTGATGCGAATGGACGCCTACGACCGTTCCGGATTGGCGAAAAAAATGGAAGTGCAGCTTATTCGAACGGTAGGTGATCAGCGGATCGCCAGCAAGATGCGGGTGACCACCTATCAAGGGGGACGAAAGCAGTCTTCTACCTCCATTCATCTGGATGGCGATTAATGGTTTCTCGTTTGCAACCTGGCCGGAACGATGGTTTTGACTAACCCGCCCTCGTGATCTTCCGATCAACCGAGAGGAACCGACTCCAAATCCGTCTGTGTCCGAAACATCCTCACATCTCCTGGAAGTTCGCGATCTGGTCACTGCCTTCGATACCGAAGGAGGCCAACTCGTAGCGGTAGATGGCGTTTCGTTTGAAGTCGATAAAGGTCGCACCCTCGGAATCGTAGGGGAAAGTGGCTGTGGCAAGAGCGTGACTGCTTTCAGTATCATGCAGCTTTTGCCTCAGCCGATGGGAAAAATCCTCGGTGGAACTATGCACCTCAATGGGGAAAGTTTGCTTGAGGCGACCGAAGAGCGGATGCACGAAATCCGTGGCAACGACGTTGCGATGATATTCCAGGAGCCGATGACGGCCCTCAACCCCGTCCAAAAAGTAGGGCGACAGGTTGGGGAAGTCTTTCAGCTTCACCGACCAGAGATGTCAGAAGAGGCGATTCGCTCCGCATCGATCGATATTTTGCATAAAGTAGGGATTCCAGCGCCTGAAATTCGGATCGACGAATACCCGCACCAACTATCGGGCGGGATGCGCCAGCGTGTTGTCATTGCGATTGCTCTGGCTCTCAAGCCGGATCTGCTGATCGCCGATGAACCGACCACGGCGCTCGATGTAACCGTTCAAGCCCAGATTCTGGAGTTGATGAAGGATTTGCAGGAAGAAATGGGGATGGCGATCATTCTCATCACGCACGATCTCGGGGTGATTGCGGAAACCTGCGATGAAGTCGTGGTGATGTATGCCGGTCGTGTGGTAGAACGGGCCTCCGTGGAACGCGTCTTCGGATCGCCGCAGCATCCCTATACCCAAGGATTGCTCAGCTCGATCCCCCGGATCGACAATGTTCGCAAAACCCGATTGAAGACGATCGAGGGTAATGTTCCCCCGCTCAATCAGATGCCGCCGGGGTGTCGATTTTCGACGCGTTGCCCGAATCCCCACACTCCGGAGCAAGTCTCCCAACGACCGCCCTTGCGCGAGATTGAACCCGGCCACTGGATCGAGGCGTGCCCCTGCTTTGCTGAGAACGCATGAAGAACGCCGCCTCTCATTTGCTCGAAGTGAACGACCTGAAGATGTATTTTCCGGTCAAGGGCGGGGTGTTTTTGCGCTCGGTGGCAGATTGCAAAGCGGTGGATGGGGTCTCGCTCCACATTGATGAAGGCGAGACCCTCGGGTTGGTCGGAGAAAGCGGCTGCGGCAAGTCGACGCTCGGCAAATGCGTTGTGAACTTGCTCGAGCCGACTGGTGGTGAGGTGATTTTCGAAGGCGAACGGGTCAATCGCCAGGGCTTGATGAAGCCGATTACCGGTGGAGGCGGAGAAATGGCCAAGCAGATCATGGCGCGTCCGTTAAACCGAGCCCGCGATATCGCAGATTCAGTCCAGCATCAGAAGCGCCTCTTGCCCTTGCGTCGCGACCTCCAGATGATCTTTCAGGATCCGGCAGAGTCTCTCAATTCCCGGATGAACGTCGGCTCGATTCTGGAAGAGCCCTTTCTGATCCACAAAATGGGGACGCGCGAAGAGCGCCAAACCTGGATTCGAGATCTGCTCCAGAAAGTGGGGTTGAACGAAAACGCGGTGAATCGGTTTCCCTTTCAGTTTTCCGGAGGCCAGCGGCAACGGATTGGAATCGCCCGGTCTATCGCCCTCAATCCCAAGCTGATTATCTGCGATGAACCAGTTTCCGCGCTGGACGTTTCTGTTCAGAGCCAAGTCCTCAATCTGATGATGGATCTGCAACGGGAGCTGAGTCTCTCCTACCTGTTCATCGCTCACGACTTGGCCGTTGTACGTCATATTTCGGATCGGGTTGCGGTGATGTATCTCGGCAAGATCGTCGAAATGGCGAACGCGGACGAAATTTACGAGAATCCTCGTCACGCCTACACCAAAGCCTTGATCAAAGCGATTCCCGTTCCCGATCCAACCGTGAAGCGAAAGCACGTGCCCTTAGTCGGCGATGTCCCTTCACCCATCAATCCTCCGGAAGGCTGTGCCTTTGGCCATCGCGTCAATCATCCCAAGTGGAAGGAAAGCATCGGGATGGACCTGCGCCTTCAGGAAGTGAGCCCGGGACATTGGGTTCAGGCCTGTCCGTGTTGCACGGAGACTTAGCAGGTGTTGAAAAAGTCTGAAACGCCGCGAACCCGTTGGATTTGGCGTTGGAAAATTCCCTTCGCACGACATTGGGAAAACGTGTTCCCTACGGGCACAAACACCAGAAGCTTGGGGCGTTGTTGCTCCTCACTCACGAATCTCGATTCGCTCATTCGTCCCGCCTAGCCCCCAACTTCAGGTGTTCGCGCGCGACATTCCCGACTTCTTCAACACCCTGTTGGTGGGGAAAAGAAGGACCCGGCCGCGAGGCGACCGGGTCTTGAACCATGAAAACAAACAACTACAGTCTGTTTCTATGGTAACGCTAGGGGGCACCGGGGAGAGTTCAACCGGAAGATTGCAGAAACCGCATTGAGCGTGGCAGATCAATCTTCGAATGTCGAAAAGATGCCGCTGGCCGCCTTCAAGGAGATGCCCTGATTTCGGGAATAGGCCTTCGCCGCTCGGATGCGAATTTGCGCTCGCGTTTCCTCTCTCAGCCAACCTTCCAACCCGTCGTGTAGCAAAAACGCTCCGGGATACATCAGCTGTTCGGTGAGGAGAACCGGCCGCACGCCGACGGCTTCTAATCGTGGCTGAAAATAAGCCCGACTCAAACAGCAGAGAATGACCGCATCGCGCGGAGGGGTATCGGCATTCGGTTGGCGATCCGGAATCCGAAAATCCATCAGTCCATTGTGGCCAATGAAGGCTACCAAATCGGCTGGATCGTCGGGACTGGTGAGTGCCTCGTAGAAATCGCCCAAACAGCGCTTCATTTCCGAGCCTCGATAGGCGAAGGCAGTCAACGTTACCTCCGGGAAGGTCGTGTGGCGGAAGGTCAGTTGCTCGAGAATCACCTCGTCAGGATTCTTCTCAGTTTTCTCCAGCTTCCACTTCGCGCTATTCTTGAAATAGAGCTTCATTCCATCCGAGCAGCCCCAGTAGAGATTGCTTGCCGCGTCATTGCCATTGCCAATCTTCGCACCGACCGGTTGGATTCCCTGAGTCGCGTTGTCACAGAGGGCGACGTAGACCGTGATTTGAGCGTCTTTCAGCTCGGCAGAGGCAACCGCCGTCCAAGCCAGCCAACTAAGAACGACTACCAAGTGCTTTCTCATCGTGTGAGTGAAGCAGATCTTCGCGGAATAAACCAGCAAACGCCGCTCCGCAGGCGCAAAAAAGCCCGGAACGCCCAACGGCATTCCGGGCTCAAAACGAGCCGAATGAACTTCGGCGAAAGCTGCCTTAGCTGGCGAGTTCCTGAGCATGGAAAATGGCCCAGTCATCCAGGTTGTTGAGATTGACGGCGTCACGGAAGGCGCAGGAATCATCGGACAACTTGGTGGCTGCGAAGATTTCCGCGCGAGTTTCATCCGCGTGGATGTAACCGGCAATCGCGGTGTTGTGCGCTTCGATCTTGTCGAGACTGGTGGCGTTCGCTTTCACCCAAGCTTCGAACTCCGTGTAGCTGGGCTTGTTGTCACGAATGTAGGCCAACGTGGCTTCACGATCGAGGCCGAGTGCGTCGAGCGTCATCTGATCATAACCAGCTCCGCAACCGGGATATTCGGGGTGAAGCTTACCAACGGCTTCGAGGGATGCTTTTTGCCACAAACGGGGCAGGTGCAGCGCGCCGAGTGGGCCAGCGGTGCCGGAACTAATGGTGGGTACGATTTTACTCATCTTCTACTTCAGTGTGGGGTTAGGTTTTTGGGATTAGAGATTGGGGTGAGCATGACGCCCGGGAAACGTCATTTCCGCGATGCCGGATTTGTCGAGTTCACCAAGGCCTTCCTCGGTCATCTTCGCATATTGGGAGCGGGTCGTCTCGTTGAGCGGCAGTTTAAGGCCGACGGTTTCGGCAATATCGGCGGCAATTCCGGAATCTTTCGCCGCGTGATCGGCGGAAAACCAACATTCGTGGTCCCGGGCGATCATGTCTTCCGCGTCGGTTTCCAGAACGCGAGAATTCGCTCCCGTCTGGCTAAAGATTTCGCAGACCATTTCCAGGTCATGACCCAGCGCTTTGGCCAGACCGAGTCCCTCGGCCAAGCCTGCAGTATTGATATTCATGACCATGTTGACGAGAGCTTTGACCTCAGCGGCCCGACCCGGTCCGCCCTCGATGAACCGCATGTTGATACTCAAATCTTCCAACAGCTTCTGGTTGTCGGCGAAGGCACCTGAGTCGCCAGCGACCATGAGGTAGAGTTTCCCTTCGCGGGCGTGGCTAATGCTGCTCGCCATACAACCTTCCAGCGTTTTCGCACCGGCACCGGCGGCAGCGGTAGCGATTTCGCGGTGGATTGCCGGGGAGAGCGTGGCGCAGTTGATAAACGTTTTGCCTGTAGATCCGGTGAGAAGATTGGTATCTCCTTCCAGGAAAATAGCCCGCATCGCGGCATCGTTGGTTACCACAGTGACGATGACGTCGGCGTGGGCGGTGACATCTGCGAGGGATTCATAAGCGGTCCCCCCGATTTCGTCCGCCAGGCTGGACGCTGCTTCACGATTGATGTCGTAAACGGCGGAAACTTCGTAGCCAACGTCATTGAGGTGTCTCGCCATGTTCGCACCCATGCGACCGACGCCGACAAATCCGATTTTTTTGCTCATCTTGTTAGGTTCAGGAAAGGGTTTTCCCAATCACCATAGCAAGGGCTCCCGCGACGCAACGGAAAATCGGTAGGATCAGGCCGAAGTGAGCGCTTCCGGCGATCGAGCGGCAACGGCCCGACTCCACAACTGGGGAAATCGGTTGGAACATTCCGCTTCACTGGTGAAATCCCAATGGCTGCCGATCAGTGAAAGGTCGCTGACGGATGGGGTTTCGATCGACGCATCTTCCCCGATCCGTTCTTCATAAACCTGATTAGCCACATGAAGCAGGTCATCGAACTCATATTCATCGACCTCCACATCGGTCACTTCGAACAAACTATCCGGTTGGCTAACGGCATTTTCGAAGACTTCGCGTCCTTGGCCGATCAACCAAGTGCGAAACGCTTCGAACTGATCATCGTCACACGAATGCGTAGGACTGAGAACATGGGCCGCACCCCACAAATCCCAGGTGTAAGCGGCCTGCATCCGAGATTCCAATTCGGTCTGGAAGTGGACGATTTCTTCGGGAGAAAGCGCACGAAGGGATTCTGCGATGCAATCGATCTGAGCGTCCGAATCGTCGTTCGACTCCAAAATCGATCCGTCAACGATTTGCCAAAACTGATCTTGGTTCATGGAGTGTGATCAAAATGGAATTTCGTCGTCTTCCTCACCGACATCGATCGGTCCACCTCCTCCGCCGGTGCCGACGGAAGGAGTGCTGGTAGGCGGGGAGGGGTTGGAAGCTTGGGGAGAAGGCTGCGATTGAGAACCGTAGTTATCGTTCTGCTGAGGAGGAGAAGAGTAGCCGTCGCCACTGTCACCATAATTCTGACTCCCGCCGCCTCCGCCTTCGCGTCCGCCAATGAGTTGCATTCCTTCTCCGACGATCTTGAGGCGACTGCGATTCTGACCCGTGGCTTTGTCTTGCCAAGTATCCATCTGCAAACGTCCTTCGATGAAGACCGGGCGCCCTTTTTTGAGGTATTGTCCGGCGATTTCTGCAGTCCGACCCCAGAGCGTGACATCGACAAAGGTCGTTTCTTCCTGCTTTTCGCCATTGTCTCCTGAGTAATAGCGATTGATGGCGAGGCCGATATCCGTAACGGCAGTGCCTTTCGGGGTGTAACGAACTTCAGGATCCCTGGTCAGGTTCCCCATGATCATCACTTTGTTGAACGAGGACATACCGTTACGATAGAACGAGATCCAGAGTTGGCCAGCAAGTTTTTAGTGCTTCTGTGAGGATTTTACCCTGGCGTTCCAAATCTATCCACGGATCAGAGCTTCAACATGAGCGTTTACCGAAGAAACCAAGCCCGCTAGCTGATAGCCGCCTTCCAGCACCGAAACCAGCCGATTTTCCGCCATGGTCTCAGCTAATC
>CAYGQD010000013.1:0-48213 GCA_964351855.1 uncultured Verrucomicrobiales bacterium
GGGGACCCCCATGCACGTGGCCTTGGCCAACGAGATTCGCGATGCCTCAACCAACACCGGAGCGGTAATTCGGAAGCGCGATGAGACGCACAAGATGGCTCAGGCCAATCGTGCTTTTGCTCACTTCCGTTGGTAATACCCCTTCTTTCTATTTTTTAACCGTTTTTTAGCGAATCCATTGAGCGCAGTAGCGACAGCAACTCAGGCCGAAAGCCCGAATCATCCCGACCGGAAGTTTCCGATCGAGAAGATCCGGAACATCGGGATTGCTGCGCACATTGATGCCGGGAAAACGACGTTCACCGAGCGCGTTCTCTTCTACACTGGCATGATCCATAAAATCGGCGAGGTCCACGATGGAGCCGCCACGACCGACTGGATGATTCAGGAGAAGGAGCGCGGCATTACCATTACGGCGGCTGCAGTTAGCTGTCAGTGGAAGCAGGTCGCTCAGGATGCGGTCATCAAGCTCTGGGAAAATCAGCCTTTTCAAGTCAATATTATCGACACCCCCGGGCACGTTGATTTTACGGCGGAGGTAGAACGGTCATTGCGGGTCCTTGATGGAGCAGTGGCCGTTTTTTGCGGGGTCGCCGGAGTGCAGCCGCAAAGTGAGACGGTTTGGCGTCAGGCCGAGACCTACAAAGTCCCTCGACTTGCCTTTGTGAATAAGATGGATCGCGTCGGTGCGGATTTCGACAACGTGGTTCAAGAGATTAGGGAGAAGCTCGGTGGGAATGCTTGTCCGATTCTGATTCCGATTGGCTCGGAAGAGAATCTTCGGGGGCAGTATGATGTCATTAACAAGAAGGCGATTCTTTATCGCGAGGACGATCTTCTGGGGTCGACGTTTACGGTTGAGGAAATTCCGGCGGAGGATCGACAGAAGGTCGATGACGCCTTTGAGTACCTCCGCGAGCAGTTGGTGGATTTGGACGAAGAGATCGGTGCCCTCTACTTAGAGGAGAAGGAGATCACTATTGAAGATTTGAAGCGCGCCCTGCGTCGCCAGACGATCGCCGGTCGCATTGTTCCGGTATCGGGTGGTTCTGCCTTTAAGAATAAAGGCATCCAGGCGACGCTCGACGCGATCATCGATTATCTTCCAAGCCCTCTCGATGTCTTCCCGGCCGAGGGACACGATCCTGAGGATTTAGAGAAGATCGTCAAGACGAAGACCAGCGATCATTCCAAAACGTGTTGCTTGGCGTTCAAGATCGCCAACGACCAGCACGTGAAGAAGTTGGTCTTTTTCCGAGTGTATTCGGGAACCGTTCATCGTGGCGATACCCTTTACAATCCCCGGACGAACAAGAAGAGTCGCATTGGCCGGATCATTAAGCTACAGGCCAATGATCGCGCCGAAGTTGATACGGTTTACGCTGGAGATATTGCCGCTTTCGCTGGACTGAAATTAACCGCGACGGGAGATACTCTAGCCGACCCAAGTTTCAAAATTTTGCTCGAACCGCCGGTCTTTCCAGAGCCGGTTCTTTCCATGTCGATTGAGCCCAAATCGACGGCGGACCAAGACAAGTTGACGGACGTTCTCCAGCAACTTTCCGAAGAAGACCCGACTTTTAAGGTCACGATCAACGAAGAGACCGGTCAGCGCATCATTGCCGGGATGGGCGAATTGCATCTTGAGATTCTCTGCGATCGGATGAATCGCGAATACGGGGTGAACACGAATGCCGGTAAGCCACGAATCGCCTATCGTGAGACGATCACGGCTGCGGCCGAGGGTGAAGGCAAGTTCATTCAAGAAGCCGGAGGCAACGCTCATTACGGTCACGTTAAGGTGAGCGTCCGGCCCAATCCACGGGGTGCCGGAAGTTCCCAAGAGAACAAGGTTGTCAGTGAGGAAATTCCACCGGCCTTCGTCGCTTCTACCCTCAAGGGGGTCGAAGAGTCGTTGATCAACGGCGTGCTTGCCAGCTATCCGGTGGTAGATGTCCATGTCGATCTCACCGGTGGGTCTGTGGATGACGCCGTTTCGACGGAAGCGGATTTTCGGATCGCGGCGATTTACGCCATGAAAGACGCCATGACCAAAGCATCCCCGGTTTTGCTGGAGCCAATCATGGCGGTGGAAGTCACGACTCCCGATGAATACCAGGGGGAGATTATCGGAGATTTGAATCGTCGCCGCGGCCAAGTCGATGCAATCGAGCCGCGCAACAAAGTTTCGGTGATCCGCGCAAGTGTCCCCCTCGCTACCATGGTCGATAATTACTCGACCGCAGTTCGTACCCTTTCCAGTGGCCGCGCTGATTACAGCATGCAGCCCTCTCATTTTGAAGAAGTGCCCCCAAGTGTTGCCGCAGAGATCTGCGAGCTGCGCGGCGGAGGGTTTTAACGATCGAATTTCGACTAGTTTAGAAACAATAACAAGATGGACAACCAACGTATCCGAATCCGGCTCAGAGCTTACGATCACCGCATCCTTGACAAGAGTGCAGGGGATATCGTCGAAACCGCCAAGCGCACCGGCGCCAAAGTTGCGGGACCGATTCCGTTGCCGACCCGGATCGAGAAATTCAGCGTCAACCGCTCCGTTCACGTGAACAAGAAGAGTGCCGACCAGTTCGAGATGCGGACCCACAAACGCCTTCTCGATATTGTCGATCCTACAGCCCGCACCGTGGATGAGTTGAAAAAACTCAATCTTCCGGCCGGGGTGGACATCACTATCAAAATCTAATTTTTAACCCGGAACCCCCGACGATATGAGCATCGGACTAATTGGTAAAAAGGTCGGCATGACCCGCGTCTTTGATGACGAGGGAAATGCCATTCCTGTGACCGTCATCGACGTGAGCGACAACGAGTTCCTCCAAGTCAAAACCAAGGAAAAGGACGGCTATTCCGCCATCCAGGTGGGCTATGATGAGCAGAAGGAGCAGCGCCTCAATCAGCCAAAGAAAGGTCACTTTAAGAAACACCACGGCACGCCGAAGAAGCGGATCATGGAATTTCGAGTGGAAGATGACAGCGAGCTTCCTACTGCGGAAGAAGGCCAGAAGATCGAACACCCTGGCGTTGAAACCTTCGAAGCTGGGCAGTGGGTCGATGTGATCGGCACTTCCAAGGGCAAAGGCTTTCAAGGTGTCTACAAGCGCTACAACTACGGTGGTCTTCCAGCCTCCCACGGTTCCATGATGCATCGTCGTCCTGGTGGTATTGGGTGTGGAACGGATCCGGGCCGCGTCTGGAAAAACAAGGAGATGCCTGGTCGTCACGGAAATTACAAAAAGACGATTCAGAACTTGAAGGTCGTTCAGACCCGTCCCGACGACAAGGTGCTCCTCATCAGCGGTGCCGTACCCGGTGCCAAGGGTGGATACGTCGTGATTCGTCCTGCTGTTAAGAAACCCCTTCCTGAGAAGAAAGGCTAAACCATGGCTAAGAATTTCGAAATTTCAGACGCGCAAAGCGCGAATATTGTAGTGGTCGAGGATGATCGCGGCAACCAGGCCGTCCATGACTTGATCACAGCCTATCGGGCCAATCGTCGCAGCGGTACCGCTCACACTAAAACTCGGGGAGAAGTCAGCGCGACCGGCAAAAAGCCCTTCCGTCAAAAAGGGACCGGTCGGGCACGCCAAGGCGGCAACGCTTCTCCGATTCATCGTGGTGGTGGTGTGGTGTTCGGACCGCGCAATACCAAGGATTACACAAAAGTCGTTAACAAGCGCGTCCGGAAGTTGGCCTTCGCCAAGGCGCTCAGCGAGCGGATCAAGGATGGAGATGTTCTCAGTTCCGAGACGTTCAGCATTCCCAGCGGTAAGACCAAAGAGTTCGTCTCCGCTGCCAAGGAGCTGGCTGACGTGAAGAAGCTTCTCATTGTCGGAGCATTCGATGAAGCGACGTTTCGCTCGGGACGCAATGTTCAAAACGTGCTGCTGATGTCCGCTGAAGAATTGAATGCCGAGCATCTGCTCCACTATGATAAGATCGTTCTGACTGATGGTTCGTTGGGAGTTCTCGCCCGGCGCACCCAGGGGGTTCAGCCGAAGAAAGAAGAAACCGCAACCGGAACTGCTTAAGCTATGAAAGACATCTTCCAAGTGATCAAAACGATCCAACTCAGTGAGAAGGCGACGATGCTCAACGAGTTGAACAACGAGTACGTCTTCAAAGTCGATCGCAGAGCGAACAAACTGGAGATCAAAGAAGCGGTCGAGAAGCTCTTCGGTAAGAAAGTCGAAGCGGTTCGTACCGCCAACTATCAAGGAAAGAAAAAGCGGGAGCGTCGCCAGGATTTCGGCCGCACCGCTCACTGGAAAAAAGCCATCGTCCGGCTCGCTGATGGGGAAACCATCGATCTTGTTTAACCTTAGAATTTTACTCAATCATGCCGCTCAAGAAATTTCGCCCGGTCACCCCGTCGAGCCGCTACAAGGTTCTCCCTGACTTCTCGGAAATTACCAAGAAGAAGCCGGAGAAGAACCTGACGCGGGCCTTGAAGAAGACCGCAGGTCGTAACAACAACGGTCGCATTACCTGCCGTCACCGTGGTGGTGGGCACAAACGCAAGTATCGCCTCATCGATTTCAAGCGTGGACGCCACGGCGATATCGCCAAAGTGACTGCGATCGAGTATGATCCGAATCGTACGGCCAGGATCGCTTTGATCGAATACGCCGACGGCCAGAAGAGCTACATTTTGGCTCCCGGGAAGTTAAAGGTCGGTGATCAGGTCCAGAGCGGCGAAAATGCTCCTCCGAAAGTTGGTAACGCCCTTCCCCTCGACAAGATTCCGCCCACCACCTCGATTCACAACATCGAGCTGACGGTTGGCCGTGGTGGTCAATTGGCTCGTGGAGCCGGTCAAGCCGGGACGTTGACCAACAGCGATGGAGAATATGCTTTGGTGAAGCTTCCGTCGGGAGAAGTTCGCAAGATTAACGCCAAGTGCTACGCCACGATTGGAGTGGTTGGAAATGCCGAGCACATGAACGAGGTGAGCGCCAAAGCGGGAAGAACTCGCTGGAAGGGAATTCGCCCAACGGTGCGCGGGATGTGTATGAACCCTGTCGATCACCCAAATGGTGGTGGTGAGGGCAAGAGTAAGTCAGGTGGTGGACGCCAGCACCTGAAGAGTCCCTGGGGCCATGCCAAGGGCCAAAAGACCCGCCCTCGGCACAAGCCTAGCGACAAATTTATCATTCAACGCCGCAAATCGAAGAAGAAATAAGAATTCTTAACCTGTTTTACCTCATGGGAAGATCACTCAAAAAAGGACCATTCGTTGACGTCAAATTGCTCGACAAGATTGATGCGATGAACGAATCCGGAAAAAAACGGCCGATTAAGACTTGGTCTCGGCGCTCGATGGTGACGCCCGACTTTGTCGGGCACACCTTTATGGTTCACAACGGACGTGACTTCGTTTCCGTCTTTGTTTCGGAGAACATGGTTGGCCACAAGTTGGGTGAGTTTTCGCCGACTCGCGGATTCAGACAACACAGCGGTCACAACCCCAAAATTAAAGGCGGTTAATCCCCATTATCCCCGGATAAATTTTCATCCAATGACACCCCATCGCTCAGCCTTCTTCCTCAAACTCCTCGCCGTTTTCGGCGTGGCGGTTGGTGGGGCGTGGGCGTGGGGCCAGGATGCAGACCCCGTGATCGCTTCGATGATGCGCCAAGCCGAGCTTGAGCTTGCCTTGGAAGCGGCCCATCGAAAGATCGAGCAACTCGAAGAGAAGTTGGCACTCCGTGACGAAAGCGATATGCCGATCGAGTTGGCTTTGGCTGAGGCGAACAAGGAATCCGAGGAGTTTCGTGAACTCTACCGCGACCTCCAGCTTCGGGTCGAAGAGCTAGGATTGGAGACGATCCGTTCAGATCGTGCCCTTCAGGATCGCTTGATCAAGGCTGTCCGGGAGCGCCAAATGTATAAGGAGCGGACGACGGAGGCGTTTGAACAACTCATTCGATTGAGTGAAGCGGTTATGGATTATGTGAAGACCGCGACCGCAGGCGATCCTGTCGCCAGGCTGGAGGTGGAAGCCGCGCTTCGGGCCACCGATGAGCTTCTCGGATACAGTGGAAGTCGGAAAGCGGTGCTGCGGGAAGTGGACATCAATGATGGCCAAGTGATCAGTTTCAAAGAGGATTTACGCTTGGCGGTGTTAGATATCGGACGGCGCAGTGGCGTTCGGATAGGAATGCCAGTTGAAATTTTGCGGAAAGACCGCAGTGTCGGCACCGCTGTCGTGGTGGATGTCCGCGATTCGATCAGCGGAGCGATTATCCAAGAAACTTTCCAGCCAGGGGATCGGGTCCAGGTTCGCGACCGGGTGAAGCCCAGAACATCAGGAAAGAAACTCAATTTTTAACTTCAAACTACGATGGAAGTCAAAGCAACCTATAAATTTGCCCGGATCTCGCCTCTCAAGGCGCGTGACGTTGCCCGTGAAGTCACTGGAATGCCGGTGTCAAATGCGCTCGATCTGATTCGGTTCACCCCGAAGAAAGCTGCCGCTCTGATTGGTAAGACCCTGAAGTCTGCGATTGCCAACGCCGAGAACAATCATTCCGTGGCCGCCGACGACCTGATTGTGAAATCTGCCACGGTCACTGAAGGTCCTGTCTTCAAGCGTTGGAAGCCGAGAGCTCGCGGTGGAGCGGCCCCAATTCGCAAGCGCACCAGCCACATCAACGTTATTTTGACGGACGAAACAGGGTTGGAGAAAAGTGCTCCTTCGGAGAAAGATGCTTCCAAGCCCGCCGCCAAAAAGACCGCCGCAAAGAAGAGTGCTTCGAAGAAACCCGCTGCGGATGTGACGGTGCCGGCGGATGCAGACGACTTGAAGTTGATCAGCGGAGTGGGACCGAAGCTAGAGAAGAAGCTTCACGAAAATGGAATTTTCAAATACGAGCAAATCGCCGCCTGGACCGAAAAAGACATGGTCGAGTTTGGCGAGAAACTTGCCTTCAAAGACCGGATCCAGCGCGATGACTGGAAGTCTCAGGTCGAGAAACTGATCGAAGAGCGCGGCTAATCCAAGCTGCCCGAACCAACGAATTTTTAGACAACACACCAATCTGTCATGGGACAAAAAGTAAATCCGGTCGGCTTCCGACTCGCAGTGAACAAAGACTGGGCTTCCAAGTGGTATGCCGCCCCTGGGGAGTTTCCGGACTTCCTCCACGCCGATCTATCCGTGCGTCGTTACCTCAAAGAGAAGCTCGCGTTCGCGGCAGTTTCGAAGATTGTGATCGAGCGTGCTTGGAACAGTGTCCGGGTCACACTTTACACCGCGCGTCCCGGTTTGGTGATTGGTCGGAAAGGCTCAGAGATTGAGCGGATGACCGATGAAATCTCCAGCAAATGTGGCGGACGTCAGGTGAAGATCGATATTGTCGAGATCAAGCAGCCTGAGACCGATGCCCAATTGGTCGCGGAAAGCGTGGCCCTCCAACTGGAGCGACGGATTTCTTTTCGGCGCGCTATGAAGCGAGCCCTGCAAACCGCGATGGATTTTGGTGCCGAGGGAATCCGCATTCGCTGCGCTGGCCGCTTGGGAGGTTCCGACATTGCTCGTGCTGAGTGGTATCGGGAAGGGAAAGTTCCTCTTCAAACCCTGCGGGTGCCGATCGATTATGGATTTGCAGAGGCAAAGACCGTTTATGGAATTATTGGAGTGAAGTGCTGGATCAATCGAAATCCTGATTCCGAGAAAGCCCGGATGGCACGTGTCACTGGTGACAACCGCAATGACGGCAATCGTCGTGGAGGACGTCGTGATGGACGTGGCGGCCCGGGCGGTGGCGGCGGCGGAGGTCGTCCCCGCAGCGTTGGTGGGCCAGGTGGAGGAGGCGGCCAAGCTGCACCTGCTCCAGCCCAAACTGTGGCACCTGTTGTCGAGGCACCGGTCGAAGTCCCTTCTACCACCTCAGAAGTCGCCCCTAGCTGAAATCAGCCGGACTCAGAACCAACCAATTTTAACTCTCAACTATTTTTAGATCATGGCCTTGATGCCCCGAAAGGTAAAATACCGCAAAACCCAACGTGGAAACCGTGGAGGAACCGCTCAGCGTGGAACTCGCGTTTCTTTTGGAGACTACGGATTGCAGTCTCTCGGACGGGAATGGGTTACCAATAACCAAATCGAAGCATGCCGGATTTCGATCAACCGCTACTTGAAGCGGAAGGGAAAAGTCTGGATTCGCATCTTCCCTCATAAACCCGTGACGGGACGTCCGCCTGAAACCCGGATGGGTAAAGGTAAGGGTGCAGTGGACAAATGGGTAGCCGTCGTCCGTCCCGGAACGATGCTGTTCGAGGTCGCCGGTGTGCCGGAAAGCCAGGCCCGTGAAGCCATGCGTCTGGCGGCGAACAAGTTGGGCATCAAAACCCGTTTTGTGGTGCGCTAAACCCCTTTGCCATTGTTGAACATTTTATACCGATGAATCCCATTAAGGAACTCCGAGAACTCACCACGGAAGAGCTGACCAGTCAGCGTCGCGACCTGAAGCACGAGGTTCTGAACCTCCGCGTCCAGCAGCAAAGTGGTCAGTTGGAAAACACCGCTGTGCTCCGTAATAACCGCCGTCGCGTTGCCATGATCGAGACGATCATGACCGAGCGCCGCCGGAAAGCCGCAGCTGAGGCAAGTGCCGTGCCAAGTCCGAGCGCTGAGGCCTAATCTTAGAGAGCCTGATACCAATTTTTGATTATCTGACTGATGAGTGAAGAAACCAAGACTGCCGAAGCTAGCGATTTAAAGCCGCACCTCCGCAAGACCCGCGTTGGGAAAGTGATCTCCAGCAAAATGGACAAGACCATTGTGGTTCAAGTCGAGCGCCGGGTGCCACACCCCAAATTTAAGAAAATCGTGAAGCGGTCGAGCAAGTTCTACGTGCACGATGAGGAAAACAAAGCCGTGGACGGGGATCGTGTGGAAATCATTGAGTGCCGTCCTCTCAGCAAAAGTAAACGGTGGCGCCTGAAGGAAGTTCTTGCGCACTAATCAGGAACCCGCCACAACCCGTTCCAATTTCGAATCCTTTCCCCATTTAACCTTAGAGAATTCTGCTATGATCCAGATGGAATCCAAGCTCGATGTGGCCGATAATACCGGTGCTCGAGTCTGCAAAATGATTACCGTGCTCGGCAGCCGCAGCCGACAAGCGGGTGTGGGTGACATCGTCACCGTTCACATTCGTGAGAGCACTCCTACCGCGAACGTCAAGAAGGGGGAAGTTGCCAAGGCCGTTGTGGTTCGCACGAAGTCTCCCATTCGGCGCTCGGATGGCTCCGTTCTCCGTTTTGACAACAATGCGGTGGTGATTATCGACAACAATAACGAACCGAGAGGAACCCGCATTTTTGGCCCGGTTGCTCGTGAACTCCGCGAACGGAATTTCATGAAGATCGTTAGTCTCGCACCCGAAGTTTTATAATCTGATGAAGCGTAAACGTATCAAAACTCATGTGAACAAAGGCGATCAGGTCGAAGTGATCGCCGGGAACCATAAGGGTTCAACCGGAACCGTCTTGCAGGTATTTCCCGCAAAAAGCCAAGTGATTGTGGAAGGCGTTCGCCTCATCAAGAAGCACGCCAAAAAAAGCCAAGATCGTCCCGAAGGGGGCATCATTGAGCGCGAGGGACCGATTCACATCTCCAATGTGAAGTTGGCCTCCAAGTAACCGAATAATTTAGACCTTAGATCGATGGAAGAACCAGCACTCAGAGTTCATTATCGCGAAAACGTGGCTCCCGCTTTGAAAGAAAAGATGGGCTATGAGAACGTGATGCAAATCCCGAAAATCCTCAAAGTCACATTGAACAGTGGCGTTGGGAAGGCGGATGATCGTAAAGCTGCGGCCGAAGACGTTTCCCGGGAAATGGCGCTGATCACCGGACAGAAGCCGGTCGTCACCAAATCGAAAACCGCCATCTCTAACTTCAAGCTGCGTGCCGGGGAGCCGGTTGGGGTTAAAGTGACCCTGCGCGGTAAGCAGATGTATGAGTTCCTTGAGCGCTTGCTGAAGGTCGCTATTCCAACCATCCGTGACTTTCGCGGTGTTTCGACGAAGTCATTCGACGGTCGCGGCAACTACACCCTTGGAATTCAAGACCAGACGATTTTTCCCGAGATCGAGTTGGAGAAAGTGAAGCGAAGCACGGGATTTGATATTTCAATCGTGACGGACGCGAACACGGACCAAGAAGCCCGCGAATTGCTGGCCCTCATGGGAATGCCATTCCGGAAAACTGCAGCCGAAGAAGCTGCCGAAGCCGAAGCAAGCAAAGCTGCTTGATCCGAGATCGATCGCTAGCCCACGGACAACGAAGACAATTGATTTATGAGTGCCCTTACTGACCCCATTGCTGACTTCCTGACTCGCTTCAAAAATGCGAGCATGGCCAAGAAAGAAGAATTCACCGCTCCCTATTCCAAGATCAAAGCGGAAATCGCCCGTATTCTCCAAGAAGAAGGCTATCTCTGGTCTTACGAAGTGGTGACTGAAGGAAAGTTTCCTGAGATCAAGTGCAAGGCAAAATATGTCGATCACACCCCGGTCCTCACGGATCTGAAACGGGTGAGTCGTCCTGGCCGCCGAAACTTTGTCGGTTCAGATGAAATTCCTCAGGTGATTGCCGGTATGGGAATCACGATTTTATCGACCTCGAAAGGGCTGATGACTGGTCACCGGGCCAAGAAAGAGAACATTGGCGGCGAGGTGCTGGCCAAAGTTTGGTAATTTAGATTTAACTTTATTTTTAGAACGATGTCACGAATTGGAAGACTTCCCGTAGCGGTCCCTGACAAGGTCAAGATTGATCTGAGTTCGTCCCGACGCCTTACGGTCGATGGGCCGAAGGGCAGCTTGACCTATGATTTGCCTGGAGATTTGACGATTGAGCAGGAGGACGGTCAGGTAGTCGTGTCTCGTCCCAATGAAAAGCGGGAGAACAAGGCGCTTCATGGCACCGTTCGCTCGTTGATCTTCAACATGGTGAAGGGCGTGACCGAAGGGTTTTCGAAGGATCTGGAGATCATTGGCGTGGGATACCGGGCTGCGGTGAATAACAAAGCGTTGGATCTCCAACTCGGCTTTTCCCATCCCGTTTCTCATCCCATTCCGGAGGGGCTCACCGTGACCGTTCAGGAAAACACCAAGATCAAGATCGAAGGAATCGACAAACAGAAGGTTGGTCAGTTGGCTGCCGAGATTCGCTCCTATCGTCCGCCGGAACCCTACAAAGGGAAGGGTGTTCGCTACTCCGACGAGTACGTGCGCCGGAAAGCTGGTAAGAGCGTCAAGTAACCTAATTTTTAACCCGTTGTATCATGTCTAGTCTCAATCGCCGCGAAATCCGCAGCAAAGTCCACCGCCGCATTCGGAAGAAGATTGCAGGAACGGCCGAGCGCCCACGCCTCGCGGTCTATTTTTCCAACAAGAACGTGTATGCCCAGCTGATCGATGATGATCAAGGCATTACGCTCGCTGCGGCAAGCACCCTGGATAAAAGCGTGGGCAAGAGTGTCGTCAACGAAGCCACCGCCAAGCAAATCGGCGAACTCATCGCCTCTCGCGCGAAAGAGAAGAAAATCGCGACTGTCGTGTTCGACCGAGGCGGCTTCATCTATCACGGCAAGGTCAAGGCGCTGGCGGATGCCGCACGCGAAGGCGGACTGAAATTTTAATATTGAATCCTTTTTACGATGGCAGATAACCGAAATCAGCACAGTAACCGCGGCGGCAACGATGGATCGTTTGACGACAAGCCCGAGATCATGGAAAAAGTGGTGCACATCAATCGATGTGCCAAGGTCGTGAAAGGTGGCCGCCGCTTCAGCTTTAGCGCATTGGTCGTCAGCGGTGATCGCATGGGCAAGGTCGGATATGGTTTCGGAAAAGCCAACGAGGTTGCTGATTGCATCCGCAAAGCCAGCGAAGCGTCCAAGAAACACATGCGGACGGTGGTCATGAAAGACAACACCATTCCGCACGAAGTGATCGGCGAGTTTGGCGGGGGGCGCGTGTTGCTACGACCAGCCAGTCCGGGAACGGGCATCATTGCCGGTGGCAGCGTCCGCGCCGTGATCGAAGCGGCTGGCATCAAAGATGTTCTCGCCAAATCCCTCGGTTCCAACAACCACGCAAATGTGGTGAAAGCGACGTTGGCGGCCTTGGATAGTCTTCGCTCTCGCGACCAGATTTATCAGCTTCGCGGAATGAAGTCTGCTGATCGTGAAGCTCTCTAGATTTCAGTTCTTATTTTTCGATAACCCGTAACTATTTCCATCATGCGCTTGCACGATCTCAAACCCAATAAAGGTGCCAAACACCGTAAAAAACGTCTCGGTAAGGGCGAAAGCTCTGGCTTAGGCAAAACATCCGGTAGCGGTCACAAAGGCCAAAAAGCTCGTTCCGGTGGCGGAGTTCGCCCTGGATTCGAGGGCGGTCAGATGCCTCTTGCGCGGAGATTGCCAAAGAAGGGTTTCAACAACGCCCAGTTCAAAACCAAGTATGCGGTCGTGAATCTGGACCGGTTGGAGGCGATGAGCGGAGATGTCATCAACGAGGAAACTTTGCGTGAAGCAGGTATCGTAAAAGGCGTTTGTGACGGCGTGAAGATTCTTGGTTCCGGAGAATTGACCAAGAAGCTTACTGTGGAGGTGGATCGCATCAGTGCTACCGCCAAGCAAAAAATCGAAGCTGCCGGAGGAACAGTGAAGGAGTTGGTCGGTGATGCTGAGGAAAAAGGTAAAAGCGAGAAGGAGCAAGCTTAGAAATTTGCCACGTCCGAGTCCGCCGCGAACACGATTCCCCGGATTCCGAATGCACCTCAGATGATTTCCGCTTTTACAAATACCCTGAAGATTCCTGAGTTACGTCAGCGAATTTTTTTCACCCTCATCATGGTCATTATTGTCCGGATGGGTGCCCATATCACTCTCCCGGGAGTCGATGGGGTCGTTCTGGATGAGGCAATGGAGCGTCTGGCTGCGAAACAGACCGAAGACGGTGGCAATGCCGCCGGTAACATGCTGGCTCTGTTGAACGTCTTTAGTGGTGGAGGATTGATGAATTGTGCCATCTTTGCACTCGGAATCATGCCCTATATCTCCGCATCAATTATGATGCAGTTGCTCAGCGCGGTAATTCCGCAGTTGAGCAAACTTCGTCGAGAGGAGGGCGGCCAGCAGAAGATCAATCAGTATACGCGTTTCGTGACGATTGCGTTGTGCATTTTCCAAGGAGGAATGCTGGCGAAATCCCTTCTGGATCCTTCGAGAAACCCGTTTTTGGCTGACTTGGCGGATGAAATGTCCCGACCATTGGTCCCCTTGGTAGGAGGTGGCAGTGAGTTTTGGTTCGTTGTCACAGCCGTGATCACAATGACCGCCGGAGCCATGCTCCTCATGTGGATCGGTGAACAAATCACAGACAAGGGAATTGGAAACGGAATCTCCCTGATTATTACCGTAAACATTATCTTCAGTTTGCCGGGTGCCCTGGTTCAGGTGTGGAAGACCTTCATCAATCCGGACAGCGCAGATCCCCTTGACCCGATCAAGTTGGTTGCTCTTATTGCTTTGTTGCTCTTTGTCATTGCGGCGGTCATTTCGATTACGCAAGCCCAGCGGCGAATTAGTATTCAGTATGCGAAGCGAGTGGTTGGTCGAAAAGTCTATGGCGGCCAGACTCAGTATATGCCTTTAAAGGTGAACTATTCTGGGGTCATGCCCATCATCTTTGCTCAGGCCCTGTTGCTCTTCCCTGCCAACTTGCTCGACTTCATGTTGCCGAACACTGACTGGGTGGGGCAGTTCACCCAGTTGATAAGTCAGGGGTGGCTTTACTATGTTGCTTCTGGATTGCTGATCTTCTTTTTCAGTTATTTCTGGGTGGCGACGATGTTTCAACCGCAACAGATCGCGGAAGATTTGAAGAAGAACGGCGGCTACATTCCCGGAGTGCGCCCCGGAAAGCCCACGGCCGACTTCTTGGATTTCACGATGAGCCGCTTGACGTTTTTCGGTGCTATCTTTCTGACCCTTCTCGCGGTTCTGCCGACGATTTTGGCTCGGAAGATGGGTGTCCCGATGCTCGCCGCTCAGTTCTTTGGGGGAACTAGTTTGCTGATTTTGGTAGGTGTCCTTCTCGACATCATGCGCCAAGTTGAGACCCACTTGATCCAACGCCATTACGACGGATTTCTTCGCAAAGGAAAAATTCGGGGACGCTCTCAGACGCGTCAGCAGACCGGCGGTGGTGCCGTGGCTACTGGTGGAAGCGGGATGCTACTTCTCTATGTCCTTTTTGCAGTTCTCGTGATTGTGGGGATGAGTTACTTCGTTTACCAACAATCTCAATCCTAGGCAATTCCTGGTCGTATGCCGAAAGTTCCGATCAAGCGAGGCAAAGACATCGAACGGATGCGCGAAGCGGGTCATATCGCATCGGAGATTCTTCAACTCACTGCTCACCAAATTGAAGACGGTAAAACGACCCAGGATATAGAGGACTACGCCGTGGAGATGATGCAAGAGCGCGGCTGCAAGAGCGTCTTCTACAAATACCGTGGGTTTCCCGGCCAAATTTGTATTTCGCTGAACGATGAAGTGGTTCACGGAATCGCGAGCCCGAATCGAAAGATCAAGGACGGTGATGTGGTGAAGATCGATATCGGGATCATGAAGAATGGATGGATCGGCGACAACGCGACTACCGTTCCGGTTGGGGACATTGATCCGGCCACCCGCCATTTACTTTGGGCGACCGAAGAATCCCTTCATGTGGCGATTGATTATTGCCGCGAAGGCTACCGGCTTGGTGATGTCTGTTCCTCGGTGGATCGGACCGTCCGGCACTACCATTACACCGTCGTGGAGGAATTTGTCGGACACGGCGTCGGTCGGAAATTGCATGAGCCGCCACAGATTCCAAACTACGGGATTCCGGAGCACAACCCCAAGTTGAAAGCTGGAATGGTGTTTGCGATCGAGCCGATGGTCAACTTGGGCGGACGGCAAATTGAGATCCTGGCCGACAACTGGACGGCAAAGACCATGGACCGGAAGCCTTCGGCGCACTTTGAGCATAGCGTGTTGGTTACGGATGACGAGCCCGAGATTTTGACCCCTCGTCCCCGTTTAATGGAAGACCAGCCGCCGATTCCGGCGCGAAGTGTTCCGAAGATCATTCAGGGGCCGGTATCTGCATGACTTTCCCCTTGCTACACAAGAGTTTTATGATAGTGGTTTCGGCCCGTCGCGAGCGGGGCAAATTTTTTTTAGAATCCTACACAGATGGCTAGATTACTTGGAGTTGAAATTCCCAATGAGAAACGCATCGAAGCGTCTCTTCCTTACGTTTACGGCATCGGGCGAACCACCGCGAAGAAGGTCTTGGACCAAGCGGGGATCAGTCCGGATATCCGGACGGGAGAACTCAGTGATGAGCAACTCGGAAAGATCGCTCAAGTTATCAACGGCGCGGGAGTCATCATCGAAGGTGACCTTCGCCGTGAGATCGGAGCCAATATGAAACGCCTCAATAGCATCAACTGTTATCGGGCGCTTCGTCACCGCCGCGGGCTTCCAGTTCGAGGCCAGCGCACCTCTACCAATGCTCGCACTCGAAAAGGCAAGCGCAAAACGGTCGGCGTCATTCGGAAGAAGTAAGCCTACTCCTCAACACCCTCTTTAAACGACACACTCTGGATCATGGCTGACGACGCTGATACCCCCAAACCTGAAGACACCCCTGCCGCAGAGGAGCAAGAAACTCCTGCGGTCGATGCCAAAAAAGCGGCACCTGCTGCCTCTGAAACGGAAAGCCCGGAAGCGGCACCCGCTCCCGTTGAACCCCCTGCGGCTAAGGAAAAGCCTGCTGCTGCCGCTGAGAAGGCAGTGGAAGAAGTCAAGGAAGGAGACGGACAGCCGCGAACCGCCGAAGAAGTGTTCCTGGCATTGGAAGGTGATGAGGACAAGCCAAAGATTCTCAAAGCGAAAGGCAGCAAGAACGTTCACTCCGGTGTGGTTCATGTGCTCTCCAGCTACAACAACACCAAGGTCACGATTACAGATCTCAATGGCAACGTGATCGGGTGGTCCAGTTCCGGTAAACTGGGGTTCAAGGGTTCACGAAAGAGCACTGCTTACGCGGCGCAATTGGTTTCCCAGGATGCTTGCCGCCAGGCAATGGGGCATGGCTTGAAGAGCGTTGAAGTGAAGGTCAAAGGACCCGGAGCCGGACGTGAGTCTGCGGTTCGTGCGGTTCAAAATATCGGAATCGATATTACCACGATTAAAGACGTGACTCCGGTTCCTCATAATGGCTGCCGTCCGAAAAAGCCACGGCGTGTCTAATTCGTTCTAGTTTTTAATTTTTTACATTCTTTTCATCATGGCAAGACACCGAGGCCCAACCGAAAAAATCAGCCGCCGTTTTGGCGTACCCCTATTTGGCCCCAGCAAAGCGCTTGAGCGCCGCGCCTATGGTCCAGGACAGCACGGGGCGCGAAGCATGCGCCGGAAACAATCCGACTATGCGATCGCACTGGCTGAAAAGCAGAAACTCCGCTTCCAATACGGCATCATGGAGAAACAGTTTCGCGGCTACTTCAAGCAGGCTCAGCGTCAGCGTGGAGTGACTGGAACGGTTATGTTGCAGTTGCTGGAAGGTCGTCTCGACAATGTTTGTTATCGGCTTGGTTTGGGGAATACCCGTCGTGCTGCCCGGCAATTCGTGGGACACGGCCACGTTCAAGTGAATGGCGTCAAAGTCGATATTCCTTCCTTTCAGGTGAAGCCTGGTGACACCGTGAAAGTTCACGAGAGCCAGCGTTCTCAACAATTGGGAATGCGGATGCTTGATTTGACCCAGTCCACTCCGCTTCCGGATTGGGTGGAGATGGATCGCGACAAACTGGTCGGCGTTTTCAATCGCCTTCCTGAGCGCGAAGAGTTGGACCCAATGGTCAACGAGCAACTCGTCGTCGAGCTTTACTCGCGCTAAGCCTGTCATCTTCAAAGGGGCGGGGAAGCTCTACCTCGATGCTTCCCAGACGCAACTTTCTGGATCGATTGGGTGCTACAACCGGCCAGTTTTAGCGGGATCTTTTCCTGGTGAGCTATCTATTGTAGCAGTCATCGTCGGCGTCTTGGGGCCAGCATCCTGATTACGCTTTCCTTGGATCCAAAAGATTCCGCGCAAACGTTGCGATTTTAGAGAGCACGACGCGATTGGGCCGTCTGAATGGCTGTTTCGATGAATCGGACTTGGGCGGTTACTCGCGTGAAGAGTGAGTATTCCGACGGAGTTTCGAAAGTGAGCGAGTTCTGGGTACCTTGGAGGATCAGTTGAATGGCCTCCGGGAGCCCCCCTTCGTCTCGGGCGATTTCTGCGGCCAATTCATGAAGATCATCCTCATGGCGGATCAGCGCGTTTGCCGCATCCCGACCTTCGATGCTTCCAGTGGGGTCGCGGGGAATGATCGGAGTCACGGCGTCGAGGCAAATCTCCCCCAGACTCGGCCCCGGTTGGCTAAGTTCATAGATGTAGCAGCCTCGAGCATCATAATCCTCATGGAGGCATAGGCCGAGTTCGAAAACGGTGTCCCCATAAAACTCAGACCAAGCCTGAATGATCGGATCGGTGGAGTCTCCAAAGCGACGATTGAGATCGAGGTTCTGGGCTGTGTGACGCTGGTTGTGGACCAATCCCCAGGGGTTGAGGCAGGGAGAAATGAGTAGAGATGCTTGAGCCAGGAAATCCGGGTTCGACTCGGCCCAAGCGATCAACCCCAGGGTTGCGGCCGGTTCATCCCCGTGAACTCCTGCGGACAGGTAGATTGACCCATCTTGGAACGATTGGCTATGGAGACCATAAATGGTGAACTCTCCAGCGCTGGCGAACGGTTTCATCGTCAGATTTGCCGCTTCAGCGACAGCTTTCCAGCGCCGAATCAGGTCATCGTAGGAGTGGGCGGAATGATTCAGGAGAAACTGGCGTTCGTCGGTCATGAAGTTGAGAGAAAATACGCGCTTTTAATCCACCGCACCTGTATATAGTGGAACTTCACAATTTTTTCCCTTCTTCTCATGCAACTTACCGACGAACAGCAACAAAAACTGCGACAATGGGCGAGCGAGGGGATGTCCCTCGGCGATATCCAAAGGCAGCTTGGCGAGCAATTTGAACTCACCATCTCATTCATGGAGACCCGCTTTTTGCTCGGTGATTTGAACATCACCTTGAAGGAAGACGATCCGTCGGAAGAAGCTGTGGCTGAAGATTCCCTCAAAGAGGCGAATGATTCCAAGGTGGATGATTCCGAAGTGGAGGAAGCTTTGGATGAGGCTCCGGGCCGACCCTTGGATGGCCTGGGAAGTGTCACCGTGACTCTCGATACGATTGCCAAGCCCGGCATGATGGCAAGTGGAACGACAACCTTCAGCGACGGAGAGACGGCAGGCTGGTATCTCGATGAAATGGGGCGTTTGGGGTTGAATCCGGATACCCCGGACTACCGACCGACCGAAGCGGACCTGATGAAGTTTCAACAGGAACTAGGAAAAGCCGCGCAACGAGCGGGACTTGCTTGAGTCCGGTCGGCGAGTCGTTCGCCCGCAGGGAGACGCGGGTAAAACGGGAATTTTTTCTTGGTCGTTGGGTTCGAATCCGCTTGCCTTTGTCGAGCAACCTATCAAAATACTCGTATCTGAGATTGAGTCTCAATCTCATGAAATTGCGAATGCTAGCTGACGATGATTTCTACTCCTATCCTTACCCTTTGCGACCTCAAACCTGGGTCCTGTGCTGAAATTCAGGATTATGTTCCAGACTGTTCGCATCGAGTTCGGTTTGCCGAGTTAGGGCTTCATCCCGGAGCACAGATCGAAGTGCTTCGGGTCGCTCCCTTGCGGGATCCCATCCAGATCCGAGTGGGCGGGGCGCTGCTGTCGATTCGAAAGCGGGAGGCGCGTTCCATCCTGGTGAAGGCTTCGAGCGATCATTGATGAGTGCTTCGGTTTTGGCTCCAACCAGCCAGCGAGTCTTTGCGCTTGCCGGCAATCCGAACTGCGGGAAAACCACCATTTTCAACGCCTTAACCGGATTGCGCCAAAAAGTCGCGAACTATCCCGGAGTCACGGTTGAGCGCAAGGAGGGCACGTTTTTTGACCAACACGGGGTCAGCCATCGCCTCATTGATCTGCCGGGTGCCTACAGCCTCAATGCCAATTCTCCCGATGAAGAGATCATGCGGGACGTCATGCTGGGGAATCGGAAGGACACGCCGCGACCGGATGTCGTCATTTGTGTGATTGATGCTTCCAACGCGGAACGCCATCTCTTTTTGACCACCCAGATTCTGGAACTGGGCATTCCGGCGATCGTCGTGTTGAACATGACCGACATCGCCCGCACCCGAGGGATCGAGTTTGACCCGCAGAAATTGAGTGAATACCTCGGCGTTCCGGTCATTCCGATGACAGCGAGTTCCCGAGAAGGACTTTCGGAGCTTCGGATTGCGGTTAGTCGTCCTGACTTGATCGCCAGCAAGCATCACGTTCCGCTTCCTGATGAGCTTCACTTCATCTTGAACGAAGGCGGCGAAGGCTGGGATCGTTCGCGTCTGTATGAGCCGGAACCCTCCGATCACCGATTTCACGGTCGCGACTGGCAAGACAAACTGATCGCCAATCGCTATGGCGCGGTTCGTGAACTGTGCGAAAACGCCAGCGAGATGATTGAGATCGGGAAACGGAACCCGACCGAACAGATTGATCGTTATGCGCTACATCCGTTGCTCGGTCCTGGGATTGCCGGGTTGATCATGGTGACCATGTTCTATCTGATCTTTAGTTTCGCCTCCATCCCGATGGATGCAATTGACGGAGCATTTGCCTGGCTCGGAACCCTAGTCACGGGCCTGATGCCGCCTGGAGACCTTCGGGATTTGATCACGGATGGAGTAATCGCCGGCGTTGGAGGGGTGGTGATATTCCTTCCTCAGATCCTGATTCTCTTTTTCTTCATCGGATTGATGGAGCATACCGGCTACCTGCCGCGAGTGGCTTTCATGTTGGACCGTCTCATGTCGCGGGTGGGGCTCAGTGGAAAATCGTTTCTCCCGCTCCTCAGCTCCTATGCTTGTGCGATTCCGGGAATCATGGCTGCTCGCACCTTGGATTCTCCGAAGGACCGCCTCATCACCATTCTAGTTGCCCCGTTGACCAGTTGCTCGGCCCGTTTGCCCGTTTATCTGCTTCTCATTCCGGCAATGGCCCCCGGCCTCACCGCGATCCAGAAAACAGGTGCCATGCTTGGGCTTTATGTCTTGGGGACATTGGGAGTTTTCGTCTTTGCCTGGATCTTTAACAAAGTCTTGCACCGGGGACAAAGCTCTGCGGTGATCATGGAGTTACCGACCTTCAAGATGCCGTCATACTCGGCGATTGGTATTCAGATGTGGCAACGAGCGAAGATCTTTCTCCGCCGAGCCGGAACCATCATTTTGGGGATTTCGATCCTGCTCTGGGCGATGGAGACCTATCCGAAAACAAGTGACGATCCCGCCGAGCAGTTGGCCAATAGTATCGCCGGAAAGATCGGTCATGCGATTGAGCCGGTCATCGCTCCCTTGGGTTATGATTGGAAGATTGGGATCGGGCTCGTTACTTCCTTCGCCGCTCGGGAAGTGTTTGTCAGTGCCATGGCGGTGACCTATAACGTGGAAGA
Source organism: uncultured Verrucomicrobiales bacterium (assembly GCA_964351855.1). Classification (GTDB taxonomy): domain Bacteria; phylum Verrucomicrobiota; class Verrucomicrobiia; order Verrucomicrobiales; family DEV007; genus JBCDHN01. Next base: position 20,722 of record CAYGQD010000013.1, read on the forward strand.
GGGGAGTGACGATGACTCCACCATGGAACGGCTTCGCACGAAGTTTCAGGAGGCGAAACGCAGAGACGGATCCCTGGTCTTCACCCCACTCACTTGCCTCAGTCTGCTGGTCTTCTACGTCTTTGCCATGCAGTGCATGAGCACGATTGCCATTGTCAAACGGGAGACGAACTCCTGGAAATGGCCGCTTTTTCAGTTGGCCTACATGACCGCCACCGCGTGGCTGGCCGCGTTCGTCGTTTATCAGGGGGGACAGCTTATCGGCTTTTCTTGAAGATGGTGATCGCGAACGCAGACTGGCAATCCTGGGCGGCGATCATGGTCGTTGCGCTCACCTTCGGCGCGTTCGTCTTCCGTAGTGTACGCCGGTCGAAAAAAGGCAAAGTTGGTTGCGGAAGTGACTGCGGATGCGGGAAGAAGTAAGGGTGACCACATCCACAAAGGTTCTTCTCCAGGCTCGCGACCGTTTTCTTGAGCAGTTCGGCTCTCATCCGCAATTCGCGGCCATTGCCCCCGGACGAGTCAATCTCATTGGTGAGCATGTCGATTACAATGATGGCTTTGTCCTGCCCATGGCGATCGATCGCTATGTCGCGGTTTGCGCCTCGCCCGGTGTAACCGGGAAGTGCCGACTTCGTGCTGACGCCGACTTTCCGCCTGCTGACTTTCCGTTGGCGGGGATTCAACCCGGAGAACCGGCCTGGGCGAACTTTGTCCGTGGCGTCATTGCGGGCATTCAAGAACGTGGCTTCGAGGTGCCCACGTTTGACGCTGCCTTTGCCGCCGATCTCCCCACGGGGGGCGGTCTCAGCAGTAGCGCCGCCTTGGAAGTGAGCAGTGCGACGGTTCTGGAAGCTCTGACCAGAGTCTCTTTCAAACCCGTCGAGAAAGCCCTGCTCTGCCAGAAAGCGGAGCATGACTTCGCCGGAATGCCCTGCGGGATCATGGATCAGTTTGCTGTCACTTTGGCGCGCGAAGATCACTTGCTCCTTCTCGACTGCCGCGATCAGAGCATCACCCAAGTCCCCGCTCCCCCCGCCGAGCAAATCGCCGTCGTCATTGCCAACAGCAACGTGAAACACAGCTTGGCAGAAAGTGCCTACGCCGAGCGACGCCAGGAATGCGAAGACGCCGCGAAGATCCTCGAAGTCGCCTCCCTGAGGGACGCCTATTGGATCGATCTGGAAACTGCGCGCTCGCGCTTGAGCGATCCTCTCTTTCGCCGCGCTCGTCACGTTATCACGGAGATCGAACGCACCGTGAACTGTGCGAATCGCCTCCGGGCCGGAGAATGGACCGCTGTTGCCGGACTCCTTTTTTCAAGTCACGAATCCTTGCGGGACGACTATGAAGTCAGCTGTCCAGAACTGGATGCCCTCGTGGAAATCGCCCAATCACCGAACTTTGACGGTTTGGTCTATGGCTCGCGCATGACGGGTGGAGGCTTTGGCGGCTCAACGGTTTCCTTGGTCGATCGTAGAATTCTCGAACGATTCATGGAAACCTTGGAGCGTGAATACCGGGAAAAAACCGGCATTCAACCAGAGATTTTTGCCACCCAAGCCGTCGGCGGAGCCCGGCTCATGGCCATTCCAGATTAGCCTCCCATGCCCACCTTGATCATCATTGAGATGCTGGCGGTGATCGTCTCCGCGATCTACGGCGTCCTCCTCGGGGCTCGCAAAGGCATGGACATCGTTGGCGTGTTCGTCGTGGCCTTCGCCGTAGCGTTTGGTGGCGGAACATTGCGAGATCTGTTTCTCGATCGCACTCCGCTGTTCTGGATCGGCAATCCCCACTACCCGGTCATCGTCTTCGGAATCGCCCTCCTTTCGGGCGTAATCCTAAAGTTCGTGGGGCGAATCCGGCCTCTATTGGTCTTTCCTGACGCCCTGGGAATGGCGCTGTTCACGCTCACCGGGACCGCCTATGCCCTGGATGCGGATACAACCTGGTTCGTTGCCGTCCTTCTCGGCGTTATCACGGGAACCTTTGGTGGGGTGCTCGGCGATGTCATCTGCAACGAAGTTCCCTCCCTTTTCACCCCCAGTCCGCTGAACGCGACCTGCTCCTTTGCCGGAGCCTGGGTCTACATTGCCGTTCTTCATTTCGGCGGAAGCGAAAGCCTCGCCCTTATTTCCGGAGGAGCCATCATCACCCTCGTTCGCATCGCTGCCGTAAAGTGGAACTGGAGCTTCCCGGCGATCCGGGAACCGAAAGTTTGACGTCAAATCGCTCGCGGACCCCCGCAAGCGAAAACCACCGTGGAGCATAGCGGATTCGAACCGCTGACCTCTTCATTGCGAACGAAGCGCTCTACCAACTGAGCTAATGCCCCATAACAGGTGAAACCGGCCTGATGGTTTGAGATGGAAAAGTGGCGGAGACTTCCTCAACGCCAAAACGGTGGTCGTGTTTGCGATGAATTCAAATGGGATTTTCAAAGGGTAGGGAAGGGCCTGCCAAAGGAGCGGGCATCGATCTTGATTGGGGCGGGCTTCGTGAATCCGCGGTTCTGTGGGCTACCGAACAACCACCGTCTTTTCTCTCGACGGAGCTGAAGGCTGAACGGAAAAAATGAAGGGTTTCAAAGGCTGTCGGAAAAATTCGAATGCGGTCGATTCGATTCGTGGTCATTCTTGCAATTCGTGTTTAACGGTTTTTGGCAACGCTCGGCGTGAGACACCGACAAAACTCTAACACTTTACAAACCGTGATCTTATCGTTTGGGTCTAGACATGCCTTCTCAATCTCGGAGTCGATTCAACCAACCTGCCCCTGGCAAACAACCGAGCCAGACGCGCAAACCCGCATCGAAGGATGCCAAACGCAAAAAACCGCAAAACCCGATCACCCGTCTGGTTTCTGCCTGCAAGCGGATCGGCAAACAGATCGCCAAAGCCCAGGCGCAGCTTCGTGACTTTGAACAGAAAGATGTGCCGGCCTGGCATCAGTGGGCGGAGGAGACGTTTGCCAAAGAGCGGCGCGAGATCGCCGAACTGGAGGAGGAGCATGACCGGATTGTGATGCGACTGCGGGCGGTGGAGACGTTGATGGTGATGGGCTCGTTTCGCAGTCGGCGGGATGCCTACCAAGAAGTGCTGCGGCAGGAAAAGGACGGGAGGGATTTGCCCGACGATGAGGCTGAGTCGACACTGGCGGGGCGGGATCGCGAGGCTGATGGGATGGGCGAGGAAGCGGATTTCGGGTTCGGCGAAGGGGTTTCGATAGAGGACTTGGAGGACGATCCTTTCGCGGACGTGATGGTGGAGTCGATGCTGGAGATGTTTCTCCGTCAGGCTCGCGGAATCGATCCGGAATCATTGAGCGAGGAGGAATTCCAGCAGGCGAAGGAGCAGTTTATCGACACGATGAAGCACGCGGAGTCCGGCGACCGGACCGCTTACGAGAAGGCGATGCTGCAGGTCGGCATGGATAACAGCGCGGAAAACCGCAAATCGGTCAAAGCGATTTACCGGCGGCTGGCCAAGCGCCTGCATCCGGATCAAAACGGGGAAGGTGGTGAGCTGGAAAAAGCGTTCTGGGAAGAGGTGCAGCTCGCCTATCAGGCGAAGGACGCGGCTGCGCTGGAAGCGATCGAGCTTCGCTACCGACTGGAGTCTGGCGAGCCTATGGGTGAGCCGGAGAAACCAGCGTTAAGCCAACTGGAGCGGAATCTGGCGACGAAGCGCCGTGGCCTGCAAGCGGATCTTCGGATGCTGAAACGCAAGCCGGCCTGGAATTTCAGCGGCTTGGCCCCTGAGGAGTTACAGCAATTACAGGAGCAAATCTCGATGGAATTGGATGAGCAAAAGGCGGACTACCAGATCGATTTGGACTATCTGAGACGAGAAGAAGCGCGCTGGGCCAATCCGCAGAAACAGAGGAAACCCAAGAAAAAAGCAGCATCCGCCAAGAGGGCCGCTCGCAAGAAAGCGATTCTGAGCGAGGCAAAGGAGGCGGAGCAAATGGAGATTCCGTTTTGAGGAAACGAGATCGGGAGCAAATTCGTTCTAGTGTATCCCGTCCAGCAGACCGTGCATTACGGATGCCGAATTTTCTAGCCAGCAGGCTTGATGGCTTCGGCCAGGAGTTGCTTCATTTCCGGAGTGGCTTCCGGCCAGAGCTTACCATTGCCAAAGGAGCGGGCGTAGATGTGGACCAAAGCCTGGAGTTCGCTCTTTCGTTCCGGATTCTTGGCCAGAATTGCAGCCGATCGGCGGATTGCGTCGGAAGCGGTTCGACGGTTGGTTCCCGGATAAGGACCGATCACGGACCCGAAGGCGAGCACGGCAGCTTCATCTTCGCCCTTTTCGTCATAGGCCAAGCCACGAAGATAGGAGATTTCGTTGGCGTCGGCAGAGCCGGGGCGAGTTTTCTGCAAGGCGTCGTCCGCCGCTGTGATGGCGCTCTCCCAGTCTTTGCTTCCGACGGCAGCCCAGACGTTGGCGACGTCGCTGGCGCTGCGTTCAAAGGGCGGAAGTTTGCCCCATTCCATGCGCTCGACGACCGGCGGAATCTTTTCGGGCTCCATCAAACGGCGATAACAGTCCAGGAGCCGTCGATCAGCCAGAGTCGAAAAATTCCCGATTGCGGGATAGAACGTGGAGGCATTTCGTTTCTTGGCAATCGCTTCGAATTTGAGCGCGGCTTCTTGGTAGTCTCGTTGTCCGAATGCCTGCATCGCATCAGACCATTCCAGATTGGGTGAGAAATCGACATGGCTGATTTCCCGATGCTGAAAACCGACGAGACCGGCGCTGTCCTGTTCTAATTTGAGTTGGATTTGATCCCGGGATACCGAGGCGACAATTCCCTGGAATTCTCTTCCGTTCTTCAGATAAACTGTGGCAGGCACGCTGCTCTGGGCGGCGGCTGTTGTGGTTATGAGCAAACTTAGGAGAAGGCTGCGTAGGATCATGGTTGTTGCTGGGCGGCGACGTACTCGTTGCGCCACTGGAAAAAAGTGTTCTTTGCTTTCTCGATGTTCGGATGCTCCAAGCCGTTCATTCGGCGCAACATATCCTGCATCATCTTTAGCGCTTCCAGGTTGCGACCGGTATCCCAGAGGATGTTTGCAGCGCGGAGGTAGGCTTCCGTCGACCAATCCAAGTGGCCCGGAAAGTTGGCGTAGACGGTAATGTAGACTTTGAGCGCCTCGTTGCGTTTGCCCTGTTCCTGAAGACAAACGGCATAGTTGAAATTCGATTCCGGTCGGGAACGACTCCAGGTCTTACTTTCCAGGTAAGTCTCCCAAAGTGGCTGTGCCTCGGAGAATGCTCCTTGTTGCATGAAGACTCGGGCCAGTCCCAGCGTCGCCTGCTCCTGAAGATCCTGACTATCTAACTCTGACAGCACGCGACTATATTTGTCCTTGGCCGCTTCCAGGCGAGCTGGTTTTCCAGACGCGAAATCGAGCGTTGCAGTTCCAATCAATGCATAGCCGAGAGCATCACCTTCCGGTCGTTCGGAGACGATGAAATCGTAAATCTCGACGGCATCGGCTTCTTTCCCCTGTTGACCGAGATGCTGCGCCAACTGAACGAGCGAGTAATTGCTCAAGGCATTGCCGTTCTTCCGATAGAGTTGATTGAGTTCGGAGAATCGTTCAGCCACGGCGGCCTGATCAACGGTGTCTTCGCTTTGCAGGGCCTCGATTTGGCCCATAATGAGCCAGCCATCAAGGGCTGGAGAGGAACCTCGGTTGGGGAATTGATCCAGCGCCGAGATGACTTCCGGGATCGGATACTCATTTCCAAGAAACCGCAGATAGCTCTGGAACATGGTATCGAACTCACCTCCGGGTTGATCCGCATGTTTAATCACAAGCTGTTCCAAAAGACTGCGCGCGTCATCTCTGCGATCCAGCGCGACCAGGGAATCGACGGCGGCCAAGGTGGCATCGACGTTCCAAATATTGTCGGCATAACTCTGCTGAAATTCATCAAAGTAGGCGACGGCTGTTTCGTGATCCTTGGCTTCGGCAGCCGTGGCAATCAGCTGCTTCACCGCGTAGGCGGCGACATCGTCCATTCCTGCTTGTTGTCCTTCGACGCGGGCTCGTTTGTAAGAATTGACAATGGTGTCGTAGGATTCTTCCATTGCGGCTTGAGCGTCGCCTTTGACATTGTAGGCACCGGGGATTTGAGGCGCGCGAGGGTGATCACCCAGTAGCGTGTTGGTCCGAATAAGGGCATTGTGAGGTTCTTCGACAATGAGATAGGCCAGGCTGGCGAGATACAGCGCGGTGGGACGGAAGGACGAGTCGCGATAGGTTTCTGAAAATCGGTCCAGGAGAGGGATCGATGAAACCCATTTCGAAAGTTTCACCTTGGTTGACGCCAGATAGAACAACATCGGTTCGAGGCGCTCGCTGTCCGGATACTGATCCACATAGTTCTCCAGTTCAGGTTCCGCTTCGGCGAATCGATTCAGCAGGTAGAGAGTCGCCGCCGCGACGAAGTCGAGCCCTTCACGTTCGGGAGCGTTCCCGGACAGGCCGGTTCGCGCGGAAACTGCCATTTCGTAGGCAAGTTCGTAATCTCCCCGGATGAAGACGACTTCCGCCAGCAATCGAGACACGGCGGGCTTCAGTTCGTGGTTGGGAAAGTCCGCGAAGAAGCGGTTTCCATATTCGAAGGCGGTGTCCCAGTCGCTCACCTGAGTTGAGCAGATGATGAGGTTATGCATCAACTGGGGGGGATCGCCGAACTCAGGAAAATGGTCAACGAGCTGACGATAGAGCGAAAGGGCGGCGGAGAGACTGCCGACTTGATAGTGTGCTGCGGCCATCCCCAGAAGGGAATTGGTGTGACGATCTTCCAACCCCTTGATCTTTTGATCGAGTTCTTCGATCGCGGTGTCGATTCGCTCCACCAGCTCCTTTTGATCTTGCAGATCGGCTTGATCGCGTCGCTTGGTCAAGACCTGCTTGCGTACTTCGTGCCGATCCAGGACCGTATGAGGAGGGGTGAGAAGATTGTACCAGACCAAGGCCTGGAGCGGATTGCCGTCGCGGAGAGATTTCGCGGCCAAGCTGGCTAAGCGAGGGTTCATCACTTCCAAATCCTGGTTGGAACCAAAGAGAGACCCCGCATGTTGCTGGACGATGTTCATTGTCGCATCCCCGCCCATCCCGCCACCGGCGGCCAGCAGGGTGAAGGCGTCTTGAATCGCATCATCGGGAAGGTTTTCCAGATCCAACACCTTACTGAGCATACTGCGGCCTTCGTCTTCTTTCCCGAGTTTGATGAGACACTGAGCCAGATTCATCTCCACCGCCATGCGATTGATGGGAGGATTGCGTCGGGGATCTTCCTCCAGGGTTTTGCGAAACTTCTCCGCCGCTTCTTCGTAGTTCTGCTTGGACTGGAGGATTAAGCCCCACTGGAAGAGGGCGTGTTCCCGGAAAAGATTTGGAGCTTGGTCGTTGGATCGACCTTCGTTCGAGAACTCGTCATAGCATGTTTTGAGAGGCGAGATCGCATCGTCGAGTTGATCCTTTTTGATCAAGAGCATCCCACGCAGATAATAAAAATGGCCAAAGGCCGGACCGTAGACCGATTTGCCGGAAGCCCCTTCTTTCTCCAAGACCAAGTCAACGATTTTCAGCCCATTATCCAGGTCTCCAGATTCCAAAGCGGCGACGCCGGCGTCGTAAGCTTTGGCCAAGTCGAGATTTTGAGCCTGTATTCCGCTGGCTAGCAGCAAGGGAACGAAGAAGAAACTGAGAATGCGGAAGGTCATGGCGGCTGCGGGCTATCGTTTCTGACCGGCCCGCCGCAGAAGTTCACCCTCGGCAAATTCCCCGCCGGAGTCGTTGGAAAGCTTCCGAAGGAACGGTTCGTAGTTGGCCCTGCTGAGTTTGTCGAGAACGTGAAGATTGACTTTGGCTCCCTTCGCCCTCGCCTTTGCTGCCAACTTCTCCACATAGGCTCCGATGAGCATATCCTGGAAATCGCTAAACACGAAAATCGTCTTCACGTTTTTATCCATAAGGTACTCGACTCCCGCTCCCAAAGAATCCGCGCCTTTGTCGATAAACCAGCAGTTCGGGAGGGTCCGCAGATCCTGGTCCATTTTCTTGGCTTCCGCACTGCCGAGAAACGGTAGCCGAGCATTGGAAGAATCCGCATCCGCATATTTCACCGCGTTGGGAGTTTCATTCACATATTCGAAGATTGAGCTGTTCACGCATACAACGTTCGCGGTTCGGAAAACTCGTTTGATCTCATCGACGACAATGGGGACGTAGCTGTGCATCGATCCCGAAACATCAAAAACCACGCCCATGTTTCCGGCGACTTTCTGGCCGAAAAACATCGCTCCTTTCCCCATCTTGGCGCTGTTGCCGAATCCAACCCCTAGATTTCCCTGACCGAGGCCAATCGGCATATTATCCAATTCCTTAAACTCGGGAACGGCAGTCATTGCGAAACTGCTCGACCGAAGCATCTTCGTCATCGGAGGCGCCGCTGCGGCGACTTGTTGCGCCTGCTTTTTCACGGTTTGCTTCTGAATCTTCTTTTCCGGCGTGTCACTGACGGGCGCAATTTGGGCGATGATCTCCGGTTTCTTGTCGATTTTGGGTAGAATGGTACGGATGCCGAGAAACAAGGCAAACAGGAGATGAATCCCCACCGTTGCCAAGATGGCAATGGTCCGGGTCTGAAGACCTTTGGGCGGAGGAGTGGCTTCTTCGGTGACGAGCATGGTTTAGTATTCCCTGGATTTCGTGTTTCGCCAAGTCGTGCCGCTGGTGGGTTTCTTTTTCACTGCGCTAAGCTGATATTGTTGATCCCGGCGGCACTACAGGCGTTGAGGACGTCGATAAAGCGTTGTTCGCGCGCGTCGCCCTCACAGTCGATGATGACGAAGGCCTTGGAATCAGCGACTTTCGACGCGGCGGCGTAACGGGTGAGACGATCGGTGAGAGCGGGGAGGCGGCGACCACTGGTGCTGGATTCGACCATGTCATCATTGACGAACACCGAGGAGCTGCCGTCGATCCGAATCATCATTTGATCGATTTTGACCGGATCACCGGAAACCTGGGCCGTTCCTGGCAACACCAGGTTCAGATCCGCCTCTTCTTTCATCAGGGTGGTGGCGACGATGAAGTAGATGAGAAGGAGGAAACCAACGTCGATCATCGGCGACATGTCGATTTCGGCTTCTTCTTGCTGGTCGAAGGGATTGCTGGAGCGTCGGCGCATCGCGTTATTCGGCAACGAAGGTTGAGAAAATGACGTCACTCACGCCACCACGGGCGGAAGCTTGCATGACTTCTTCGACGTGTTTATGAGCCACATCTTTGTCCACTCGGAGATGAAGTCGGGTTTTCGGGTTCGCTCTCTTTGCCGCTTCCATGATGCGTTGGACATCGAGCGGCTGTAAAATCTGCTCGCGGAGGTCGAGAATCGCGCCATCGCGCCGCACGTTGATCACGACGCGCCCCTGAGCGTCTTTCGGGACTCGCGCTTCGACCGCGATCGGGATTTCGACACCTTCGATCTGCGGGACCGTGATCATTTTCGAGGCGACCATGAAGAAGATGAGCAACAGGAAGACCAAGTCGATCATTGCCGACATGTTGACATTTGGCTTGGAACCAAAGATGTCTTTTTTAGAGCGAGCCATCGCGTGAGGTCACCAATTTCAGTCGGAAGACGGCGTGTGCGGCTTCGGCTGATAGGGCTGAGGTTGGTAAGGTTCCGGAGCGGCGGGAGCAGGCTCGGGAGCGTGCTCAACCGGCGGGGCGTAGGCTTGAGCCGGGGGTGTCCCGGCTCCGGCGGAAGCATGACTGGCAACGATCGCCCGGCGCAAGGTGTTGAGGAGGCGGTAAGCCTCTTTATCGGTCACCGCGACGAAGTGGGCAAGCCGATCTCGAAAATAGTAATACGCAAAGAGCGAGGGAACCGCGATGACCAGTCCCGCTGCCGTGGTGAAGAGGGCCTCTGAGATGTTCGTGGCCAGAGAAGCAGGATCACCCATTCCCTCACCGCCCAACTTGTCGAAGGCCTTGATCATACCAGAAACGGTTCCCAGCAGTCCGATCATGGGGGAAGACTGAGCGATGACCGAGAGGTAATTGATGGTGCGGGCTCTCCCGCGATTGAACTCCTGAGAAGCTTCAGCCATCGCATCGTAGAGAGCGTTGTCGTCCAGAACTTGATAACCGCGATCTCCGATAAACTCAAGGCCGCCGGCCATGACCTGGCCCAAGCAGGTTTTGCTACGCTCCGCCCGATCTTTACCGCCCACCACGTCGCCGTGCTCCATGTCTTCCCGCAAATCCTTGATCGTCTTCTCCGGCGCAAAGTTTCGAACGCTCAAATCGATCAAGGAATACACGCACAATCCTGCGACAACCACGGAGAGAAAGATCAGCGGCCAGATGAAGACTCCACCCACTTTGATCAGCTTCTCCAGAAAGTTGCCGTATTCTTCCGGCTCGGATCGTTTGGTTTCTCCGTCGGAATCGGAACTGGCGGTCGAATCTCCTCCGCTCGGCTGGCTCACGGCGGCGGGATCATCCACGCCGGGAATCGAGAATTCATCCTGGGCCTGTGCCATTGAGAATAAGAACGTCAGCGCGACGAACGCGGAGAAGAATTTTTGCATAGATTGAGTGGTAAATAGACGCGCAGAGAAAACCAATTTCTGCCCCAAAGGTCAACACTAACTTCTGATTCTCAACGCAGGAGATTCAAGTCCGTGTTGCGGGAATCTTTCATTTCTATTTTTTTGGCCAACGAAGTGACTCTCTCGGAAATTGGCCTGTCTAAATCCATGTCAGCGCCATTCGCTCATACGGTGCTGACAAACCAGCAACAACAACTCCTGGCCTAATGGGGGCTCTCCGATGACGCAGTCGGGGAGCCCTTCTTTTTTCCGGGAATTCGGGTGGATTTTCAGAGGCTTCACCGCTTCTCTGGGCCCAGATTCATGAAATCCTGGTTCCTTGCCATTCGGCCGAAAACTCTCCTTGCCGGGATCGTTCCCGTGGCGTTAGGCTGTGTCTTGGCCAAGGCATTCACCGGCGGTTTTAGTATGGCCTTGGCCGGATTTACCCTTGCCAGTACCCTGTGCATTCAGATCGCGACCAATCTCTTCAATGATGTGATCGACTTCGAGAAAGGAGCCGATACGGAACAGCGGAAAGGAGCGAAACGGGTCACTCAGAGTGGACTTATTTCCCGCCGCACGGTCTGGGCCGCGGCCTGGATCACGCTGGCTCTGGCCGGGTTGTTCTCGATTCCTTTACTGCAAGCTCGCGGCTGGCCCATTCTCGCGATCGGCATCCCGTCGCTTTACTTTGCGTTCGGCTACACGGGTGGGCCGGTTCCGCTGGCCTATCGTGGTTTGGGCGAAATCTTCGTCATTCTCTTCTTTGGGCTCGTGGCCGTAACTGGCACCTACTTCGTCCTCACGGGGCAATGGAGTTTTCAGCCCGTGGTATTGGGACTCCAGGTCGGGATGCTCTCAACGGTCTTGATTGCAGTCAACAATTTGCGCGACGTTGAAGAAGATCGTGTCGCGAACAAACGCACCCTCGCGGTTCGTTTTGGCAAACACTTCGCCCGGATTGAAATCGCGGTTCTCTGCATTCTGCCTCCGCTCATGGGAACCCACTGGTTCCATCATCGCGAGTTGGCCACCATTCTCCCGATGCTCGTCTTGATTCCGGGAGCGATCATCGTCAGCAACGTTTTCAAAACGGAACCGAGTCCCGCCTACAACAAGTTCCTCGGTCTCTCCGCGATGCAGCTGCTCCTCTTTGGCGTGCTGTTTTCGATCGGGATTCTGAAGTGACGACGACGTTTCCGACTCAATGATCGCGTCTCCTCAGGCTCCCAAGGTCATGGGATCAACGGCTGGTGTTGTCGTCGAAGCCGCATTCCGCGACGCGACGCCACCCTCTTCTCCAAAGCGCCCACTGAACTCGTCCGAACTCATCGTGAGAACACGGGAACGATTGTTCTTCTTCACCACATGGATGTAGTAGTCGACAAAGGGTTCGGTCACTTTCGCCTTGGCGTCGAAGGGAGCCACGATCAGAAGCTGCAGGCCGAACTTTTGGAACAGGCGCAAGGCATATTCCGCGTAGCGGTCGTCGATTTTGGAGAACATCTCATCCACCACCACAAAGTGGAACTTGTTGCTCTCGGGAGCCTCTGGATCGATGTCGAACTGATAGACAACGGCGGCAACGAGAATGGTGAAGGCTAATTTCGCTTTTTCTCCTCCAGACTGTCCCATGCTGTCTGAATAGTAGCCCCGCTCCTCTCCCGTTGAGCGGACGGTTTCCCGGGCCCCAAAGTCGAACCAGCGGCGCACATCAGTGACTTTCTCCCGCCACCGAGCATCCTCCCGCAGGCGACTGATCAGTCCTTCAATGCGGGAGAAGCGAGCTTCATCCGCTTCGCCATTTCCTTCAAACGCATCGGCCAGACATTCCTTCATCAAGCGTTGGAACTCCGCGATCTCCGCATCGCGGACGGGTTTCGGTTCCAACTGCATATAAGTCTTATCCAGAGCATCGTAATCGATTGTCTCCAGACAGCGATTCAACGTTTCGATCCTTGTCAGGATTTCCTCCCGCTCGTTATCCAACTGGTTGTTGAGAATGCCGATTTCCGTGGTGACTTTCTCGTTCAATCGCTGTTTGAAGCTCTGCTCATGCTTGGGAAGATCTTCTTGGTCCAGCCGAACGTGGAGGTTCAGGAAGTCGTCCAGATAGGCAGGATCTTCGCGGAACTCGTGCTCGAACTGGCGGAACTTCCGCAGGAATCGGCCCATGGCTTGGACCAGCGATTTCTCGACGGGCGCCAGCTTGGAACGCGTCGCGGCAATGGCCTGCCGTAAATCGGCAGTGTAGGCGTTTTCCTGTTCCATCAGCGAATCAGCCGATAAGACAATCCCAGCTCCCAGGAGATCATCCTCAATGCTCGGGAAGAGCGAGGTGTGTTGCTCGAAATCGCCTTCCTCGCTCATTATACGGATGCGTCGTTCGCTGTTTTCCAGCAACTCACTCGCTTGTGCAATCTCACGCTCGAGAACACCGAGGCGCTTAATAGAACGAGATTCGCGACCTTTCAACTCGTGCTTTTGAGCGGTGGCGGAGCCAAGTTGACTCGTAACCGCGCTAACCGCTTCGTTGGAGGTTTCCAACATTTCTTTCTCGCGACGCAACTCCGCTAATTCGCGATCCACCCGTTCGTGATCGATTTCCGCGAAGGCTCGGATCTCCTGGGCGCGTCGGATCGCTTCTTCGCGGGAGCGTAAAAGGGCGACTTGATCTCCATGCTGAGCCATCTCAACGAGAAGACGTTGAAGGTCTTCTTCCGCGAGGGCCAAATCTTTTCGCAAGACATGGAGCTTCGCTTCATTGTTCCAGCCGAGAACATAGTGACGGGGATTCGTCACGAGATCCCGATCATCTTTCTCATGCCAGCCTCGACCGAAATTGATATGTCGCTTCGCGGTTAGAGCCATTGCCCGCACGTCTCGAAAATCGGCATCGGAATCACAACAGGCAAACTTGAAACGATGAGCCAACTCGGCCTTGACCCAATCGATCATCGAGTGCTGCTCGTTATATTCCAGTTTGTTCAAGAGAAGGGCTTGGTCATTCGATGCGCTGGGAGTCACATTCTCTGACAGTACGTCTCCGGCTCGCAGATAAGCCAGTTTCATTCCGCCTTTCTCCGCGTTGTGAAGTGATAGTTCATCAATGAAGGTGCTGACTTCGCGAAAGCGATCAGCGGGAACCAATAGACTCAGTCCAAAGTCGCGCAGAACCGTTTCGATGGCACTGGTCCACTCGGTTTCATTCTCTCTCACTGCAATCAATTCGGCGACGAAGGGAAGATCGTTCGGACTTAGCTGGAGCTGCTCGCAAATCTGGCGGCGTAGCTCTTGATGGCGCTCCGGAAGATTCGACCCGCGCTCTTGCAGGGTGCGAATCTCCAGATCCAGCGCATCTCGTCGCGCTTCCAGTTTGTGGGCGCGAATCGCGCTGTTCAGCTTCCCTTCCTCCAGGGTTTGAACTTCCGCTTCCGTTTGTTTGCGCAAATCGGAAAGCGCCACCGTCGCCGCCTGAAACGAGCCTTCGTCTAAGACGGAAAGTTGCAAACCCGCCTTCTGAAAGGCTCTGCGATAACGGTCCGCCCGCTCGCGCCGCCGTTTGGAATCCTCGTGCTTCTGTTCCAGCAAGAAGGGGAGGGAACGAAGTCGCTCTCCACCTGAATTCTCCACGTCATTCTGCAAGCGGCGAATCTGTTGCTCGTTGTCATCCAGCTGACGATTCAGAACCTCTAGCTGAGCCGTGATTCCTTCGCCCTCGGCCAGGCGTTCATCGCGAGCCTTGGTGTAAAGGTCGATGGATTTGACTCGGAAATAGGCGTCACAGGCCTTTTCGATCCGTTCGCGACTCTCCAGGTCTTCGTTCAATCGCCCATACTCCGCACCGTATTGAGCGATCGGTTGCAAGGCTTGGGACTGCTCTCGGGCATCCACCAACATCCGATGCGCATCGGAAAGTTGCTGGAAGTGATTGAGGATGTCATCGATCCGTTCTCTCCAGTTCTGCCCCTCTAACATGTGACCGCGAATGAACTCCGTCAGGCTGCGAATGTCTTTCACCGCAACCGTCTGGTTAAAGACATCCATTGCCTTCGGCCGCATATTACCCTCGTTGATCAGCCACTTGTGATACTGAGCGAAGGTTTTGGTCGTTCGGATATCACGAGCTTCCAGTTTTTTAGAGATTTGATCGACGGACTTGATATCGGCAAAGTCGATCGCGATGTCTTTCTCTCCTTTCGCGAAGCAAAACACCTTCTCGACCTTTCCATCCACGCCGGAATAGAGCACTTGGGCAATGGTGAATCCTTTCTTCGTATCCGCATTGTAGAAATAACCCAGCAGAATGCTGAGATGGCGGCCTTCTTTGCGAAGATAGAGCGTCGAAGCCTTGTTTTCCGCATCCGTGCTGGCGTGACCGTAAGCGCCCATCAGGTAAGAGCGCTCATCGCGTTCTCGCTTCTTTCCACTCGAACCTGCTGCGACGTTGTAGTTCCGGATTCCCGGTCGAACCAGTAGCGTCAGGATACTATCGACCATCGTCGATTTTCCGCTACCGTTCTGACCAATGAGCAGGGAGGTCCGTCCGTTCGGCCGGATGGTCTGAATTTGGCCTTTGGAGGAATCGAATGTTCCCCAGTTCATGATTTGCACTTTGTGCAGACGATAGCCGGGTAAACCGGGCGCAACGAAGGGTTCTTCGGTCATGATGCTTAGCTGGGAAGGGTGTTAGACGCTGCCGAATCCGTGGCGGACTTTGCATGCGCCTCGAATTGATGTTTTAGCTCATCCAAGCGCTCCGCCGTGATGCGGGCTTTGATGATCGGGCGAATCTCATAGGCGATCGGCTGAGTGTTGAGCTTCCGCAGAAACCCGAGTTCCTGAGCCCTTACGAGGAGCTGTTCGAACTTCTTGCGAACGCGAACTTCATCTTCGCTATCCGGCAGCAACTCCATCATGCGGGATTGCAGCTCTCCCGTATCAACCACGCAGCGCTCGGAATCGACGTTCTGCTCTTCGAACCGCCGCAACTCATCCCGCAAAAGAACGCTAAATAGCGTGACATCGAACCCTAACCGACTGCGACGAATCAACTTCGGCATGCCTTCATAACCGTCCGGCAACTCGTCCTCTTCGATTTGGCGCAAATAGGCAAATCCCTCCGGTTCATCAATCACCATCAACAAACCGATTCGACCAAAGTAAGTTTCGAGACGCGCTCGATTCGCCATGAGAAGATCCCACGTCTTAGTGTCATCGGTGTAAACCGCTCCCTGCAGGAGTCGAATTGCCGGAACGCTGGAATCGTGAAAGTCGGGAAGATGAGCCATAAGGAAACGATATTAGAGGTTTGTTAGGAAAATGAGCGAGTCAACCGGTTATCGGATTTCTCAGTCAACCGGCCAAGTCTTGGTTAAGAGTGAAGCGAGGAGCGAAAGACGACCCGGGGAACTTTCATCACCCGGCGGCCTTGGTGAGACTGCCCTGCCGGAAGCTGGATCTCATCCATTTCTTCCGCCACGATCACGTGATCATCGTCTTCGGCAATTTGCACATAGGCCAACACTTCTACCGCTCCACTTTCGGGCGGATGCACTTCCAGCAAGCGGGGCAGCGAGACCGAGTCCGCATGCCTGGTCGCATCCGCAATCACATCCCGCATCCCCTTCCAATCCAGGCGACGCATTTGCGAAAAGAGATCAAAGGCTTCGTCCAATTCTTCCGCTCCGGCCTCGGCGACTTGGAGCGAAACGGCATCCACCTCCGCGGCGGGAGACCAGAACGAGCGGCTAAAGGCAACATACGGCTTAAAGCCTTCCTCGACACTCAGTCCCAAGCTTTCCGGTGGATCATTGCGGGATTGGCGAGCGAGGTTGAGAACCTCCTCAATCGTTAAAGCAACTTGTCGACGTTCATCGGCAACCCGACCGTCGAGAAAGCGACGGATCGAAGAGGACAAGCGCTGGTTCGTCTGCATCACCTGTTCCGCCTCCGCCGTTAAGGCGGGGATCATATTTCTGAGCATCTCCAGCTCCTCCTCGTTCTCTCCAATCTGTTCGATCTGGCGGACGTTATCGACCAATTCGCGCAGCGCACGTTGCCGGGTCGGAGATAAGATCAAGTTCACGAAACCATAAAAGCTTTTTCCTTGATCGGACTCCTTCAACACGGTTTCTGAGTTCATCACGAATTCAAGCAAATCCCCTTTGTTCTCTCCCGCGATCTGCAAGTCCTGAACTTTCCGGGTAATCTCCTTAAACTTATCTTCCACCTTTCGGAAATCGCCCAAGACCCGCTGCAACAGATCCAACGCAAAGTGAAAACGTTCGCTGATTTGCGAGCGATCGTAAGTCTTGGCATCGCCACTTTGCTCGATCCGATCGATCTCCGCCTGCAATTGATCGCGCTCTTCCTTCAGCGCGGCCACCTGGCTCGTCGCATCATCGCCCGAAAAAATCGTGATCTCCCGCAACGTCTCCACAATCGCCAACACGCGACTCTCAGCACCCACGAACTGGTCATCGCGAGCCACCGATTCCCGAGCAAAACGCATCGCCGCCTCCGTATGAGCTGTGAGCTGGTAAACCGGTTCATCGCTGGAGCCCTGAAAAAAGCGCTGCAGAAATCGCGTATCCGGTTTGCACCAGGCATTCAGATAATCCAGCGCCTCTTCCCCCAGCGCATCGGGATGCGTTTCCCGAACCATCGCCTGATACTCCGTCAAATCCGCGAGAAGCTGATCTTGAGCAATCGTGATGCGCAGCTCCTTCTTGAACTCCAGGTAGAGAAAATGAAGAATGAAGGCCCCGTTTTGCGCCCGAAGCAGTCGCGTCGTCGGGGATTGGCCAAGGAAAAGCTGAAGTTCATCTAGTTCCACAAGGCCGATTATTAGCCGGCCCTAACATTGTGGCAACCTTTTCTTCCCGGACAGCTAAACAAAATGAAAAACTCCTTGCTTCATGATTCGGGCCATGCAAGTTACCGACTCTTCCGACCGGAGACCTGAAGGTTCGGAATGCGCCCGTAGATCAACTGGATAGATCGTCTGACTACGGATCAGAAGGTTAGGGGTTCGAATCCTCTCGGGCGCGCCATTCATTCTCAGGGAGTTACGGAGGATTAAGGCGGGTTGAAAAAAATGGGGTCTCCATCAAAGTTTGGGGGAATTGTTGTTTCCCGATTCCTCTTGAACAGATCATGAATCGCCGAGAATCAGTCGATAGTATCGACCCGCTAGACCCTTATTCCTCCGAGAATAAGCCGCCAGGGGAAACTCGGGGTTGCCCGATCCGGGTGCGGAAATCCACCTTAACCTAAAAGGCCCGAAAACCAGTTCCAGAAGTCTTCCCAGGCATTCGATCCTTCCTCGCCGCTGTCGCCTGGCGATTCAACGGGTGCGCTGTTGAGGACGTTTAGCAATCCACTGGGGTCTTCTTCGAGAACGATTTCCTGTTGGCTTCGCGTTAAGAGAGTGAGGGTGGATCCCAATCCTTTGGCGTAGTCGATGTATTGAGAGGGATGTCCTCCCATGTCTGCGGCCATGGCCGCAGCTATCGTGTTGACGGCGCTTTCCGTGACAGCAACGCTATCGGAAGCCAGAGGCTGTGCTATCAACACACCCATGAGAGCAAGACCGACCAGAGTCGTCTGGTAGCCTTTCGATGTGCTGGGTGGTGTTGATGGAAGGTTCACGGCAATGTGATTCAATTAGATAGTAGACACTGGAGAAAAGGTCCGCAAATGAAAATATTGAAAAATACGAAAGTTATTGAAAATAAGACGTTATGGCTGGAGTTTTCTCGCAGTTGGGAAATCTATAGTTGCCCGGGGGTGTAGACGAGCCTGAGTTCCGTGGAGTCGATGGCGATCTCCAAAAACCTCATCGCCTTTTCAATTTCTTCATTCGAGAGGGCATCCACCACCATTTTCTGGCCGGCAAATGGGCCTTCGGAGACGGTGATTCCTTCTCGCAATAGCTTTATGGTTGCTTCTTTCCCTCCCATGGAAGGAGGAAAGACGTGAATTGCTCCCACTGCGGCGAGCGATGCGGATACTGTGGCGATGTTCTGGGCGTTGGCTCGGTCTCTCGCTTCGTTGGCGGACTCATGGAGTCCTCCGATTACGGGCATCGCTACGGCGGTGAGGATACCGATGATGGAGACGACAATGAGCAACTCAATGAGGGAAAATCCGGATCGGAAGAAAGTGCGTCGTCTCGATAGCCGGGCGATACCTTGACGGATCGAGGTAGTCTGAGCGTTTGAAACTGGAATTTCAGGTTGCAAGGATCGGGATAGAGAATCGGGGCGCGGACAGATTTCGTCCTCAGAATGAGGGGTATAAAGCCTGAGTTTCAATAATAACCAGAAATTTAATAGTATCAAACCAAGAAGTTGCCTCAGATTGCGCCGCCTCTGAGGAGGTCTGCAACGCGAAGCCCATCGTCACCACCGTCTTCGAAGTCTCATGGTGTTGAAGAAGGATGCCTGACTCGGTTTCTTGAGGGGATCGAGTGGAAGATGGATGAACATTGCTCTCGATACGATGGCCACGGACCTTAGAAGTGATGGAACTGGCGATGAAGCAATGAGACGGAGAATTAGGAACTATCTGGAACCAGGTTTCCGGTTTGGCAATGCGCTTGGCTCAAGTGAATTCATCAGCACAACAGCTTCGCGACGTTTGCCGCGAATCGTTTTGAATTCATTGGCACCACAACCATTGACTCGATCAATTGGTCCAGATGGGAATCCGTGGAGACCTGATCTATCGTTTTCGGTGCTTCGCGATGATCGGCCAACATAACATCGCCATGGCGATGAGAAAAAAGGTCAGGGAAATGGGCCGTGTGAAAATGGGGGCATAGCTTCCATTGGTCGATTGAAGCCCTAAACTCAGATTCTTCTCGGCAATGGGCCCTAAGACAAACCCGATGACAAAGGGGGCCAGGGGAATGCGCTTCGACTCTAAGATAAAACCAAGGAGGCCAAATCCGAGCATCACCCAGATGTCAAAGATACGACTGGAAAGAGCGAATGAACCGATCACGCAAAAGCAGAGGATCACGGGAAGAAGATAGGCCCGAGGAACCCGCGTTAGCTTCGCGAGGAAACGCATGGAGAACAACATGATCGCAGCCATTGCGAGATTCGCCAGGAACATCGAGCCCATGATGGTGTAAACCATGTCGGGGCTTTCTTCGAACAAGCGCGGGCCTGGTTGCAAGCCATGGACGATCAGCGCGCCCAACAACACGGCTTCCACGATGCTTCCGGGTAGCCCCATCGCGATCAAGGGGATGAGCGCACCGCCGATGGTGGCGTTGTTGGCTGACTCGGAGGAGATGACGCCGGCTTCGTGACCGGTGCCGAACTTCTCAGGCTCCTTGGAAACGCTCTTGGCCATGGAATACGCGGTGACGGAACCAATATTCGCTCCGATCCCCGGCAGAATCCCGATCCAGGTTCCGATCACTGATGAACGGAGCATGTTCAGGCCGTGCTTCTTCAGGTCCGCGAACCGGAGAAACACGGAGCGCGCACCCAGCTCGATCGGTTCTCCCTTTTCCTCGATGTTGACGATGTCTCGCAAAATCTGACTGATGGCGAAGAGACCGATCAAGACCGGTAGCAGTTGGAAGCCGTCGTTCATCTCGGTGATTCCGAAGGTGAGTCGCGTTTCCCCGGTGGCTGCGGCGATGCCCGGCATCGCCAGAAAGATACCGAGAAACCCGGAGAACAGCGATCGAGGCAAGGACTTCCCGCCGATGGTCGCGATCAACACCAGGGCCATCATGACCAGGGAAAAATACTCGAAGTAGCCGAATTTGGTCGAGAGTTTGGCGATGGGGGCGGTCAGCAGGACGAGAAACATCCAGGAAATCAATCCGCCCACGAAGGAGGCCATCACTCCCAACCCCAGGGCTCTGCCTGGTTGGCCGTTGCGGGCCATCGGGTAGCCGTCGAGAGTGGTGACAATCGATGCTGGCGTTCCCGGCATTCGCAAGAGAGTCGCCGTAATCATTCCTCCACTGACCGCCCCGACGTAAATGCTGATGAGGAACGCCATCGAATGCAGTGGGTCGCGTCCATAGGTCAAGGGCAGGGTCAGCGCGATCAACATCGTCCCGGTCAGTCCCGGAACGGCTCCCACGAATACGCCCAGCATAGTCCCAAACACAATCAGCATCAACCCGAGTGGGCTGAACAGGTGGGTAAGCGCATCTTCGAATCCAGGCATGAAGTGGGTGCGACCTTGAGCGGAAGCGCCGGGGAACTCAAGGATTGATTTCCCTTCGCTGGGGAAGTTGGAATTGTCCGCGTTTACTTCATCAAATAGGCGATCAAATCCCGCACCTCTTTGATCTCCAGTCCATTCAGTAGTCCCTCCGGCATCAGGGAAATGGGGGACGTTTTCTGCTCGGTGATATCGTCACGATTGATGACGACGTCGCCCGTTGGTGTGGTGAGGGTGAGGGTATAGTCGGTCTTTTTGGCGAGGTTCCCCATCACCAGTTGACCGTCTGTTTTCGTTACCAAGGTGACATGGAAGTCGCGGGGGAGCGTGGCGCTGGGATCGATGATGTTTTCGAGCAGGTAATAGAGATCGGTGCGATTGGCTCCCGTCAGTTCAGGCCCGATGTTTCCTCCCTCGCCGTGAAGCGAGTGGCAGGCGGCGCAGCGTTGAGCGTAGAGTTCTTTCCCGTGGGCGTGGTTGCCTTGAGCGAGGACATCGGCGGTGAGCTGATTCTGGTAATGCTTGATCTCGTCCCGTTTCGCGGCGCTGCTGGATTTCAGTTCCCCCCAGATTTGACCAAGACGTTTGCCGAGATCCTCATCCTTCATCGCTTGAATCTGCCGAGCTTGAAAGGCGTTCAATGCGCCCCGAGGGATTTGCTGAGACTCCATCGCGTCGAGCAGGAGACGGGCGCTGGTCTTGGTGCTGACCAGGGTATCGACGGCGGCGGTTTGCTCGGTCGCATCCAGATTCGACCAGCTCGTGAGAATTTTTTGGGAAGCTTTTTGGCTGGGAATCTGGATCAGTCCCTGAAGAGCCGTTTTCCGCAACTTGGGATGGTCCAAGGCGTTGGCGAGAAGCTCGCGAGTGACGGGAGCGCGAGCTTCGACGAGCAGTTCCAAGGCGCGGCTGTCTCCGGCTTCGACGCGCTTCACCAAGCTGCCGGTGGTTTCGGCGGGGGCGAGGCTCAGGCCAAGGCGAATCGCCAACTCCGGCTCAGAGGATTGGGCCAGAAAATCGCGGGCGGCGGGCCAAGCGTCGCTCGTGGGAAGATTGCGCTGCCCTTCGAGTCCCGCGAGCATCCCATGGGCCAATTCCAGAGCCTGGTTACCGCTGTCCGGAAAGCGGCTGAGCAGCGCATCAAAGACCGCCTGGCTCGGCTCGGTTTCGCAGGCCAATCGAGCGGTGAATCGGTGCAGCTTGGGAATGGAGCAATGGTCCAGCCAGGCAATCGCGGCGAGCGGTTTCTTTGCCATGGGATCTTTCACGCCATACCACAACATGAGCGGCAGGTAGCGGTCGGTCGCGTCGTCTTGGCGTTGAGCCAGGGCGGTCGCCAGTTGCCAGCGATCCGGTCCATCGATCCGTTGCAGCGCGGAAGCCAGGTAGAGTCGAACGAGTCCGGACTTCTCCTCGGCAGCCGCTTCCACGAAGCGATTCAGCATCTTCTGAGACGGCGCGCCGTGATCGACGGCGAGTCGAACTCCCCATTTGCGGAGATGCTCACTGGATTCATCCATCAGGTCTAACCAATCACTCTCTTCCAGGGCATCGAGAGCATGGAGTGTCAAGAGCGCCCGGATGCGGAGAACCTCGTCCGGGTTTCCTTTCAAGGTTCGCTGGAGAATCCGCTCCGCATTCCCGACGTCGTCACCGTAGGCTTTGCGCTCTTGAAGCAAGCGGCGGGCTTTGCGGGTGAACCACTCGTTCTCGTGATAATGCAGCTCCGCCAGTTGATCATCCTCATCGTAAAGCATGGCAATGGCATCGCGAGACACGGCCGGCTTGCCGTAGGTGATTTTGAAGATGCGACCGCTGGTGCGGTGGACGCCATCGTTGTCGTGACACTCGCCCAAGTCAGTCCAATCGCTGACGAAAACGCCGCCGTCCGGCCCGTAGATCACGGAGACGCCGCGAAACCACGGCTGATTCGCGAAGAACAGATCCGGCGCGCGCTTGCCGACATAAGCCGAGCCCTGGCGCTCCAGAATGTTTTGGTTGAGACGTCGCCCGTGCGTGTTGCTCATGAAGATCCGTCCCCGGTATTTGGCGGGCCAGTTGTCCGCTAAGTAGATCATGCCGCCACAGTGCGAGTGCCCACCGCCGAGATCGCTGTGGACACCCAGTCCGTCTCGAGTCTTGGTCCAGTCTTGAATGGTGCCGGCGTGGTGCAGGTGGTCGGCCGTCATCGGCATGCGCTCGTAGTCGAAAAAGACGTTGCCGGGATCGGGCCGATTGTTCATTCGGGGAAACAGGGCTCCGGGAACGGAGTGCCAGAGGTGGCCGTTGACGTTGTTGGTGAAGAACAGTTCTCCGGTTTCATCCCAGTCCATGCCCCAGGGATTGGTCGTGCCACGGCTCACCACTTCGAACGCTTTGGTCACCGGGTGGTAGCGCCAGATGGAGCAATCCAGCCGAATCCGCTCTTCTTCAGGTGCTCCCGGTTTTCCGACTAGCGATGGCTGGGTGATGCCGTGACGCCCGTAGAGCCAACCGTCGATTCCCCACTCCAAACCATTGACGAAATTGTGCCCGGCCTTGGTCGTCCAGCCGTCCAGAACGATTTCGGGTTCCCCATCCGGCACGTCATCCCCGTCATGATCCGGGATGAACAACAGGTGCGGCGCACTACAAATCCAGACCCCGCCCCAGCCGACATTCATCCCGCTGATGTGATTCCCGCCGGTCCAGAAGACCGTTCGCTTGTCATGGACGCCGTCGTTATCGGTGTCCTCCAGAATGATGATCCGGTCCTCGCCGGTCTTTTCCCACTCCTTGTAGGAATAGCTTTCCGCGACCCAGATCCGACCGAAGTCGTCCGTCACCATGGCGACCGGTTGATGGACGTCGGGTTCGCAAGCGAAGAGGGTGACTTCGAAACCCGGGGGAACGGTGATCGCAGCAAGCGCTTCTTCGGGAGTCGGCGGATGCTCGCCGGGAGCTTGGGTATTGCGTGGCAGGTAATCCGCCGATTCAGCAACGACGGTAACGAGGAAGAACAGGGCGAGCAGGTGGGGTTTCATGAGATCCGCCACCTAAAAACAGTCACCGCAACCGGTCAACCGGGTTCAGCGCTCTCCTCGATCTCTCGAATCGCGGCTTCGAGGACCTCTTCCTTGATCCCAACCAGGTTTTGGTCCGCCGGGAACGCGCCCGTTTCGACGTCCGCAATGTATTCGCGAAACGCGGCGATACGTTCTTCTTGGAGTCGCCGATGCTCCTCCAGGAAATTGCGATAGGCTTTGGCATGGCGGGGCGGGCGCTCCTCGTATTCGCCGAGAATGTCGTCGGAAAACAGAAACTGGGTGTCGCAACCGCTTCCGGATCCCAGCGACATCAGAAGCATTGTGGTTTGGGAACTGAGAAAGCTGGCCAAACGATGCGGAACGACTTCCAACTCCGCTGCGTAGGCTCCGGCGCTCTCCAGCTCCTTCATCCGGTCGAAAAGCAGCTTCGCTTCTTCAGCAGTTTTCCCGATCGCTCGATAACCCGTCCAAGTGACGTGGCGCGGAACCAGACCCAGGTGTCCCACGACAGGGATGCCCTCTCGCGCCATCGCTTCGATGAGAAACGGGCTGGCGGAACAATATACGGAACTGGCCCCGGCTTCCAACGCGCGAAAGGCGACCCGAATCGCTTCTTCCGGAGAAGCTAACCCGTGCGGCGTGGCTCCGGAAAGAAAACTGTTCGGCGCGGCGGCGGCCAGCAAGGGCAAGCGCGTCTGAGCCTCGGGCGAATCATAACTGCAGCTCATCAAGTCCACTCCGGCAGCTTCCGCCGCAGACGCCTCTTCCGGAGACTTGACGTGGATGTGGGTGAGAACTCGCTTCCCTTTGAGCTGCTGCAGGTCGTAGACCGTGTACTTTTTTCGAGGGCGGAGCATGGCCTTGTCCGCGCCTACTCGGAAACCTCAACGACGGAAACTGCGTCTGCGGTGGGGAAGTTCTCGGAGAGCGGAATGGTCACTTCTCCGGTGATGGCCCATTCGGTCCCGCGTTGCAGGGTGTTGTAGAAACCGACGCAGCGCATCGAGTAGTCCGCATGACCCATGGGAGTATGGAAGACGCGTCCCTCGCCCGCTTGAATCGTGAAAATCATTGGCTCTTGGCGCTTTGTCACCTGGCTGTAGGCGGTGGCGAGCACTTCCATATTTTTGGCAGGGCCACGGAGCATGTCATAGAGCTCATCTTTGGCGTGAAGCCACTTATCCGGCATTCCCTTGGTGATGGGATGAGAAGGATTGAAGACCTCGATGTGAAACTCATGCTGCGGACCGTGATTGCCGCCTTTTCCGGGCGTCTCATCGCGAACCACTTCGCCGTCCTTTACATAGATGTAGGGACCGTGCTTCTCATTGCGTCCGCCCCAGCCACCCAGGCCGATCAGCTCATTGTATTCGGGCCAAAGTCCGAAGGAATTGTTCGCCGCGTGGATGACGACCAGAGCACCACCAGTTTTGACGTATTCGACGAAGGCTCCGTTGACTTCGGCTGGCCACATCTGGCCATTGTAGTTGGTCAACACCGCGTCGTATTTCGCGAATTCCGGACGCCAGCTTTCCCAGGCAGCAGGTTCGGCATCTTTCGGAGGGCTGGTGGAGACATCGACCGTGAATCGACCGCTACTCTCCAGCGCGTGAACCATCACCGGAGTCGTCTCCATCCACTTGTGGTTATTCTGCCCATCGATGATCAGCACCGACAGCTTTTTCGCATCGTCCTGCGCTTCGAGTTTCCAAACAGAGAGACCGACTGCCAACGCAGCCACGGCAACGAACACCACGGGGAGCTTTTTCATGGAAATCTTCTAGACCGGTCCCACGGATTTGTCCACGGACCGTAGCGGAATTTGCAAAAATTCCGATGGAAAGGAAGAAGGGAGCGTGCCGAGACCCCGCTATGACGGCTCGGCGAGCGGATTTCCTTCGGCGATCTTTCGGGTGATCTCGATCGCGACTTCCAAAGCGGCAGCCGCTTCCGCACCGCTGACTCTGGGGCGCTCGCCTTTCGCCACGCAGTCGATGAACGAAGCGAGTTCCAGCTTGAGCGGCTCGTCTTTCTCCACTTGAACGGGTTCCGGGACAATCTGGCCATCGACCTTCCGGAACATCTTCCCGTCTTGTTCCTGGTAGTCGAGCGAGAGATAGGTGTCGTGCTGGAAGACGCGGAGTTTGCGCATTTTTTCCGGGCTGATCCGGCTGGCGGTGATGTTGGCAACGCAGCCGTTTTCAAAGCGAATCCGGGCGTTGGCGATGTCTTCGCGGTGGGTGAGAACGGGAACGCCGACGGCATCGATGTGGGCAATCGGCGATTTGACGAGGTGGAGGACAATCTCGATATCGTGAATCATGACGTCGAGAACGACGCCGACATCGATGCTGCGATTGGGGAACGGGCTGAGGCGATGAACTTCGATGAATTTGGGCTCCGTGAGACGGGCTTCCAGCTTTTCGAGCACCGGATTGAACCGCTCAATGTGGCCGACCTGAAGCAGGCAGTCGTTTTCCTTGGCGACGGCGACGAGGGCGGCGGCGTCTTCCGGGTTGTCCGCGATGGGTTTTTCGACCAGGCAATGGACGCCACGGCTGAGCAGTTGCTCACCGATGGCGCGATGGGTGACGGTGGGCGTGGCGATGGAGGCGGCTTCGACGGCTTCGGCGAATGCGTCAAGGTCGTCCGTAGCGGTGGCCCCGTATTTGGCGGCAAATTCCTCGGCTCGCGCCCGGTCGGCATCGTAAATGGCGACCAAATCGGCACTGGCAAGCTCGGAGTAAACCCGGGCGTGGTTGTGGCCAATGGCGCCGACTCCGACGACGCCTGCTTTTACGGTTTTCATGTCAGGATCAACCGTTCGGTGAAGGCGTCCGTCAACCAAACAAAGTCGGAGAGAAACCTGAGGAGGGAATTGGCGATTTTACTGACTTAATTCACCGAAGAAGTCTTGCGTTTCTCTGGATTGTCTGACAATCTTTCAATGATCAAATCCTCCCCCCAATGCCTGCCTCCCTCATTCCTTCCACTATCTCCCTAACCCGTAACCCTCCTCCCGCCATTTCCGAACTCGAACAACAGATCCAAGAATGCGGCCAAGCCCTCTTTGCCGCGATTGAAGGCAAGAAGCCGTCGGTCTTCGATTCCGGACAATGGACCGGCCGACTCATGAACTGGGCGATGACGAAACCGGATTTTCGAGTTCGGCTCCTTCGCTTTGTGGATGCCTATCCCAGCGTGACCGATCCGGAGCAGCTTCACCGACTGATTCAGGAATACTTCGCGACCGAAGATGGCGACGTGCCGACGTTTTTGAAGCTCGGTGCCCAGTCGAGCGGAATTTTGGGACGGGCCGGGCACTCGATCCTGAATCGGGCGATTCGGAAGAATCTGGAGATGATGGCGCAGCAGTTCATCGTGGGAGATGGAGCCGCCGATGCGGTGGCCGGGGTGATGAAGCTGCGGAAAAATGGATATGCCACGGTGCTGGATTTACTGGGTGAAGCCGTCATCAGCGAGCGGGAAGCAGACGAGCATTTGGCGATCTATCTGGAGATTCTGGATGCCCTGAGTGAGCAGCGTTTTGAGCCGCTGGAAGCTGGAGATGGTGCCGACTCGGATTGGGATTCGCAGCCGATCGCTCAGGTTTCGGTGAAGCCGAGCGCGCTCTATTCGCTGG
>CAYGQD010000013.1:48223-53343 GCA_964351855.1 uncultured Verrucomicrobiales bacterium
CCAGGGGATTTTGGAGCGGCTACGCCCCATCGCGGCGAAAGCGGAAGAAACCGGAGCCGCGCTTTGTCTCGACATGGAGAGCTTTCGTTTCAAGGACCTCACGATCGAAGTTTTCCGGCGTCTCCGGGCGGAGTTTCGCGAGTCGCGGCATCTCGGCATCGTCCTCCAGGCTTACCTGCGCGATACCGAAGCGGACTTGCGCAAGCTGCTCAGTTGGATGCGGGAAGAGCAGTTGCCTTCATCGATCCGCCTCGTGAAAGGTGCTTATTGGGACTACGAAACAGTGATTGCGGCGCAAAACGGCTGGGCGAGCCGGGTCTGGACGCGAAAAGCGCAGACGGACGCCAATTTTGAGAAGTGCTCGCGAATCCTCCTGGAACATGCGGACGTGGCCTATTTTGCCTGTGGTTCCCACAATATCCGTTCGATCGCGGTGGTGCTGGAAACGGCGAAGCATCTCGGCGTGGCCCCGGATCGCTTCGAATTCCAACTGCTCTACGGCATGGCCGAGCCGGTGCGGGATGCGATCCGTGAAGTAGCGGGGCGGGTGCGGCTCTATGCCCCCTTTGGTGAGTTGATTCCGGGGATGGCGTATCTGGTGCGGCGGATTCTCGAAAACACAGCGAACGAAAGCTTTCTTCGTTCGACCTTCGGCAGTTCGACGGATCCAGCCGCCTTGATGGTGGACCCGGCGGAAACCCTGCGGAAAACGCCACCGACCGGACCGATGAGCGAGAAACCCGGATTCTACAATGAGCCGGTGGTCGATTTCACGGAGGAAACCAGCCGGGAAGCGATGCAACGCGCGTTGCGAGAAATTCGCGAAAGACAGCTTGGCCAAACCCGGCCCTTATTCATTGATGGGGCGGAAATCGAGACCGGGCGGATCGAGGAATCGCTCAACCCGAATCAGCCGAGCGAGATTCTGGGACGCTTTCATCTGGCGGGGAAAGAGGAAGCGGCGAAGGCGATCGCCGCAGCGAAGTCGGTATTTCCTGGATGGGCCAAACGAACGGAAAAAGAGCGGGCTGACGTGCTGCTGGAGGCGGCTGCGATCTGCCGGAGACGCCGATTCGAACTCGCGGCCTGGCAGGTGCTGGAAGTCGGCAAACAATGGCATGAGGCCTGTGCCGACATCGACGAAACGATCGACTTCTTCCGTTACTACGCGGCAGAAGCCACGCGACTGGCGGGGACGAATCCGCTGATGCAACTCCCGGGTGAAGTGAACGAGTTGAGCTATGTTCCTCGCGGTGTCACTGCGGTGATTGCGCCCTGGAATTTTCCGCTCGCGATCAGCGCGGGGATGGTCTCGGCGGCAATCGTGGCCGGGAATCCTGTGGTCTACAAGCCTTCGAGCCTTTCCGCCTTGGTCGGTTTTCACTTGGTGGAGATCTTTCGCGAGGCGGGCTTGCCGGACGGCGTCTTCAACTTCCTTCCGGGACCGGGTGGAGAGATTGGTGATTTCCTCAGCGGTCATCCGGATGTGGCGACGATCGCCTTCACGGGATCGCGGGAAATCGGATTGCGGATTCTAGAACGCGCGGCGGTGGTGCAGTCGGGACAACGGCACGTGAAGCGGGTCATTGCCGAGATGGGTGGGAAGAACGCGATCATCATCGACGACGACGCGGATCTGGATGAAGCGGTGCCGGCGGTGTTGAAGTCGGCATTCGGGTTTCAAGGGCAAAAGTGCTCTGCCTGTTCTCGCGTTATCGTTTTGGACGCGGTGCATGATCGGTTTGTCCGACGGTTGATTGAGGCGGCGAAAGGCTGGCGGATCGGGCCGAGCGAAGACCCTGCCCATCATATGGGTGCGGTGATCGATGCGGCTGCGCTGGCGAAGATTCGCGACTACATCCAATTGGCGGGTGAAGAAGGGGAGGTCGCCTTTCAGTCGGCGATTCCGGAGACCGGCTATGTTGCACCGATGACGATTACGACGGGGATTCGGAAAGAGCATCGCCTCGCTCAGGAAGAAGTCTTCGGACCGATTTTAGCGGTGATGCGGGCGTGCGATTTCGACGAGGCGCTGGAGATTGCCAATGCGACCGACTTCGCGCTCACTGGGGGCGTCTTCAGTCGGACGCCGAGTCATCTGGAACGCGCCAAACGAGAGTTCGACGTCGGAAATCTCTATCTGAACCGGGGAATCACCGGAGCGTTGGTCGGGCGTCAAGCCTTCGGCGGAGCCGCGAAGTCTGGAGTCGGCTCGAAGGCCGGTGGACCGGATTACCTGCTCCAATTCATGAATCCAAAGGTCACGACGGAAAACACGATGCGTCGTGGGTTTGCTCCGGAATAGAAGCCCCGGCGTTATTCATCGGGTTTCGCCTCAGGATCGGCCGGGATGAGTTGGAGAGCGTCGAGAATCACGAAGCCGGACGTGTCTGCGTTTGAAAGGGTGATCGTGGTTTCCACGCCCGACGCCAACGCGACCGTGTCGATCAAGCGAAATGGCTTTCCGGAAGGGAGTGCCAGGGTCTGGTCCACGGAGAACGACTGTTGGTAGTCTCCACTGGAAACGGTCACCGGAACATTCCTAGCCCGGGTTTCATGGGCCGAGTAGGCCATGAGCAACTGAAACCGTCCGGACTTCGGCACCTTGAATCGAAAGGTCGCGCTCGCAGTTCCGTCGCCTCTTGCGGTGGAGTCTTTTTCTCCGCTGAAGCGGTAGCCCTCTCCAATGTGTGGTTTGAAGTTTGTCGAGTGGGACCACTCGCCCGTCAATTTCGCCTCGCCGTCGTCGAGCACGATTCCTGGCAACGACTTCAGGGGAATGGAACCGCTCGCTGTTTGCAGGTCCGCAATGTCCGGCAATTCCAGAACCTGATTCTGAGCCAACAACTGCTGGCGGAGCGTTGCATACTCCAGTTCCTGCACCGGCACGTCTTGATCCGCCGCCAAGGCCGCGGCGATGCCCGCTCCCTGGCCGATCACCATCCAGGCTCCCTCAATCCTCAGCGAAGAAATAGCGACGTGGGTGCATGACAGCGCGACCGGCACCAGCAGATTGTCGCACTGCTCAGGCTGCGGCAGGATCGAGCGATACGGCACGTGGTAAGCATAGCCGTGCTTGGAATTCTTTCTTCGCACGGGAAAAATCGTTCCCTCGTTGATGACACCACCGCCTTTCAGGGCGATGCGCTGGCAGTCGTGTGAATCGATGGGGAATGAAGAGATCGCAATCGGATCCACTTTTTCGGGTTCTTCCAGGATGTCTTTCTGGCTGATGACATGGAGGCCCTTCATTCGCCGCGATTCGCGGACGTAGAGCGCAGGGGAAAAATGATCATAACTCGCGAACTCATCCCTACATAAACCGAGTTTCGCGTAGCGTTGGCGCGTCGCTTCAGGCACCGCCGGGTCGTTCGTCAGGAAATGGAAAAACTCCAGCGTATATTGCTTGTGTGCTTCCCAGATCTTCTTCCGGCCCGCTTCGTCCGCTGAGTGCCAGTCGTTCGCCCCACCAACCAAACCGATGGAAAACTGTCCGCCGATCGAATTGTTGCCGTCGAGCTTGCCTCCGGGCAACGGGTAGAGATCGAAGCCGACCCTTTCCCCTGCTTTCAAGGCCCGGCGGACGATTTCGAATCGATCCGGATCGTAGTTGGCTGGCTCTGGCATGGAAACCTGATTCTCAGGATCTGTGGTCAGGCAGAGCCGAAAGCTGTAGGTCATGATGTTCTTGTCACCGGCTTCGGCAGGACCGCCATCGTCAGTCGTCACCAGCGGCAGAAGATTGCCAACGTCATCGAAGCCGTTGATGTTCATCTTCTTCTTCGGATACTGTTTTCCGGCCAGTGATTCGCCATATTCGGCGCGCCCCTCCCGGCCAATCACCCAATCGACTCCCGCCGCCGCCATCAGATCGCCTTCGTAGGTGCCATCGACGAAGACTCTTGCCGAGAAGGTGCCGTTCTTGGTGAGTAGAGACGTGATTCGCGGCCCGATTTTCGTGACCGACGTGAGATAGCGCTCCGTCAGCACCGTGACCCCGGCTTCGTCGAGCATCTGCAGGGTCACCCGCATCGCGACATGCGGCTCAAAGGTCCACCGAGACTGGTCTTTCTTGGCTGGGTCATACGGTGCCTTGAGTCCACGATCGGTATAGTCCTTCACCACGCGGGTGTGCCATTCGTCGAAAAGTCCCATCAGCGTTGAGCGAACCATCTGATTGGAGTCGCAATGGCTCAGTCCGCCGGTGTTCATCGCGCCGACATGGTCCGTGGGTTCCAGAAGAATGACCGAGGCTCCCTCACGCGCAGCCGCAATCGCGGCGCAGAAACCCCCTGGCGTCGAGCCATAAACAATCACATCCGCCTGAGTCCCATCCAGCGCTTGGGCCTGTTGCGCCTTGACTGGCGGGTTGATTACCAGAATAAGGCCAGAAAGGAAGGCCTGAAGAATCCCTATTGGTGATGGATGACTCATGATATCAGAACAAGTCAGGCGGGTGGCATTTTGGACAAAAAGAGTGAAGAAAAGAGAAACGGGTGATGGGAATCGTAGTGGCATTGACGCGACCTTGGCAAGACATGTTAGTGTTCTGATGATGCGTTTTCTTCGTTCTCGATGGATGCTTTGCCTGACGATGGCGCTGGTGGGTTATGTGACGTGTTATATCACGAGCCGGCAGAGTCTGGCGTTGGTGACGCGGGATCCTTCGGTGACCTGTTGGTTTCCGGACACGGAACGGATTCCGCGACCCGATCGAAACGTCGTCTGGAGTTCTGACGAGTGGCTGAGCCAGACCCAGCTCCTTCGGGCGCGGCCCGCCTTTGAACGATTGCGAGGGGAAATCGCCGCAGTGGTTTTTTGGCCGTTGGTGAGGATGGAGCGACTCGCGTTCGGGCATCGCATTACCTTCGCGCTGCGGTGAACGGGCTTTGACTGGACAAAGGCGACTTGCCACTCAACCGTTTTGCGATGAAAACCCCTGCCATTCCATCGCGTCGCCAATTTCACAAGCTAGCGACCGCTGCGGCGGCCACGGCTTTCGGTTTTCAATTCGTTCCCAGCCGCGTTTTTGGTGCCAACGCCCGCCCGGCGTTGGCGGGGATTGGATCGGGAGGGAAGGGGAAGACGGACATCGCCGAATCGGTCAAGTCCGGCTTCGA
>CAYGQD010000013.1:53353-60811 GCA_964351855.1 uncultured Verrucomicrobiales bacterium
GCGCCATGAAAGCGTTTAACGGCAGCAGCAGTCCGGCTTCGACGTCGTAGCCCTGGTTGACATCGTCGATGTGAAGCGGATGCAGGAATCGGATCCGGCGGCGAAGAAACTCCGATCTCGGCTTGGCGGAATGCGCGACACGCGCGGTGCGCATCCTGACGCCAAATTCTACACCGACTATCGCGAGATGATCCATGACTTGGGGGAGAAGGTAGATGCGGTGACCGTTTCGACGCCGGATCATCACCATTTCCATGCCTCGATGATGGCGCTGAAAGCGGGGAAACATGTCTACTGTCAGAAGCCGTTGACCCACGGGATTTGGGAAGCGCGGATGCTCACCGAAACCGCCGCCAAAAGCGGCCTGCAAACCCAGATGGGAAACCAGGCCCATGCCAACGATCACATGCGACGGGTCGTGGAACTGGTGCGCGCCGGGATTATTGGAAAGGTGAAAGAGGTTCACGCGTGGACCAATCGCCCGATTTGGCCGCAGGGATTCAAGACGTCGCCGGATCCGGAACCCGTCCCGGCAGGAATCGATTGGGAGCAATGGGTCGGGCCGGCACCGTGGGTTGACTACAGTTCGAAGATCGCACCGTTTGCTTGGCGAGGTTGGTGGAATTACGGAACCGGAGCTATGGGCGATATGGCTTGCCACATCATGGACATGGCGTTTTGGGCGTTGGAATTGGGACCACCCACCAGTGTCCAGGCGATCGAAGAAGGAGGCAGTGAGTTTTCGGCCCCTATCAATTCCACCGTGACCTACGAATTCGCCGACCAAGGACTGACCTACAAGTGGTACGATGGCCAGAAGGGGGCGAAGTTCGATCGCGAGAGCTGGCGCCTCATTTCTGGGGACTTCAATCGCCCGGGAGACGACGTGCTCGAAGGAATGGACTACAAGAAATACGGAAGTGTGCTCGTCGGGGAGAAAGGAAAACTCTTCTTCAACCGCTTCCGCGACACCTGGATTGTGAAACCGAGCAACGTCCTCGATGGTTTCAGTGAGTGGCCGGAGCCCAGAATTCCGCGGGCTCGCGATCAGAATAACTACACCGAGTGGCTGGATGCCATTCACGGGAAAATTGATCACGGGCAGTCCTACTTTGGCCTGGCCGGTCCATTCACCGAAGTCGTGGGCCTCGGCTGTCTCGCCCAGCGCAATCCCGGACAGAAACTGGTCTGGGACGCGGAGAAAATGGAAGTCAAAGGTCGCCCGGAACTGAAGGAACAGATTCAGCGGAAGTATCGCCCCGGCTGGGAAATCGAAGTTTAACGCGAAACGGCTTCCGCAATCTGCGCGGCCCATTTTTGGAAGGAGATTTCGGCTTGGCCCCAGCGGGTTAAGCCGCCTCGGACCTTGTGCTTCCCGCCTTTTTCCTGATCAATGAAGGCGTAGAGCCGCTCTTTCGTGACGGAGTCGAGGACTTCGACTTGAATCGTGGTGACTCCAGAACCCGGGTTATCTCCCGTCGCGGCCCAGACCGCGGAGGTGGCGGCGAGAACTCCGGGGGCGTATCCGGCGACGAACCAGGCCGGAGAATTTGGCTTCACATCAACCAAAGCCGCACGGACTTCCAGGGTTCCGGCTCCTTTGTTCTGCGTGAGGGTAAATTTCTTGTCAAACTCTTGGCGCAAGATGGATTCGAAGCGGTCTCCGAGCGTGTCGACTTCTGCTGCGGTCGCTTTGATCTCGTCGGTATCAACGAGGATCTTGACGTCGCTGATGAGTGCCCGGTTGTAGCGACCGAAGTCGCTTTGCTTCCCTTGAAACGTCAGGGGCCCTCGTTTGGTTTCGGACTCAAATCCGTCGTAGGAACTGAGAAACGACCGCTGCTGAGAATCCATCGTCACGCAGCCTGACAAGATTAGAGCTGCGAAAATGACCGAGAGCAGGGGAAGCGAAAAGGAAGACACAGTAACGTCCGACGGGCTTAGTAGCTGAACAATTCGCCGTCGATGAAAAAGCGGTTCAACTCGATCTGGGCGTTTTCAGGAGAATCCGAAGCGTGAACCACATTGACCATCATATCGACACCAAAGTCTCCGCGGATGGTTCCGGCGGCAGCTATGGTCGAATCGGTGGGCCCGAGGAGGTCGCGAACCCGCGCGACAGCATTATCCGCTTCCAAGGCCACCGCGATCACCGGCGTCTTTTGCATAAAGCTGCGGACATCCGGAAAGAACGGCTTATCGGCGATGTGGGCGTAGTGCTCGGCTAGAATCGCATCGCTCAACTTCATCATTTTGGTGCCGCGAATCTTGAAGCCTTCGGACTCGAAGCGCTTCAGGACTTCGCCACAATGACCTTTTTCGATGCAATCGGGTTTGAGGAGGATGAGAGTGGTTTCGGCCATGGTGGAAAGTGGTTGGTCTTGGATTTTTTCGGTTCGAATTCCGGGAACTGACGGGCGGGTAAGTAAGCAGGCTTCACCATCTTGGAAAGAGGAAATTCTGTCAACTACCGCCAAAATGAGATGCCGGAAGGCCTGATGCTCCCACGTCGGCCGCGAAAACGGCTCCGCTGAGAGGAAAGCGTTCCGTATCCGCCCAACCACCATCCTGGGAACCCAACGCGGTGGTGATGTAGAGCGTTTTCAGATCTGCACCGCCAAACCAGCAACTGGTGACTTTCGGCACGGGGAGTTCAAGGCGGGTTAAGGGGTTGCCAGTTTCCGGGGCGTAGCGCGCGATGCAGCCGCCATCCCAATGCGCGACCCAAAGCAGGCCCTCCGAATCGATCGTCATTCCATCTGGATAACCCCAGAGATCGGGAATTTCGATGATGGTGCGTTGGCTCGAAATCGTTCCGGTCGCGTTGTCGAAATCGAAAGCCGCGATCACACGGGTGGCGCTCTCGATGAAATACAGTTCGGTCGCCTCTGCATTCCAGCAGATGCCGTTGGGAATGGTTAAATCGCGCAGCATCGGATGGATGGAGAAATCGGGATCGATCCGGTAGAGCGTTCCCGCCCCGGCTTTTCCGTCCCGGTGCATGGTTCCGACCCAGAGCCGACCGGAGGGATCGCACTTTCCGTCGTTGAAGCGCATTTCCGGCCCCTCGGGGAACTCGGCTTTGGTGACGAGGTTGCCGCTCTCCAAATTGAAGCTGGCGATGCCGCCATCGAGCGCCAAAATCACTTCACTCGGGTCGCTCGTGAGGACGACGGTGCCTGGCATTCCAGGGAGATCGAACTTCTCCAGGCCCGCTGTCGATCGAACCATGAGGCTCTTTCCATTGATGTCGATCCAGATCAGCCGGTCATTACGAGCATCCCAATGGCAACCTTCTCCGAGGGAATAGGGGCCGGGTTCGATGACTTCGAAGTTGGCGGACATGGTCTCCTCTCGATCGATTAGGATTTGCCGTTGCCGGCTCGAACCAGGTAGCCACCACTCTTTTCGTCGGCGGTTAATTGGATCAACCCGCGGTCTTCAGCCTCTTCCAGCAGGGCATTGAAGGAGCGAAAGCCGTGATAGCGCTCGTTAAACCCCGGACGGCGTCGCTTAATCGCTTGTTTGACCATCGATCCCCAGATTCGGTCTTCTTCGCCACGGACTTCGATCATCGCCTCGACGGTTTCAGCCACGAGCTCCACCGCTTCATCCATTTTTTCCGCCTTGTCCGCAGGGTCGCCCTTCGAGGGCTTCGGCGGCGCGGCTTTCGCGGGCTTGGGCTTCTTCTGTTCGCGAACCAGATCGTCGTAGAAGATGAACTCGTCGCAGCTGTTGACCAGCAGTTCGGAGGTGGAGTGCTTCACGCCGACGCCGATGACGAGTTTGTCGTTCTCCCGCAGTTTTCCGACAAGCGGGGAGAAATCAGAATCGCCACTGACGACGACAAAGGCATCAACATGCGCCTTGGTGTAACACAAATCCAGCGCATCGACGACCATTCGGATATCGGCCGAGTTTTTGCCACTCTGGCGAACGTGAGGGATGTCGATCAGCTCGAAGGCGGCTTCGTGCATCCCGCGCTTGTAGGACTCGTAGCGGGTCCAATCGCAATACGCTTTTTTGACGACGATGTTGCCTTTGACGAGTAGCCGCTCGAGCACTTTTTCAATGCTGAACTGCGAAAATTTGGCTTCGCGAACGCCGATGGCGATATTTTCAAAGTCGCAAAACACGGCCATGCTGGAGGTTCCTGAGAAATTAGCCATAGAAGTAGATTTAGTCGCTAACGACGAGGTAAAGGATGAGGGCGACGGCAGAGTTGAGAATGATCGCCACGAAGGTGAGGGTGGTCCACGACTGCCAGAAGCGGCGGTGTTCCGCCAGTCCAAATTCCAACGCACTGGCGGATTTCGTCGCGAGAAATTGGGAAATGGCTTCGCAAAACGTCCAGAGTTTGGTGCTGGGATGGATCGCCATCAGCGCGTTGATGATGAGCGTGCCGGCGATGGTGAGTCGGGTGGCCGTTCCGAACGTCGTCGTGGCCTCGGTCAACCCTTGGAAAGTGAGCAATCCAGCGGCGATCAGCATCGCGATGACGAGGGCAAAGCCGAAAAAGGAGAGAAACCGGACCCAGGGCCGTATCTGCCGAACGGCTTCGAACATGTAAGCCGTCGTTTTCATCGAACGGAGAAAAAGACCACGGTACAAACCACGAGCATGGTAACAAATGATCCACCGAGCAGCGTCCAGAATCCCCGAAGATAACCGAGAACAAATTCTAAATCGTCTTCCTCGCGGCTGGAATCTAACGCGGTGATCGCCTGGGTGAATCGGTGCATCCGGAAGGTGATGGCCAGGAAAATGGTCATAGCAATCAAGGCGGCGGCGACTTGAATCGCGACGACGAAGACATCGGCGCTCAAGGTCGATGCGGAGGCGTTTGCGAGGCTACCTCCCCGAAAAATCCCGCTTCGGAGCAGCACCACCACGGCGATGCTCAACGCCATGGCGGCTCCCATGACTTGAAAGAATTGGGCGATCCCAATGGAGCGTTGGGTCGAAGTCAACTCATCGACGAGATCCTCCGGGACACCCTCTTGGTTGCCACTGAGGTTGACTTGCCGCGGTTCATGCGGCTCAAGATCGGACGACGCGGGCGTAGGCTCCGTTCGGCGACGGCGGCTCACCTTCTTCTTCACCTGAATGCGTCCTTTCCGCGCCATGATCTACTCGCTGAAATAGAGGATTCGTCCACACTGCTCACAGCTGGCGACCTCTTTCTCGGCTTTCGCTTTAATCACCGTCGAGCTGGTCACTTTCATGTGGCACCCTTTGCATTGTCCGTTGTCCAGCGGCACCACGGCGGCATCGCCTTTCTTCGTCAAAATTCGCTGATAGAGCGTAAACAGAAAATCGTCTTCCACTTTCCCGGCAAAGTTCTTTTTTTCCTCTTCCAGGGTGGCGACGGCAGCTTCATCGTTTTTCTTCCGTTCCGTTAACTGGGCGACTTCCTTGTTCACCAACTCCTGGGTATAGGCCAAATCCGCTTCGCATTGTTCGAGCCGCCCCTTAATCTCTTCGCCGATCTCCATCAATTCCAGCTCCTGGTCTTCCAGCTTTTTGACGTCTGCTTGATAGCGCTCTACTTCGTGATTCAAGGCGCGAAATTCCTCGTTCTTCTTCGTCTCATACTGCTGATGGCGCAGTTTCCTGATGGTCTCTTGCCGGGTTTGAGCGTCGAGCTCCAGATTTTTCATCGCCACCTCGTTGCTTTGACGCTCCGCTTTGACTTTATCCAGCGCCGCGAGCCCTGCATTCAATCTGGCCCGGGCGTGTTCGGCAAGAACTGGGATATTGGCTAATTCACGTTTGAGGGCGATGATTTTTTGATCGCGATCCTGGATCAAGAGAAGGGTTTCGATGTCTGGAAGCATGGCTGTGACTATAGACACCCATGTTACCAACTTCTTAGGCAGTGGCAATGCGCCAGTGCAGAAAAGGGCTGTTTGCCCCTCGAGGACGTCTGCGACTAGCGATCGCACTCACCCATGACGAAGTCCAGGCTACCAAGAATTGCGGCCACGTCGCTCATCATGTGGCCGGGCAGGATCTTGGGCAAGATGCTCAAGTTCACAAAGCTGGGGCTGCGAATCTTCAACCGGTGCGGCACACCGCCGCCCTTGCTGTTGATGTAGAATCCGAGTTCTCCCTTCGGGTTTTCGGCTCCAAAATAGACTTCTCCCACCGGCGCATCAATGCCCTGCGTGGAAACGATGAAATGATGGATCAGCTCCTCCATCTTCATCAAGACCTTGTCCTTCTCAGGCAGGGTTCCCTTGGGATCGACGACGTTGATGGGGCCGTCGGGCAACTGATCGAGGACCTGGCGGATGATTCGCACGCTCTGGCGGATTTCTTCCATCCGGACGAGATAACGGTCATAGGAGTCGCCAACTTCGCCGATAGGAACATCAAACTCGTAGTTTTCGTAGCCCAGATAAGGATGAACTTTGCGCAAGTCGTGATCGACTCCTGAAGCTCTCAGGTTGGGGCCGCTCATTCCATAAGCGATGGCGTCCTCTTTGGAGATGAATCCAACGTCCTTGGTCCGATCCACAAAAATCTTGTTCCGCGTCAGCAGTTTATCGACTTCTTCCACCACCGGAAGGACTCCGTCGATGAATTCCCGGACGCTTTCGATGAAGCCAGGCGGCAAATCGCGGACTTGGCCTCCAACGCGAGTGTAGCTGGTGGTGAAGCGCGCACCGGTCAGTTGCTCACAGAGATTGTAGACCTTTTCCCGCTCGGTGAAGGTGTAGAGGAAGATGGTCATGGCACCCACATCCATCCCGAACACGCCCACGCCGAGGAGGTGAGCGGAGATTCGGGCGAGTTCGCAGCAGAGCACCCGAATCGCCTGGCCCCGGGGCGGAACTTCCCAGCCCATCAGTTTTTCGACCGCCATGGCGTAGGCGACGTTGTTGGCGAGAGGAGCGAGATAGTCCAGTCGGTCCGTGTAGGGGACAAACTGGTTGTAATGCATGTTTTCGGCGATCTTTTCATCGCCGCGATGGAGATAACCGACGTCCGGAGTCGCTTTCGTGATGATTTCTCCATCCAGCTCCAACACCAGTCGAAGCACCCCGTGAGTCG
This sequence comes from uncultured Verrucomicrobiales bacterium, assembly GCA_964351855.1. GTDB lineage: Bacteria > Verrucomicrobiota > Verrucomicrobiia > Verrucomicrobiales > DEV007 > JBCDHN01. The sequence goes on from CAYGQD010000013.1 coordinate 60,410, forward strand.
CCGGGTGGCTGGGCCCCATGTTGAGCACGAGCTTTTCACCCAGCAGATCGGTGGTGGTCTGCTGATATTCTTCGAGTTGTTGGGCGGCTTTCGTAGCGGGATCAGGCGCTTCGAATTCCTGGATGGTATTCGCCATAGGGAAGAGCTTGCCCTAGGCGAAATTCGTCGCAACGGCAATTTGTGAAATTTTTCACAAAGTCTGAGTCAGCGCTTTTTCTGCGTTTCCAGTTGGGTGTCACGGCTTTTCACTTGTCCGCTTGGAATTGCCCGACTAGCAATGAGTCATGAAGCGATGGGGAACGATACTTTCAATTGGCATGGTCACTACCGGGGTGTTCCTGGGAGGATGCGCGCAAACTTCCGGGCCGGGGTCAGGGGCCGCTCAGCCGAAGTCTAATGAAG
>CAYGQD010000014.1:0-3444 GCA_964351855.1 uncultured Verrucomicrobiales bacterium
CCGGTGTTGTGGCAGGCCCGGTGTTGTGGCAGGCCCGGAGTTGTCAAGGTTGGGTCAAGCGGCCCTTTTCTTCCCGAACTGCTCAAAAGCTGACAAAATGTTGCTTACCCGATACCAGATTGGCGGGCATAGTCGGGCTCGCCCTTCAGCCTTTTCAACATCCACAACTTCTGATGAAACCCGGAACGCTTCCCCTGATCACCTTTCTCCTCCTCGCGGGGACTGTAGGAATCCATCGTTCGAACGCGGAAACCGCCGCCGACAAGTTCGATCCCTTTCACGGCCTCCGTCCGGTTCAGGGCGAGGCCACCGGTTTCTTTCATCTCGATGAGAGCGATGGCCGCTCGATGCTCATGACTCCGGAAGGGCACGGCTATTTGGCCCTCGGCGTGAATCACATCGGCAACCTTGCCCGAAACTCGATCCGGGATGAACCGTTCACCACCGAGTATGGTCGCGATTGGGATCGCTTCTGGGAGGAGCACCTCGGACCACAGCTTCACGACTGGCACGTCACCAGTCTGGGCTATGGCGGCCCGCCTGAACTCCGTCAGAAGCTCCCCTACTTTGCCACCCTCTCGATCGCCCGGATTGAGAAGCACGTCTCCGATCCTGATCCCACGAATCGATCTTCCTATCAGTTCCCCGATGTCTTCGATCCGGCCTGGCAGGAGGAAACCGCCGCCACGGTGGCAGACTTTGCCACTCCTCTTCGCGACGATCCCTGGCTGATCGGCTACCTCTGGACAGACACCCCGACTTGGAGCCTGCTCGAAACGCGGGCCCTGCGCGGCACCGACTGGGTCAGCGAGATTCGCCGCCTGCCCGCGAATGCCCCCGGACGCAATGCCTATGCGGCCTTCCTGACCGAACGCTACACCGGTCGTCTCAAGGATCTCAACGAGTTCTACTCGCTCGATCTTACTTCGCTCAATGCTCTTGCCACGGTCGACTTGAGTCAGGTCGCCGTTGGACGTCACCGGGTCCAGGAGGACGATGAAGCGTTTCTCGGCGAAATCGCCAGCCAGTATTACAAGACCGCTGCGAACGCCTTGCGTAAAGCCGATCCGAATCACCTGAACTTCGGCGATCGCTATCTCGCCGGTGATGCTCCGACGGTCGTTCTCGAAGCGGCGGCTCCTTACATCGATGCGGTGGCGGTCCAACCCGGGGACATCTATTCGCGCCTCTACCCGAGGAGCACGGTCTTCCCGGAAGAGGAGATCGAGCATCTCCACCAGGTCACCGGCAAACCGGTCTTCATTTGCGACCACGCCATCAGCTTCCCGACGGCGGAGCATCCTCGAACCATCTTCGAGCAAATGCCGAACGAGGCCGAAGCCGTTCGCGCGACTCGCGAATTTCTCGATGCAGCTTTTGCGAAGCCCTATCTCCTTGGTTATCTGCGCTGCCAGTATGTTGATCGGCCTGCCGGTTTCGGCCGGGGTCTCAGACAGGGGCTGGTCAAACCTGACGGCTCGCCGCGAGAGGCACTTGTTGAAGTCTATCGTGAGGGATTTCAGAAAGTGCTTGAATCGCTTATGACGAGTCGGTGATGTGCCGGAACGCGTCTCCTTGTTTTTTCCTGATCACGGACGTTGATTCCTTCGCTTCTTTTCCCCAACATGCTCTCATGCGACGTTTCCTTCTCTACTTGTGCCTTTCCCTCGGAATCTCCCAGGCCGACGAGCGGCCGAATCTTCTCTTCCTGTTTGCCGACGACTGGGGCCGCTATGCCTCTATCTACGGCGAGTCGGCTCCCGGTGGGATCAACGATGTCGTCCAGACGCCCACCTTCGACAAGATCGCCGAGGAGGGAGTACTTTTCAATCACGCTCATGTCAGCGCGCCTTCTTGCACGCCCTGCCGCAGCGCCCTCCTCACAGGCCAGCATTTTTGGAGAACAGGAACCGGATCGATTCTGCTTGGCGCAACCTTCCCGAAGGAGCTGCCGACCTTTCCCGTTCTGCTGAAAGAATCCGGCTACCACATCGGCGCGACCTACAAGGTCTGGGGACCGGGAACGCCGTCCAACTATCCGTTCAGCGAGGGCCACATGTATCAACCGGCGGGCGGACGCTTCAACGGATTTTCCCAGAACGCGACGAAAGCGGTCGCTGGCGGAAAAACCGTTGAGCAGGCGAAGAAAGAATTGCTGGATGAAGTGCGGAAAAATTTCCGGGCCTTTCTCGCCGATCAAAAAGACGGCCAGCCGTTTTGCTACTGGTTCGGACCGACCAACGTGCATCGGAAGTGGATCAAAGGGAGCGGCAAAGAACTTTGGGGCATCGACCCGGATTCGCTGAAAGGCAAGATGCCGCCCTACCTGCCTGACGTGCCTGCGGTGCGCCAGGACCTCGCCGACTACTTCGGGGAAATCGCGGCTTGGGATGCCGGGATGGCGGCCATTCTCGACGAGCTGGAGAAAGCCGGGCAGACAGAGAATACCCTCATGGCCATCAGCGGCGACCACGGAGCGCCGGGTTTTCCCTACGGTAAATGCAATCTCTACGACTTCGGCACCGGTGTGCCTCTTGTAATTGCGGGTCCCGGCGTGAAGGGCGGTCGCGTCGTCGATGATCTCACTTCCCTGACTGACATCGCCCCGACCTTTCTCAAAGCCGCCGGAGTGGAGATCCCCGAAATCATGACAGGACGGAGTCTTTGGCCGGTTCTCGAATCGAGCAAAGAAGGACTCGTCGATGATAAGCGCATACGGGTTTTCACCGGTCGCGAGCGCCATGTTGACAATGCCCGGGCTGATTTCAAACCCTATCCGCAGCGTTGCATCCGCACCCATGAATATGCCTTGATCATCAACTTCCGTCCCGATCGCTGGCCGATGGGAGATCCTTACCTTCTTGGCGAGGACGAGTCGGATCCGTCAATCGACGAGTTGGAGAACAACACCCGCATCACCCTGCCGGACGAAGACGCCGGTCCGACCAAAGCCTGGCTTGTCATGGCGCGAAAGGACGAGCAGTGGAAAGAGCATTTCGACTGGGTCTATGGCCGCCGACCGAAGTACGAACTCTACGATCTGAAGAAGGATCCCTTTGAGACCAACAACGTCGCCGAAGATCCCGATTACGCCGAGATCCGCGACAAACTAGAGGCCGAGCTGAAGGCCGAACTGACAGCGACCGGTGATCCCCGCCTCATTGAAGACGGCAAGTTCTATGAGACCTCACCGATGTCCGACCCGGCTTCCGCCTCGAAGCCGAAGGGTGGCAAGGGGAAGGCGAAGCCGTAGAGAGCCTTTTTGTCCTTCCAAGAGACGGCGCTAGAATTACTTCGACAGTTTGCTTGTCTTTTCGACCAGCGCCGTCTCTAAGCGATCACCTCAGGAATCGATTCCGCGCCTTCCACTCCGACCAACCGATTATCCAAGCCCCCGTGAAAGAAGCTGAGATGATTCGGATCGAATCCGAGGAGGTCTAGGAT
>CAYGQD010000014.1:3454-60514 GCA_964351855.1 uncultured Verrucomicrobiales bacterium
CCTTTGACGCCGCCGCCGGCCATCCACATGGTGAACCCGAAACTGTTGTGATCGCGGCCGGTTCCTTCGGCGTATTCAGCCGTCGGTTGGCGACCAAATTCGCCTCCCCAGACGACGAGGGTGTCTTCGAGCATGCCGCGGCGCTTAAGGTCTTTGAGCAGGCCGGCGATGGGCTTGTCGGTCGCTCCTGCATGGAGATTGTGATTGGTTTCGAGGTCACCGTGGGCATCCCAGTTGTGATCATTGTGAGCTCCTCCGGAGTAAAGCTGAATGAAGCGAACCCCGCGTTCGACGAGGCGTCGGGAGAGCAGGCATTTGCGCCCGAAATCGTCCGTTTGATCGTTTCCAATTCCGTAAAGTTCCTTCGTTTCTTCGCTCTCCGTCTCCAGATCAATCGCCTCCGGAGCGGTGGCCTGCATCTTGTAAGCCAGTTCATAGCTGGAGATTCGCGCAGAAAGATTGGTGTTATCGTAGCGGGTCTCCAGATGGTTGGTATTGAGCTGGTTGAGGGAGTCAATCAGGATGCGCTGCTCTTGCGAGGACATTCCATCGACGTTCTTCAGATTGAGGATGGGATCGCCTTGGCTGCGGAAGACGGTTCCCTGATAGCTGGCAGGCATGAATCCGCTGGTCCAGTTTTTCGCTCCGGAGATGGGGCCCCCTGACTTGTCGAGCATAACGACGTAACCCGGTAGGTTCTCGTTCACGCTCCCGAGCCCGTAGTTGACCCAGCTGCCGAGCGAAGGCTTGCCGCTGATCACCGATCCGCAGTTCATCATCAGCAACGCGGAACCGTGGATCGGAGAATCTGCGGTCATCGAGTGAAGAAAGGCGATGTCATCGACACAACTGCCTACATTCGGAAATAGATCACTGACGTATTTCCCGGACTCGCCGTATTGCTTGAATTTCCATTTCGGTTCGACAATACGGCCCTGATTTTTCCGACCTCCGCGTCCAAACGTTTTCACGTCGATTGTCTTTCCGTCCATTCCATACATCGACGGTTTGTAGTCAAACGTATCGATGTGGCTTGGCCCGCCATACATGAAGAGGAAGATGACGGACTTGGCCTTGCCAATCAGCGGAGGTTGCCGAACGGCCAGCGGATTGGCGGTAGCGGCGTTGGCGGATGAAAAGAAGCCGTCGGAAGCCAACAATCCGGTCAGAGCGGTGCTCGTAAAACCTCCGCCAATGGTTTGGAGAAAATCGCGCCGGGTTCTACCGCAGAACGTGTTTTGGGGTTTTTTGGGAGAAGTCATGATGAGATTTTGCCGGGAAACCGGAACGGTTCTTGGTCAGCACGGAGATATTTTTGGTGAATTGCGACAAACGAAGGCGGATTTTGCTCAACTCTTCTCCGCGAACGGGTCAGAATTTGTCCAAACTGGTTGGTTGCGCTTCGCAGGGTCGCCTGATAAAGAGGGTAGGAAACTTAGAAACCAATGAACCTGCAACTGCGTGTGGTCGGGATCGCTTCGATGGCGATGTTCCTTGCGTCGGGTTCCAACGCTGGACCAATGGGGTATGGCGAAGGGCGCGGCAATGATGAATTCATCGACTTTTTTGGGGACTTCCTCTACGGGCCAAGAGTCGATCCGCTCTGGAATGAAAGGACGGATACACCGGAACTCCGAGAACTGGATCGCCGGATTCAGGTCGTGGAAAAATTTCTCGGACCAGCGGGCGCGGACCTGGTGGAGTTGCGTGAGAGCTTGGCGCTGGGGATGAATCGCCAGGAATATGAACTCGACGCGTTTTTCGCGATCCGGGATATCCGCTCCTACGTCAATGAGTTCGAAAACCCGCCTCAGTTTTATCGCGGTTACATCGGTGGCGAACAGGTTAAGATCGCGTTGCGCTGGCTCGATTCCCGAGCTGTCATTGGGATGTATTATTTTGTTCCCCACAACCGTCAGGGCGTCGATCACTATGCTCTGCTGGAGGGACACAACCGGAAAAAAGATCAGGTCTACTTTGAGGAATATGACCGTCAGACGATGACCGCAGAGATGTTTCTCAAAAAGCGAGTCGGCACCGAAGGAGTGGTTTGGGACGGAGAGCGGCGGGGCAGTGATGATCGGCGAGATCCCATGTTGATGTGGCAGCGCTGAGGGGTGTTTGGCGAGGAGAGCCTTCTTTCGGACCATGAGAAACTGCATCCGATGCAATCCTCCCTTGCATCACGAAAACGCCCAATTAGCTTCGCAACGAATTTTTGTCCAATCCTAGCCAAGGAACTGGAAACCCCATTCACAAATCTTGTTAGATCGCCCCAATTCATGATCACCAAAACCTCGCTTGTTGCTCTTGTTCTCCTTCCTCTTACGATTTTCGCCCAAGAAGACGTCCATAAAGGCAATTGGCTGCAATGGCGCGGGCCGCTCCAAACCGGAGTGAGCCTCGAAACTTACAAGAACGGAACGTTCAACCCGGAACCCGTCTGGACGCGAGACATCGCTGGCCGCGGCACGCCGGTCATCCACGATGGTCGGATGTATTCCTGGGGTTATCGTGGCACCGGACCGGACTTGGTTGAAGTACTTTCGGCGTTAGACCCGGAAACTGGAAAAGTGATCTGGGAACGGACGACGAGCGATTTCATCAGTGACACGGTTTATGATCGCTACTCGATTGGTTCGCCGGTCGTCGATCCGGAAACGGGTAATGTGTTTTTGCACACCACCTACGGCATTTTGAATTGTCACGACCGGGATGGGAATTTGCTGTGGGAAATTTCGATGATGGAACGTTTTGGCCGACTGACGTTTCCGAACGGTCGGGCGGGATCCTGTGTTGTGGTTGACAATTTGCTGATCACTCGTGCGGTGACGAGTTACTGGGGCGCGGATGGACCGGCCCGGGATCGCTTTTTCGCCTTTGACAAGAATACCGGAGATTTGGTCTGGTCTTCCACCCCTGGAGTCGGTCCACCCTTCCTCAAGGACACCAGCTTTTCGACGCCATTTGTGGTCGTTCGTGATGGTCGCCAGCAGTTTTACGCTGGAACGGGCTGTGGAAACTTGATCTGCATCAATCTGGCGGATGGGACGCCGCTCTGGCGCTACCAGATGTCGATGGGTGGCATCAACTCTTCCGTGCTCATTCATGGAGACAAACTCATCGGTATCCATGGCAAAGAGAACCTGGATACCACGGAAATGGGGCGGATGTTCGCTCTCAAACTTCCCGAAGATGAAGCCAATGCAGGAGGTGTGGTGGACCCGGTTCAGAAAGGGGCACCTCGGATTCAAGAAGGCGTGGAGCTCTGGCGTCAGCCATTTGGCATGTTCACCAGCTCCCCGGTTTTGGTCGGGGATCGCGTCTACCAAGTTTCCCATGAGGGAGAACTCTTCTGCCTTAATGCCAATTCAGGAGAAATTCTTTGGCATGAGAAATTGGATACCGGTCAGCTTCACGCTTCTCCGGTCTATGTGAACGGATTGCTCCTGGTCCCGATGAACTTGGAGAAGCTGTTCGTGATTCGTCCGAGCGATGCGGGCCCGGAAATCCTTCACGTGATCCCCATGGACGGCAATTGCCTGGGTTCCCCTGCGGTTTGCAACGGTTGGGTTTACGTCCATACGATGAACAAGTTGTATGCCTTTAAGTTCGATCACGAAGGAATCAGCTACGGAACCGTTCCTGCATCGGAGCCAATCGAGAAAGGTCCGGCGACTTCCATCCAAGTGGTGCCTTCTGATGTGCTGCTCGAACCGGGTGACAAAGTCGCCTTCCATCTCGCCGCGACGGATGCAAACGGAAGCGTTGTCGGCCAAGTCAACCTAGTGAACTGGGAGAAGTTCATTCCACCGACCGCCAGAGTCAAAGCGAAGCTGGATGCGGACTTTAATGACCAAGGTGAACTGGTCGCGACGGCAGAAGCCCATGAATCAGCGGGAATGTTTAAAGGGACGGCAGGTGAACTCAGTGGTTTTGTGCGCGGTCGGATTATTGAGGCCCTTCCGATCTCCGAAGATTTCGAAAGCTATGAGCTAACTGAAGATCACGCCGAAGGGTTCAAGTTCTCTTATCCTCCGCTCCCTTGGATTGGAGCCCGCTTAAAATGGGAAGTCCGCGATCTGGACGGGAACAAGGTTCTGGCGAAAACGCTGGACAATATTCTGTTCCAACGTTGCCAGAGTTTTATTGGCCACCCGGATTCAAGTAATTACACCATCCAAGCGGATTTGTTGACCGATGGAAATCGGCGCGTGAAGTCCACGGTGGGTCTCATCAACCAGCGCTACAACTGCTCCCTGATTGGAAATTCCAATTTGTTGGAAGTCAGTTCCAATCACGAGCGAGTCAAACAGAGCGTGAGCTTTCCGGTTACCGCCAATACCTGGTACACTCTGAAAATGCGAGTTGATATTAACGATGATGGCTCTGGCGTGGTCCGCGCTAAGGCTTGGGAGAAAGGCGGAGATGAGCCGGATGCCTGGACCATCGAGGTGGAGCACAAGAATGCTCATAAGAAAGGTGCTCCGGGGCTTTTTGGTTTTTCTCCACAAAGTCAGAAGAGTGTCTACGTGGACAATATCCAAATTTCTTCCAACGATTAATTCTTTACCCATCAGCAAATATTTTGATTTTCCAACCTTCCTTCCTGAGATCGATCCATGAATAAAACCACCATTCTGAAAACAGCAATCGTTGCTGTCTGCACCTCTTCTGTTGCCCTCGCTGACTGGAATCAGTGGGGACGTGATAACTCCAAAAACATGGTTTCCCCGGTAACCGGATTGCCATCGAAAATGGATGCTGGGGAGGGAAAAACCCTCGAAGAAATTAAGGCTTCGGCCACCGGATTGAAGTGGGTCGCCAAGTTGGGTTCCCAAACCTATGGCACGCCGACGATCGGCGAAGGCAAAGTCCTCGTCGGAACCAATAACGAGGAGCCACGGAACGAGGGCATTATTGGAGACCGCGGTGTGATCATGTGCTTCGATGAGGCAACCGGCGAATATCTCTGGCAACTCACTACTCCGAAACTGGGCGCTGGTAAAGTTTCTGACTGGGAGTTCCTCGGGATGTGTTCTTCGCCCCTCATCAGGGACGGGAAAGGATTCGTGGTGACCAACCGAGGTGAAGTCATCTGCTTTGACATGAACGGAATGGCGGATGGAAATGCCGGGCCTTTCGCGGATGAAGGAACCTATGCCGCCAAGGGATTGGATGGCAAAGCGGATGTGGCGAAGATCGAGCCAGGGCCGCAAGATGCGGACATTATCTGGGGCTTCGATTTGCGCAGTGAGTTGGGAGTGTTCCCTCACAACGTGACCAGCTCATCCGTGGCGACGGATGGAAAACACATCTTCGCTTCGACTTCGAACGGAGTTGATTGGTCCCACATCAATATTCCGGCTCCGCTCTCTCCCTGTTTGGTTTCTCTCGATATCGAGACTGGCGAACTTGTTGGCGAAGAAGGATCTGGGATCGGTCAGCACGTCATGCACTGCAATTGGGGGTCTCCTGGCTACGTCGAACACAAGGGCAGGAAGATGATCCTCTTCGGTGCTGGTGATGGATATGTATACGGGTTCAAGCCGGAAACGGTGAAGGATGAGGAGGGGTTCGATATCCTTCCGGAGGTTTTCAAGTATGACGGTAACAAGAAGGAATATCGCGTGGATGATTCTGGCGAGAAGATCAAATACGCCACCTATCCCGGTCCGAGCGAGTTCATCGCTACGCCTGTCTACCACAACGGTAAAATCTACGCTGCGATCGGACAAGATCCGGAGCATGGAGAAGGTGTTGGTCTCCTCAGTTGCATCAGCGCTGATGCTGAGGGTGAAATCGACAATCCAACCGGTGCGATCTGGACCTATGACGGCATCAAGCGCACGATTTCGACGCCGTCCGTTACCGATGATGGCCTGATCTTCATCGCGGACTACTCTGGAGTGCTCCATTGCCTCGATGCCAACACTGGTGAACTTTTTTGGACTCATGATACCTTGAGCCACATTTGGGGTTCCACCCTCGTCGCCGATGGCAAGGTGTTTCTCGGTAATGAAGACGGCGAACTGGTCGTCATCAAAGCGTCGAAAGATGCAGATGCAGATGGCGATGGGAAGGTGAAAGGCGATGAGATCCTGAAAACCGTCGATTTCCCGGCACCGATCTATTCCAGTCCGGTGGCTGCCAACGGAGTTCTTTACGTTACGACTCAAACTCACCTCTACGCGTTTGGAGAGTAACTTTTCCCCTCTCCTGTTCATCACGGGCTAAAACGTGATTTCTCAGGTCCTGGCAAGAATGCCATTGATGAGTTCGTGTATGGCCCCGAAGGAATCGGCAACTCTGTCGATTCCTTCCCTTTTAACCCCTATCTTCTCATGAAGCTCAAAATTGTCGTTGCCGTCTTTGTACTCTTGGCTGTCCTCCATCAGGACTTCTGGAACTGGGATAATCGAAGCCTGGTTTTTGGATTTATGCCAATCGGGCTTTTCTATCATGCCCTTTTTTCCATGGCGGCAGCAGGCTTTTGGGCGCTGGTGATCAAGTATGCTTGGCCAGCGAGTATTGAAGCGTGGGCTGAGGAATCAACCGACGAAAGCAGGTAGATTTACGCGACTCTCATTCCAGCACCATGATTTCGTTCTTTATCATCATCGGCTATCTGTTACTCCTGGTTGGCCTTGGGATTGTTAGCAGCCGGTTTTCTAAGGGAACCAGCGCTGACTTCTTTGTCGTGAGTCGCTCGGTAGGGTCGATTCTACTCCTTATGTCCATTTTCGGAACCACGATGACGGGGTTCGCGCTGGTGGGCTCCACCGGCAAGGCTTTCAGCAGTGGAATCGGGGTTTACGGATTAATGGCGTCCTGGTCAGGATTGATTCACTCCGCTGTTTTCTTCGCGGTCGGAATTCGGCTCTGGGCCGTTGGAAAACGCTACGGTTATGTTACCCAATGCGCCTATTTTCGAGACCGTTTTGATTCTCAAGCTCTCGGATACCTGTTGTTTCCCATCCTCGTTCTTCTCGTAATTCCTTATCTCCTGGTGGGCGTGATTGCGGCGGGAAAATTCATTCAAGCTTCCACTGCGGGGCTTTTTCCAGTTGCCTTTGCCCTCCAGTTGCCGAATGGAAACCCGCATCCTCTGAGTGGCGGGGTTCCCCCTGAGTTGGGAGGTTTGGTGATTTGTTTAATTGTTCTCTTTTACGTCTTTTTCGGAGGGTTGCGCGGAGCGGTCTGGGCGAACACGTTTCAGACCATCGTCTTCATGGTCACGGGGATCATTGCCTTCACCATGATCAGTTCGCGTCTCGGCGGATTGCAGGCCGCTACTCAAGCTGTGATCGATAGCGAGTTCGCCGCGCCGCGATTGGCCCGAGAGGGAATGATCGGTCAGTTGCAGTTTCTCAGTTACTTTTTCATCCCGCTGTCCGTGGGGATGTTCCCTCACTTGTTCCAGCATTGGTTGACGGCGAAGAGCGCCAAGAGCTTCCGTCTGACGGTGGTGGCACACCCCATTTTCATCATGATTGTCTGGGTACCCTGTATCCTCATCGGAATCTGGGCCGCCGCATACTTGGGTGAACTCGGGCCCGGCCAGACGCCGAATGCCGTGTTGGGACGGATGATCGGGCAACTCGTCCACTCGCCGGTCTTGAGTGGCTTGGTTGGCGCAGGGGTGCTGGCGGCGATCATGTCGAGTCTGGACTCCCAGTTCATGTGTCTCGGAACGATGTTTACCAACGACATCGTCGTTCACAAATATGGCGAAAAGCGTTTTTCGGATAAGCAGAAAGTGTTGATCGCCCGTTGCTTCATTTTGCTGGTCGTCGCCATCACCTACGGCCTTGCTGTGTATTTGAAAGACAGCGCTCATGTTTTCGATTTAGGGGTCTGGTGCTTCACGGGCTTCGCTTCGCTCTTCCCACTCGTTGTCGCCGCAGTCTATTGGAAAGGGGTGACCAAGGCAGGGGCCTACGCCTGTATCATTTCGACAACCGTTACCTGGTGTATTCTTTTCTACCGCGACATTCTCGCGGCTAAACCCGAGGGGATGGAAGACGAACTTCTGATTGCCGGGATGATGCCGGTGACGATCATCTTTGCCATCTCGGCGGTCTCACTGGTGGGAGTTTCGCTTTTCACCCAGAAACTGAGCAAGGAAAGGGTTGCCAAGTTTTTCCCGTAGTCCGTTTTCCGTTTGGAAGCCGTAAGAGAAATCAGCCCCATGTTTGGAATAGGCAAAAAGAAACAAGATCATGTCCCGAGCACCGTATTATCAACGGAGCCCAGTTCGGGGACAGAAACGAAAACCGACGTGAACGAAGAACCGAAATCAAGCGACGCAGCGAAGGCTCAAGCCGAGCTGAACGAACATCTCCGCGAAATCATCCAATGGCACTTTTCCGAGGAAACCGGATGCCCCTTCTGGCTGGAATGGAAGGGAAAAGCCGGTTGGGATCCGCGGGAAGAGATCCAGACCTACGAAGATATCGTCAAGTTCGATCACTTTCAGGACGAATGGCTTCGTGATGAGAAGAACGAACGCTTTGTCCCCAAAGGCATGGGCGGTCGGCCCTTCAACGTCTTCGAAACGGGAGGCACCACGGGTCTACCGAAACAGCGCGTTGGTTGGGATGACTACAAGCACGACTACGAGCAGTTCGGCGACAATTTGAGCGATGAGTTTTTCCCGAAAGGTGGAAACTGGATCATGGTTGGCCCGACTGGTCCACGTCGTCTCCGCCTCGCCGTTGAGCATTTGGCGAACTACCGGGGAGGAAGCTGTTACCATGTCGATCTCGATCCTCGCTGGGTCAAAAAACTGATTGGTCGCAAGCAAATGGATGAGGTAGAACGCTATCAGGCTCATGTCATGAGTCAGGCGGTCGAAATCATCAAGCATCGCGACATTTCCTGTATTTTCACCACGCCGAAGCTGTTGGCTTCGATTGGTGAACGCATCTCGATCGCGGATCACGGGATCAAAGGGTGTTTCTGTGGAGGAACATCGATGACTCCGGAGTATGTCCGTTTCCTTCAGGAAGAAGTGTTGGAGAGCAAATCCCTTTTTGTCCCCACCTACGGGAATACTTTGATGGGCTTGGCGATGAGCGTTCCCGAAGAGCTTCCGCAGAACGATTATTCGGTCACCTATTGGGCTCCTCAACCGCGGGCGATCCTCCGGATTGTCGATCCCGACAAGACCGAGATCACCAAGGATTACGGCGAGTTCGGACGCGTGGAACTGACCACGTTGACCAAGGAGTTCTTCATGCCTCGCTTCCTCGAACGCGATGAGGCGATTCGTCGCAAACCGCATCCGAAATTCCCGTGGGATGGCGTTGGTGATGTCCGGCCCTTTGGCTTCCTCGAAAACAAGATTATTGAAGGCGTTTACTAAACCGATATGAGCGTTCCCCACATTCCCATTCTTCGCCAAGGCCGGGTTCACAAGAGCCTGGACATCCAAGTCGTCACAAACGTCGCTGGCGATCAAGATGCGGCCGAGGTCAGCTTCGCTTGTGCGGACATGATCAAGCACGATCTGATTTCGATCGGAAAGGCACGCGAAGCGTTGAATCAGTTCTCGTGCAAAGACCTGGTCGAGATCTGCAAAGCGGCGGCGGATTCTTTCTTGAACGATACCCTCCCGGTTGGTTGCAACGGCGACATGCAGTCGCCCGAAGACTACGTGATGCAGTTGGCGATGACGAGTGGTCTACCCCACAGCCTCATCCGCATGAACATGAAGCGGCTGCACGGCGTCATGGCCCAGACTGACATCATTCTCAAAGGCTTGACTCGTGGATTGGATCTTGATGTCTTAGACAAGGGCTACGGTGAACAGAATGGCGCTCCGGTGAGCTTCGCGGCAATGACAGAATGTCTTGGCGTCATCTTACCGAGCAATTCTCCCGCCGTGAATGCGCTTTGGGTTCCATCCATCGCCCTGAAAGTTCCTGTGGTCCTCAAGCCGGGGCGCGAGGAACCTTGGTCGCCCATGCGAATCATCGAAGCGATGAAGAAATGTGGCGCTCCGCCGGAAGCCTTCAGTTTCTATCCCACCCAACACGACGGCTCTGGAGCGATCATTCGACGAGCGGGGCGCGTCATGCTCTTTGGTGGTGATGATACGGTTCTCCAATATGAGCACGATCCTCGGGTCGAGGTTCACGGGACGGGTTACTCGAAGATTCTCATCGGCGAAGACGAAGTTGAGAACTGGGAAAGCTACGTCGATACCATCGTCGAGTCCGTCAGCGCCAATTCCGGTCGAAGCTGTATCAACGTTTCGGTTATCGTAACGCCGAAGTATGGCGATGAAATCGCCAAGGCCGTTGCCGAAAAGCTGCTCGCGATCACGCCGAAAGCCCAAGACGATCCCGACGCTAAATTGAGTGGCTTCGCCAATCCGAAGATGGCCGAGTGGATTGATGGTGCGGTTGAGTCTGGCCTGAAAGGCGGGGCTCGGGATGTTTCCCTAGAGATTCGCGGGACAAGCCGCTATCAGCAGCGAGACGGGATGAATTACCTCTTGCCGACGATTGTCCGAGTTCCTGACTGGGATCATGAGTTGGCGATCCGCGAGTTTCTCTTTCCGTTCGCATCCGTCATAGAAGCTCCTCAAGATGAAATGATTCCTCACATCGGGAAGTCGCTCGTTTGCACGGCCATCACCAAGGATCTTGCTTGGATCAATCAGCTTTTCGCCCATCCGACGATCGATCGATTGAACGTTGGCAATGTTCCGACCAATCACCTCAAATGGGATCAGCCACACGAAGGTAACCTCTTCGAGTTCCTCTATGCGCGTCGCTCCTTCCAAATCGAACAGATCGCCTAAGATCCTTTGAAACGACTTCTTCGCGCGTTGTTTGGCCCGAGCGGTCAGCCGAAGGCTGGTGACGCAGAGCTCACCATTTCGAAAATCGTCGGATTGGTAAACAGCGAGGGGATTGCGAACGAGGTGGTGAACTTCGGTCATATTCCCGGAGGCGAAGTTGTTTTCGGGGCAGGCGCTCTTCGCTGTATCGGGGAAAAAGCCAAGGCTCTCGGCGCGAAGCGGGTGTTGGTGATCACGGATCCCGGCTTGCGAGCGGCGGGCCATGAGGAGAAGACGCTGGGGTTTCTACGGAAGGCCGGACTGGAAGCGATTGTTTTCGACGAGGTTCGGGAGAATCCCACAACCAAAGATGTCGGGAATGCCGTTCGTGTGGCTCAAGATGAAAGCATCGATTTGATTGTCGGCCTCGGTGGTGGATCCAGCATGGATACGGCCAAGGGTTGCAACTTTATCCTGACCAATGGCGGCCACATGCGTAATTATTGGGGCGTAGGGAAAGCAAGCCAGCCGATGCTTCCAATGATCGCAGTACCGACGACGTCCGGAACGGGATCCGAGTGTCAGTCATTTGCTCTCATTGCGGATGAAGAAACGCACATGAAGATGGCTTGCGGGGATAAAAAAGCTGCCGCAGCGGTTGCGATTCTCGATCCCGAACTCACCTTGACCCAACCGACCAGCGTCACGGCTCATACGGGAATTGACGCGATTGCCCACGCCGTGGAGACGGCCGTCTGCAACAAACGATCAAAGTCCTCCTCCGCCTACTCCCGCCTCGCATTCCTGCTGCTCAATGCCGGATTGGAACGCGTCTTGGACCGACCCGATGACATCGAGGCACGATCGATGATGCAATTGGGTGCTGCCTATGCGGGAACTGCGATTGAGAACAGCATGTTGGGTGCCGCGCATTCCTCTGCCAACCCGCTCACCGCCAACTTTGGGGTGATTCACGGCCAGGCGGTCGGGACCATGCTTCCTCATGTGATTCGCTGGAACCAGCAAGATCCGGAGATTGCCGAAGTTTACACGACGCTTTGCCCCGGTCTCGACGCGAGAGTGGAGACGCTGTTGGCAAAATGTGGGATGGATAAGTCGATTGGTGATTTGGGTGGGACCCGCGATTCGATCACCAAGCTTTCCACCGAAGCCGCCGCGCAGTGGACGGCCCAGTTCAATCCGGTCCCGGTTGACGCGGCAGCCTTCACCCAGATCTACGAAAAGGCTTTTTAGAGTGGATATTTGGTGGAACGGAGTCAAGCGCGGTGTATCCATCGCAAATGGCGGAGCACGCGCTGCGCTGAAACGCGCAGCTGAACTCGCGACACGTTAAATTGAGCCGTTCCTCAGCCGATGATGGCGTTCAACGTTGCGCTGGGCCGCATCGCGGTGGAGACTTTCTCGTCGTCCGGTTGATAGTAACCACCGGTATCGACGGGTGATCCTTGAACGGCGAGTAGCTCCGCATTGATCTGGCTTTCCTGAGCCGCTAGCTGATCCGCGACTTGGCGGAAGTGAGCTTGCAGGTCAGAGTCCTCATTCTGAGCGGCAAGTGCCTGAGCCCAATACAACGCGAGGTAGTAATGACTGCCGCGATTGTCGATTTCCCCAACTCGCCGCGCTGGAGATTTGTTCTCTTGGAGGAACTTGGCGGTGGCTTCATCGAGGGTCTTGCCAAGGATTGCCGCTTTCGGGTTACCGAATCGTTCGCTGAGATGTTCGAGCGAAACAGCGAGCGCGAGGAACTCACCGAGGGAATCCCAACGCAGGTAGTTCTCTTCCATGAACTGTTGCACGTGTTTGGGCGCAGAACCGCCAGCTCCGGTTTCGAACAATCCACCACCGTTCATCAGAGGGACGATGGAGAGCATCTTTGCGCTAGTACCAACCTCGAGAATCGGGAAGAGATCGGTCAGATAATCCCGGAGAACGTTCCCGGTCACGGAAATCGTGTTTTCTCCGTCCTTGAGGCGTTGGAGAGAAATCTTGGTCGCTTCGAGAGGCGAAAGAATCCGTAGGTCCAGGCCTGAGGTGTCGTGATCCTTCAAGTAGGTGTTGACCTTGGCGATGAGCTCACGGTCATGAGCGCGAGTTTCATCGAGCCAGAACAACGTCGGCCAACCCGTTGCTCGGGCTCGGTTCACAGCCAGCTTCACCCAATCACGAATCGGAGCGTCCTTGGTCTGGCAAGCGCGCCAGATATCGCCTTCTTCCACGGCGTGCTCCATCACCACGGCACCCTTGCTGTCCGTGACACGAACCGTCCCTGGTCCGGGAACCTGGAACGTTTTGTCATGGGAGCCGTATTCCTCCGCTTTTTGCGCCATGAGGCCAACGTTGGGAACCGTGCCCATGGTGGTTGGGTCAAAGGCTCCATTCTCTCGGCAGAAATCGATCGTCGCCTGATAGACGCTAGCGTAGCTGCTGTCAGGAATAACGGCTAAGGCGTCCTGTTGTTCGCCGGCGGCATTCCACATCTGGCCCGAGGTCCGGATCATTGCCGGCATGGAAGCGTCCACAATGATATCACTGGGCACATGAAGATTCGTGATTCCTTTGTCGGAATTGACCATCGCGAGGGCAGGGCCATTTGCGTAGGCCTTGGCAATGTCTGCCTCAATTTCAGCCCGTTGTTCGGCGGGAATTTTGTCGAGGCGAGCCAGCAAATCCCCGAAACCATTGTTGAAGTCGACCCCCAGTTCAGCAAAGAGCGGACCGTGCTTCTCAACGAGATCTCTGAAGAACACCCCGACGCAAATGCCGAAGATAATCGGGTCAGAAACCTTCATCATGGTCGCCTTCATGTGAAGCGAAAAGAGAATCCCTTCCGCCTTGGCACGGGCGATCTGCTCATCCAAGAAGGCGACTAATGCCTTCCGCGACATCACGGTGCCGTCGAAGACTTCGCCTTCGAGCAAGGGCGTCGATTCCTTCAGGGTGATCGTGTTGCCATCCTCCCCTACGAATTCGATGTTGACAGTGGTGGCGTCGGTAAGGGTGATCGACTTCTCATTGGAGCGGAAGTCCTGCGCCCTCATGGTGGCCACGTTCGTCTTCGAATCCGGAGACCAAGCACCCATGGAGTGCGGGTTCGCCTTTGCGTAGGCCTTGACCGCGTTGGGAGCCCGCCGATCGGAGTTTCCTTCTCGCAACACCGGATTAACGGCGCTGCCTTTGACCTTGCCGTATCGGTCTTGGATCTCTTTTTCAGCGTCGTCTTTGGGCTCGTCCGGATAGTCGGGTAGCGGGTAGCCTCTTCCCTGCAATTCAGCGATTGCGGCTTTCAACTGGGGAATGGAGGCGCTGATATTGGGAAGCTTGATGATATTCGCCTCCGGCGTTTTTGCCAGTTCACCTAACTCGGTCAGCGCGTCATCGATGCGTTGTTCCGGCGCGAGAAACTCTGGGAAATTCGCGATGATCCTTCCGGCCAGGGAAATGTCCCGGGTTTCCACATGAACGCCGGAAGCCTTCGCAAAGGCCTGAATGATGGGCAAAAGGGAGTAGGTGGCCAGGGCGGGGGCCTCGTCAGTTTTGGTGTAGATAATCGTGGGTTGCATGGCGGGCTGCTAACCTGAAAAGGTTGGTCGGAGACCTAGCCCGACACGGCCCGAAACGCAAGTTTTTGACTCAACGCGGTCATGTTCAGGACCCGGATTTGGCAGTTGCAAGCCGTGTGAGCCGTGAAACCGTATCCTCATGAAACCCCCTTTGATCGTGTTCAGTTTGGCTGGCTTTGCCGGACTGCTGGTTGCCCAAGATCCCGGCTTTCAAGCGGGAACGGCTGTCGTCGATATTTCTCCTACGGTCGTTCCCTTCCAGCTGCGATCCGGGCCGTCTGAATACGTTCATGATCCGCTCCATGTTCGGGCTGTTGCCTTTGAAAACGGGGAGGGAAGAGCGGTGATTGCGCTCATGGATGCGATTGGCGTAGGGCGAGAGATGACGGATGAAGCAAAAGCGGTTGCTGCGGAGAAGACGGGTTGGAAGCCGGAAGAGATGATGGTTTCGGGAACGCATGCTCACACCACGCCAAAAGGGGGCGACACGTCTCCGGGGCGGATTGCCTACGAACAACGGCGTAAAGATGGGCTGGCAAAGGCGCTGATCCAGGCCATCGAGTCCCTGGAACCCGCAGAAGTCGGGTTTGCTGCTGACGAGGAACCGACGGAGGTGCTCAATCGGCGTTGGTATTTGAAACCCGGGACGATGGATCCCAATCCGTTCGGCGAAATGGATCAGGTGCGGATGAATCCGCCGCGCCAGAACATCGTCAGGCCCGCTGGACCGACCGATCCGGAAGTTTGTGTGATCGATGTCCGAACGCGCCGTGGACGTGCCTTGGGGTTGATCGCGAACTACTCGTTGCACTATGTCGGGGCAATTCCCAAGGTGAGGACGCCGGAAGGCAAAGAAGTGGGGATGGCGTCTGCGGACTACTTCGGCGAGTTTTCCCGAATCATGCCCTATCGAGTGGGTGGCAGCAATCCACCGGAGAACTTCGTCGCGATGATGACCAACGGCACCAGTGGGGACATCAACAACATTGATTTCTTGCAGCAACGGTCGCCTCGCGCGCCGTTCGAACAGGTCCGAATCGTCGCGCAGAAGACGGCTGACGCGGCTTGGCGGGCGGTGAAAAAAATTGAGAGTTATGACGAAAATCCTCAGGTCGCGATGCTGCAGCGTGAGGTCACCTTGAACTACCGGACGGCGACGGAAGCCGAAGTGGAGCGAGCCAAGCGAATGCTCGATCTACCACGGAAAGAGCAGGAGGCGTTGAATTCTAAAACCAATCAATATGCGAACGCGACACTACGATTTACAGAGCCAGAGCGAACGGAGAACGTGATCGTCCAGGCTGTGCGGATCGGTGATCAGGCGGTCGTCTCATTGCCGTTCGAAGTGCTGGTGGAAATTGGCTTGGAGATCAAAGAAAAAAGCCCGTTTCCGCATACCTTCACGATCTCTTTGGCGAATGGTGGATACGGATACTTGCCTCCACCGAATCAACATGAATTGGGAGGTTACGAAACCTGGTTGGGAACGTCTCGATTTGAGCCGGAATCATCGATTCTGTTGACCCGGCAGCTGTTGGAGATGTTGGACGAATTGAAGGCTCTTTAGCCGAGCGAAACGTGCCTTCCTTCAGCGGCGGAGAGTTCACAGGCTTCGATGATCCGCTGGCAGGAAATCGCATCTTCGATGGTTGAGGGTGGTGCCTCTTGGGCGATCAAACAACGCTCTACAAAGTAGCTCACCTCATTACGAATCCCGTATTCGTAGGCGGAATAGGTGTGATGGTGGACGACTCCCGGTCGGTTTTCGACCCAGTCCCGATAGCTGAAGCGAGTGGCTCCCTCCGTGCCGATGACTTTGACAAGGAAGGTCCAGGGATCGCTGGCGTTATCATCTGCCGCGAAGCTGGCGCAGAAATGGGCGATGGAACCATTGCGCATTTTCAGGTTCACCATGGCAAGGTCTTCTCCCTGGAATTCCTCGTAATGAACCACCGACTTCATCGCGCTGACGGTTTCGACCTCTCCCCCGAGATAAAGTAGAAGATAAGAATGGTGGGTGAGGATATGGCGAATCACCCCAGGATAGCGTTTCGCAACGTCTTCCGGATGATGAATGTTATAGAAGATGTAGATCGAAACGATCTTACCCAATTTTCCGCTATCGATCATCTCCTTACTACGTTCGATCCCGTCCTCGTGAATATAGTTGTGGCCAGGCATCAAGACGACGCCATTTCGCTTGGCACAATCGCGCATTTGCTCCAATTCTTCGATGCTCCCGCCGACCGGTTTTTCGACAAGAACGTGCTTCCCGGCTTCCATCGCCAGACAAGCATAGTGGCAATGGGTTTCCAGGTTGGTGAGGATCAAGATGGCGTCGATCTCGGGATCCTGGACCAACTCTTCGACTGTCGGGTAGATCTTACAGCCGAACAGCGCGGCCTTCTCCGTTGCCAACTCCGGCGTGACATTCCAAAGGCCCTTGAGGGTGGCATTCGGGCATCGCCGAATCGCTTCTGCGTGAAGCAACGAAATGTCGCCAGCTCCGATGAACGCGAGATGTTTCATCTCCGTTGATACGCGCTCGCGAAATCGAACTCAAGCCTACTCCACGTACAAAAACGCGTTGGAATTGAGCAGGGCGAGACAGAAATCCTGGAACGCAGACTCGTGATCTCCGGTGAGTCGGGATTGGAGGGTGAGGAAACTGAGGCTGGTGGTGAATTCTCGTTCAGTCGGGGCTCGGGAGAGAATTCTCCAGAAGGCTTGCTGAGCCCAGATGACTCGGTTTTCAGGAAAGTTCTCCGCGATGGATGAAGCGACTTCGCGGGCAGATGTCCGGGCAAACTCCGAATTCAACTGGGTAAGTGCCTGCGTCGGGGTGACGGATTCATGACGTTCGCCGCAACTCGTCTGCCGGGCCGGGCGACCATAGACATCAAACATGGGATGACTCAGATTCCGTCGCGCAAAGACGTAGACACTGCGGCGCCTCTGTTCCTCCAAATCCGAAGGCGCATGGCGATGCTTTTTCAACAAGGTCACTTCGACTTCACTGGGCAAGGGCAGATGCACACTCGGGCCGCCCATCGTTTCGTTGAGTCGGCCACTCACCGCCAACATCGCGTCGCGAATCGCCTCTCCGCTCAACTGTTTGCGCGGAAAGCGTGAGAAAAGCTGGTTTTGTGGATCGATCTGAACCGCCATTTCCCAGGTATCATCCATCGGCTTGCCGGCCTGGCGATAGGTGTTGGAATTCACGATGAGCCGGTGCAGTTCCTTCAAACTCCAACTTCGCTGCGGCAACTCCGTCGCTAACCAATCCAACAGCTCGGGATGGGTGGGTGGACTTCCCTGTTTGCCGAGGTCATTCGGAGTTCCGGCAATGGCTTGCTGGAAGTGATGCTGCCAGATGCGATTCGCCATGGAGCGAAGAAACAAGGGGTTGTCTTCCGCCGTCAGCCAATTCGCCAGAGCGGTACGCCGACCACTGCTGTCCGGAAGCATCGTCTGAAGCAGGGGAGGTGGGCGATGCCACGCCGGATTCGCAATCCGGGGAAACCAAGGAGCGACTTCATTGCCTTCGTTGCGATAGTCGCCGCGCTCATAGATGAAGCTTCGGGGAGGACGATTTCCCGGTTCGGAAACCACATGGCCGAGCGGTTTCCCCCCATCCGGAAAAATGGCGTTGTCGAAAAAGGCACGTAGGCGATAGAACGCCGCTTGATTGATGGGATCGGAAGGGTGGTCGTGGCATTGGGCACAGTTGAAAGTGAGCCCCAAAAACGCAGATCCGACGGTCGAGGTGATGTCGTTGAGGATGTTGTGACGACGCTCTTCCTGAGAATTCAGATCCGGCATGTCCGGGCCCGCGACCAAAAACCCGGTAGCGAGTCGCTGCCATTCATCGCCATCGCAAATCTCATCTCCAGCGATTTGCAGGGTCACAAACTCGTTGAGAGGAAGGTCTCGATTGAGCGCTTCGATCACCCAATCGCGATATTTCCAGGCATTCTCGCGAGTGGCGTCATGCTCGAATCCATCGGTTTCTGCAAAGCGAGCCAGATCCAGCCAGTGTTGCGCCCAGCGTTCGCCATAAGCCGGTGAGGCGAGCAGCGTTTCTACGTAACTGAGGTAGAACTCATCGCTTGGATTCTCCAAGAAAGCAGTGAGATCTTCGGGCTGAGGTGGCAACCCCGTCAGATCAAAGGCCAGGCGACGGATCAGGGTCGCATGATCCGCCGGTGGAGAAAAGCTGAGCCCGTTTTCCTCCAGTCGGGCGAGGATGAATTGATCGATCGGATTCCGAACCAATTTGGGCTGGCTGACCTCGGGAAGTTCCGGACGTTCGAGGGGACGGAATGACCAGTGCTCACGATCTTCTTCGGTGATGGTGGATTCCGGGGGAGAACCGGCAAACGAAATAGTGAGGGACGCGATGAAGCCTAGAAAAGCAAGAAGGTGAGAGCATCGCGGCAGCTTCATCATCATTGCTTAGCTGAGGATTCCGTTGACGATTTTACCAGCCACGTCGGTTAGCCGTTCCTGCTTTCCATTGTGGGTAAACGTCAGCTTCTGGTGATTGATGCCTAACAGGTGCAAAATGGTGGCATGAAGGTCGTGGATGTGAACGGGGTTCTCCACCGCACGAAGGCCAAATTCATCAGTCGCGCCATAGGCCATGCCTCCCCGGACTCCAGCTCCGGCCAAGACGGTGGTGTAACCCCAGGGGTTATGGTCACGACCGGTTTGCTTTTCACTCATCGGCATCCTTCCGAATTCTCCTCCCCAGATGATCAAGGTGTCTTCGAGAAGGCCCCGTTGCCGAAGATCCTGGATCAAAGCGGAAACGGGTTGGTCCGTTGCCGCGCACATCCGGCCATGATTCTTTTTGAGGTCGGTGTGAGCATCCCAGCCGACGGTGTCTCCGGAATAGAGCTGCACAAAGCGAACCCCGCGTTCGAGCATGCGACGTGCCAGGAGGCAGCGAGTTCCAAATTCACGGGACCAGGGAATGTCGATTCCGTAGGCTTGCTTCGTCCCCTCGCTTTCCTGAGAAAGGTCCACTAGATCAGGCGCTTCAGTCTGCATCCGAAACGCCATTTCGTAGGCGCGAATCCTCGCCAGAAGGGTGTCGTCCTGACCTCGCTCATCCATGTGGGCCAGGTTGAGCTGCTGGATCAAATTGAGGGTCGAACGTTGCCTGGCTGAGCTGGTCTCCTTGGGCGCTTGGAGATTGAGAATGGGGTTGGCACCCGGTCGCATCGTCACACCCTGATGACTGGCGGGGAGAAATCCGTTTCCCCAGGCGGGTGGGCCCCCTTTGGGACCCGCTCCCGGATCTGGCATCACCACAAACGCCGGCATGTTTTCGTTTTCCGATCCCAGCCCGTAGCTGACCCAGCTTCCCATGCTCGGCTTTCCCATCAGCATGGACCCCGTGTTTGTCTGATAGACAGCTTGGGGATGGTTCACGCTGTCGCCGTGGCAACTGCGAATGACGCAGAGCTCGTCGGCGACTTCGGCCATGGCCGGAAGAAAATCGCTCATCATCAGGCCGGACTCGCCCCTCGGCTGAAAGGGTTTGACCGGTGCCATCAAGGTGTTTGTCGCGACTTGGCGGCGCGTTTCGACCGGGCCATAGCTGTCGGGCAGCGGTTGCCCCTCGTAGCGATAGAGCGAAAACTTGGGATCCCAGAGATCGAGATGACTGGGACCGCCGTGCATGTAGAGCCAAATGACGCGTTTCGCTTTCGGCGCAAACTGGTGAGCCAGCTTCTCAACCCCGAACGACCGCTCGGTCATCATGGAAGCGAGCGCCAATCCTCCCAAGCCGCTCCCTGCCTGTCGTAGAAACGATCTGCGCCCGGAGGAATTCTTTGGAGGCAGATTGGAAGGATTCATGGGGTTTTATAAAGTTCCGTAAACTACTAAGAGACCTAAAGTTTACCATAGGGCTGGCCGCTATGAAAGTAGCGAACGCGATATTTCTGATATTTACACATTATTGTGACGTTTGATGAGCAAAAACTCGCCAAAACCCGCGATAATTTTCCAATCGCGATGCGTAAGGGCCTGCTGGAGAGCCCCTTCCGGGCCATTCAGACCGCAAAGTGCCTGAGGGCTATTGGCCGATGCAGTAAACGGTATTCTGAGACCGGGTGAAGAGCTGCCCCTGAATCGGCGCAAGGGTCGCCCGGAAAATCTCGTCACTGCCCGCACCAATCGGATTTCGCGAAACGATATCGAGCACTTTACCGGGGCGAACCACCAACGTTTCTCCAGTGGTTTTCGTGAGATAAACCAAACCGTTGGCGATCAAGGGTGACGCTGCGATCTCTCCATCGAGCCTCTCGGTGAAATATGTTTCTCCAGTGATTGCATCGTAGCAGGTCAGAATTCCGGAAAGGCTACTGATGAGCAAGAAGTCACCCACCACTGCCGGGGAGGGGAGATCACGTCCGCCGTGCCGCCTCGAATTCCAAACCCGGTGAGTCTCTGTCACATTGCCGCGGCCTCCAGGACGAACCGTGTAGGTATCTCCCGGTTGTCCGCTGACGACAAACAGTTTCCCGTGGGCAAAATCGGGGACCGGAGAGCCACGGCCATTGAAGGGTTCACAGTTCCACAGTTCTTCACCGGTTTGAGGCTCGTAGCCCATGGCGCCGAACTCGCCATTGAGAATCAACTCTTCCTGACCGTCCCAAGCGATCAGGATGGGTGTGGACCAGCCTCCTCTAGGCAGGTCGGGGCGCTTGGTCTTCCAAATCGTTTCTCCGGTCAGCTTGTCCAGTGCGATCAGATTGGAGCTTCCTTCGGCATCGCAGTTCTGGATCACCCGATCGTTGAGGATGATGGGAGAGGCACCGATTCCCCACGGCCCGGGAAAATTCCCCACTTCTTTCGACCAAAGATTCTTCCCGTTGAGATCATAGGCATGAATCCCGCCGGGACCAAAGAACGCGATCACGACGTCTTGATCAACGGCGCAGGAGGGAGTCGCCCAGGAATTCATCTTATGAGGCGTCTCGGGAAAATCGACGGTCACGAACTGCTCCCAAAGAATCGCGCCGGTTTTGCGATCGAGGCAAGAGATCGTGCGCTCGGTGCCGGTTTCGTTTGCCGAAGTAACAAAGAGTTGATCACCCCAGTTCACCGGAGACGATTGGCCCGCTCCGCTCAGCTTCGTTTTCCAGACCACGGAAGATTCGTCCCATTGAGTGAGAACGTCCGTGTCGGCGCTGTGACCAGTTCCTAACGGACCGCGAAATTGGTTCCAATGTTCTTCAGCGTGGATCCAGGAGACAGAAAGAAGTAAGGTGAGCAGGAAGATTTTCACAAGAAGTGGGGTTATTGCAGAACGCAATTATTCTCTAGGCGAATCCCACCGGAACGGCCACCAAAACTTTTCCAGGGTCTGCAACATTCACGATACCTATGTCTCATGGTTTGCTGGTTCGATAGGGATTGATTTCCCGGCCATCAGCAGTCCATAATTCCTCCAAGCATCATGCCCGATATCATCCATTATCTTCAACTCATGGTCCAACAAGGGGGATCAGATCTTCACCTTAGCGTGGACGCGCCTCCCATGATTCGGATCAACGGGGCGATGCAGCGTGCCGACGAGTCAATTTTGGATCATGATCAGAGTTACCAGCTGGTGATGGGCGTCCTTAACGATCGGCAGCGAGCCAACTTGGAAGAGAAGTTGGAGCTGGATTTTGCGCTCAACATTGAAGGAGTTGGCCGATTCCGCGGCAATGCTCACTACAATCGAGGGGCGTTGGAAGCCGCGTTTCGCCATATTCGCGATGAATTGCCGGATTTGGCGGCCTTAGGGCATCAGCCGATTGTCGAAGAACTCTGCAATTTGAATCAGGGGCTCATTCTGGTGACGGGCGTAACGGGTTCTGGAAAAAGCACCACCCTTGCCGCGATGGTAAAACGGATGAGTGAAACGCGGAGTGGCGTGATCGTTTCCGTGGAAGACCCGATTGAATTCATCTTCCGGCATGGGAAATCGCTCGTGAAACAGCGCGAAGTTGGCCAAGACACCCTCAGTTTCGCGAACGCCCTAAGGCATGTCGTCCGACAAGATCCCGACATCATTCTGGTGAGCGAGATGCGGGACCTGGAAACGATGCAGGCCGCGATCACCGCAGCGGAAACCGGGCATCTCGTCCTCAGCACCCTTCACACGGGAGATGCGCCGAAAGCGATCGACCGGATGGTCGATGCCTTTCCCTCGGATCAACAGGGACAAATCATTGCTCAATTATCGAATTGCCTTCGAGCGGTCGTCTCCCAGCGGCTCATTCCTCATGCGACGGAAGAAAAACGGGTGTTGGCGACCGAGGTCATGTTGATGAACTACGCCATCCGAAACTGCCTCCGAAAACGGAAGGTCGAGCAAATCCTCGGACTGATGGAAATCGGCCAGAATGAAGGAATGCACACGATCGACACCAGTCTCTCCGCCCTTTTGCGAGAGCATCAGATCTCGCCAGACGAGGCCTTGGCCAACTGCCGAGATCGCGATGCGATGGAGAAAGTCGTCGCTGAGTCGAAGAAGAAGGGTTGGTTTGGCCGATAACCTGGATCCGCAAGAAAAGCTTCTTCTATCGAACGAGCTTTGGGCTGAGGCGAATGCAAAGATGGGAGATAACGGGCCTGATCCTGCTCGCTACGCTCCACTCGATCACGCCTCGGCGGAGACCGAAAATCCTGCGCAACTTTGACGGCGTAATTCTTGCGCCGTCCGGAAGCCAACTCGCGACCGAATGATCGGGAGGTAAATTGTCGTCCCCGCACCAGTTGTTTTCATCGCTCCGGCATGATAACTTCTTGTCATGTCCATGACCCTGCAAATTCCGGTCGAGCTTGAAGAGGCGTTGCGCCAAATGGCGACGGTTCAAGATGTCGATCCGGCGGAGTTAGGGTTGAACGCCATTTTCAGTCTGGTACAGCCCACCCGAATGCGTTGCCGAAAGGGGACTCCGAGTTGCTGGAAACCATCAACGGCGGTTTCTCGGAAGAATGGTGGCAACAATATCGGATGTTGGTGGACAAGCGCCAGGGCGAGACCATCTCCGAAGATGAGTTCGCCGAATTGACAGCCCTAACCGATCAATTGGAAGCCTATGGCGCACGCCGATTAGAGGCGCTGGTCGAATTGGCGGAGCTTCGGGGGATTACGCTGGACAAACTGACGGAAGATCTCGGCATTCGGCCATCCGAACTTGATCGCCAGTTGGCCGCGCCACGGTGGAGCGATTGAAGCTAAATCTCGGGCACGTAGTGAACCTGCGACGCACGTTGGTGGCCGTGGGCAAACATCCGCCGAAACATTTGGACTGGGTCATGGGCTCCAACTGAGGCAGTTGCACCCTGCTAACGACCACTTGGCGTTGCCCGATCGAGAGACGCAGGATGAAAGCGCGTGGCGCGAATCGCTCAATTGATGGAAGGTTCCACCCACAAAAAAACGCCGCCCACCCTGGAAGGATGGACGGCGCGGGAATTTTAATAGGGAGTTGACTTGCCTAGCTGGCCAACCCGGCTTCGGCGGTGACCCGATGGGTCAGGAAGCGGACGATGCCTTCGAGCTGCTTTAGGTCGACCGGCTTTTTGAGCACGGTGACCGGGGCGGTGTTGAGAATTCGGCTCAGCATCTCGCTGTCGGGATAACTCGTGGTGATCACGACCTGCATATCCGGGTGAAGAGCCTTCAATTGTTCGAAAACTTCATCTCCACCCACGTCCGGGAGCTTGAGGTCGAGAAAGACAAAGTCGAATTCTTGGGTCTTGAGAGCTTTGATGGCCTCGGCTCCGGTTCCGGCAACTTCATGAGCGACGCCGCTGCGGCTGAGGAAATCGCCGAAGAATTTCTGGATGCCCTGATCATCTTCTACGATCAACGCGCGGGGCATTTCGGTTTCTCCCAAGCCATACATATCATCCAGCGCCTTGCGCTTAATCTTCCAACGACCACCGATGCGGATGGCTGGAATTTTGCCTTCCTTGATGAGATAATAGACGGAAGGTTGCGGAGAGCGGATGTAAGCTGCAGTTTCCTTAACAGACAGCAGATCGGGGAGTTGTTCGTTTTTGTCGATCATTGTGGGAGTTAGTTAATCTATGAAATCAAGTATTAAGACTTTATGAAGCATTGTCTCCTAACGCAACCAAAACTTATCATTTTTTAGAATTAGTCATAAAGAATACGGCCAGAGGGGTGGGTTTATTCGGTAATCTGGGTGAAAAGCGAGTTTCTTGAGGGGCTTGAGGCTTTTAACTCAAATGAGAGAAACAGGAATTTCCACATTTTAAGAAACCAATTAGGACGGTATTTCAGAAACAGAAGTTACTCAGTTACTCGAAATGCACCGAGATCGGAAGGATTACCTGCTCCTGAACGCGACCCCGGAGTTTTTGAAACGTAAGCCACTTCCGATGCCTATTTCGTTCACAAAACCACCCAGTGCCGACACGACGGCTTTCCGGATTTACAGCCAGGAGCCGATCGCCATCGATACGTTCGACCAACATTGGTTGGTCCAAACGCGCGATTGTGGTCTACCTCAATGGATCCTTGAGCAAAACGAACCGCGTTCGATTTGGTGGAAGCGACTGGAACAAGAAAACCGCAAGCCGCCGACTCCTGTTGCCGGTCAGGCGCTCGTTGAACCATTCGTTGCGACAGAGCATGGAGCGCGGTTTGAAATCGATTTCCAAGCTGGCTACTCCCAGGGAATTTTTCTCGACCAACGTCTCAATCGGCAAAGCGTTCGCCAGCGTGTGCAATCCGGTGATCGGGTTCTCAACACGTTCGCCTATACTTGCGCCTTTTCGGTGGTGGCTGCCTTGGCCGGAGCGACCCTGACCAGCTTGGATCTCAGCAAGAACTACCTGGAATGGGGAAAGCGCAATTTTCAGCACAACGGACTGGAGCCATCTGATCATTTCTTCACCAAAGGAGATACCCACGCCTGGCTACGGCGCTGGCTGAAGAGTGGCGTTCGCTTCGAGGGAATCATTCTCGATCCCCCGACGTTTTCCCGGAACGAGAAAGGCAAGGTGTTTCGGGTGGAGAAAGACGTTGGCGATTTGGTCGCGCTCTCCGCCGAGCTGGTGAACCCGGGGGGATGGATTTTGGGCTCGACGAACTACCGCGGGCTCGATTCGGCCCGATTTGAGGGAATCATCCGCGAGGCTTTGAGGAACCGACCGGTGAAATTGGAATCGCGCGCCATGCCGCCGGAATTCAGGGGAGAAGACTATCTCAAAACCGTTTGGATCGAACTCTAGCCTAGCCTGGCTTCTTCATGATCCTTCGGCTACGCGCCACGAGATGGCATCCATTACAGCGTCAAACTTGATTTCCCCGGATCAACGTATCTCTGGATACGCCTCACCGCGAAAATCTGCGTTTTCCTTGTTCTGAGCGCCATCTCGTGACGCTCGCCATGAAGTTCAGGAAGAAGCCAGGCTAGCTCAAGCCAATTTCTCTTCGAGCAGTTTCCTCACCATCTGAGGATCGGCGTTGCCTTGGCTCTTTTTCATCACCTGGCCGAGAAGGGCATTGATGGCCTTGGGATTGCCTCCTTGGATTTGCTCCACCAGTCCGGAATTGGCGGCGATGACTTCATCGACGAACCCTTCGATTTCGCCGGCATCAGCGGGTTCAAAGCCCATCTCCTTCGCGATCTCTTCAGGTTTTCGCTCGGGATCGGTGAAGAGTTTGGCGAAGACTTCTTTGGCTTGATTGTTGTTGATTTGGCCGACTTCAATCAGTTCCACCAATTCGCCCAGCTTTTCGGGGGCAATCGGACAATCGGAGAGATCCAACTCTTGTTCCTTGAGCGCACTGAGGAGATTATTGATGACCCAGTTGGCGACTTTCTTCCCGCCCTTCGTTCCCTTGGCTGCGGTTTCGAAATAGTTCGCCAGAGCCAGATCCGCAGAAAGCACCCCGCCATCATAGGCCGTGACCCCAAATTCTTTCATGAAGCGATCTTGCTTCTGATGGGGCAACTCCGGAACGTGAACCGCAGCCAACATCACGCCTGTCCGAACCGGGAGCAGATCCGGATCCGGGAAGTAGCGGTAATCGTGAGAATCCTCTTTGTTCCGCATCCATTCAGTCTGGCCTGCTTCGTCGTTCCAGCGCCAAGTGGCTTGAATGATCTGGTTTCCGTCTTCGATTTCCTCAATCTGACGTTCGATTTCGTGATGCAGCGCTCGTCGCACCGCGCTGACGGAATTCATGTTCTTCAGCTCGATCTTGGTTCCAAATTCCTTCTGGCCGGGGGGGCGGACGCTGACATTGACATCGCAGCGCATTTGCCCCTTTTCCATGTCGGCATCGCTCACGTTTCCGTAACTGAGGATTTGGCGGAGGGAATTGAGATAGGCGGCCGCTTCTTCCGGGGTCTCGATTTCAGGCTCGGAAACGATCTCCATCAACGGAGTCCCGGCGCGATTGAAATCGATCGTCGTCATCTTGGCGTGGTGAGTGCTTTTGGCGACGTCCTCTTCAAGATGGATTCGGGTTAATCCCACTTTTTTCCCGGGATTGGGAATCGATTTCTGAGCATCTTTGGGATAAGCCAGCTCATAGAGAGGAACCCCTCCGCCGTCACAAAGCGGCAGATCAAACTGACTGATCTGGTAGTTCTTGGGCATGTCCGGGTAGTAGTAGTTCTTCCGGTCCCACTTGCTCACCTCAGGAGTGGTGCAACCGAGCATCTGCCCCGTCAGAATCGTCATCTCGATAGCTCGGCGGTTCAAAACCGGCAAGGCTCCGGGAAGCCCCAGGCAAACCGGGCAAACATGCGTGTTGGGTTCTGCGCCAAACTCAACCGGGCACCCGCAGAACATTTTGCTGCGCGTTTTCAGCTGAACGTGGACTTCGAGGCCAATGGTGACGAGATATTCCTTCGATGCCATGATTCAGTGCATTTCGCCCAATTGCTCAGGCAAGACAACTCTGGATTTCGTCGGGTTTGACCTTCGCGGTTCAGGAGAAAACCCGTTCGAGCCAGGGCAAGCGTTTTTCCGCCCGGCTCCCGGTTGCGATCACCCGAACTTCGTCGGCCATATCGATCTTGGCGAGTTCTTCGCGCAGATCCGGATAATCGCGGAGGGTTCGGCGGATTTTCTCATGGTAGAGCAGGCCGAAATACTTCTCGAATTCCATCGCACCCGCGACCGTTTGATTGAGCCCGGGATCTTCGAGTAGCTCAATCACCGCCGGGTGATTGGCGATTTCGCGGGTCGGGTAATGCTCGCGGAGACCGTCAGCTAGAGTCGCCTGATAGCTCGCAAGGATGAGGTGGGCCAAGTTTCGTTGAGGGACTGCGCTGATTGGATCAACCAGATCGAGGACGAACCTTCCCTTGGGCAGGTTCTCTACCGAATTGCGCCAACGGACCGGAGCAACGGTGGGGGGATAGCTGCGTTCGGTCCATTGATTGGCGCGAGCCGCCACTTTATCGACCTCGTTCATTTCCCAAATCGTTCCGTTCAGGCGAATCAGGAGGGCGATGCCGAGCAATATGGCGGCGGTTGGCAACAGGCTCAGAACCGCGCCTCCCGCTCCATACATCCAGTTCCCAAACAGAGAATCCTTCGAAAAAATGTGCTTCAGGAGAGCTTTGGAGAGCAGGCTGATCAGGCTGAAGGTCAATATTGCCAGAAAGCTCTGAGTGATGAGAGTCGTTTTTCCCGCCACATTGAGGTCCGCGTAGCGCTGCATCAGGGCGATCCCGTTGTTGAACATCCAATAACCGGCAGCTCCGCCAACTCCCCAACTCAGAAGCGCCCATAACGGAGCCATGGCCCCTTTACTCCAGGCTCGAACTGCCATGAAAAGGGCTAAAATCGCGCTCAGCAGCACGAAAAGAGAGTCCTCTGCCATGAACTCTTTTGCTTCCATCATTCAGCCCTCAGCCAAGCCTCATTCGCGGTGACCGATTGCCGCAGCGCGTGATCGCATAAAACCAGAGCGGTCATGGCTTCGACCATCGGGACCGCACGGGGCAAAACACAGGGATCATGCCGACCACGTGCGGCCAACTCCGTGTCTTGCCCTTGATCATCGACCGTCTTCTGGTTCTGCAAAATCGTCGCGGTCGGCTTGAAAGCGATCCGGAAAAAGATGGGTTCTCCGTTGCTGATCCCGCCCTGGATGCCACCACTCAAATTCGTGCGGGTGCGGACGCGATCCCCCTCCATGTAGAATTCGTCATTGTGTTCCCGGCCGGTTAGCTGGGTTCCGGCAAAGCCCGAGCCAATTTCAAATCCCTTGGTTGCTGGCAAACTCATCATCGCTTTGGCCAGATCCGCCTCCAACTTGTCGAACACGGGCTCACCCCAGCCTGGAAGTCCACCGCGAGCCACGCACTCGATGACGCCGCCGATCGAATTCCCCTCACTGCGAACGCCTTCGATCAGCTTGATCATTTCGCCGACTATTTCTGGATCTCCGGTTCTCACGATATTGGATTCAATCGTCTCAAACTGGACGCTGGCAGGATCGACATTTGCGGTCAGATGCTGAATCGTTTTGACATAAGCTAGGATTTCCAGCTCGGGTGCGAGCTTCGCGAGAATTTTTTTGGCAATGGTTCCGGCGGCGACGCGACCGATGGTTTCCCGTGCACTTGCCCGTCCGCCACCTTGCCAGTTGCGGACCCCATACTTGGCTTGGTAGGTGTAATCCGCGTGACTGGGGCGAAATTTCGTCTTCATCTCACTGTAGGCCTCCGGACGCTGGTCCTTGTTGCGGACCAGAATGGCAATCGGCGTTCCCATCGTTTGGCCCTCGAAGACGCCTGACAAGATTTCGCAGGAATCCGCTTCTTTGCGTGGCGTTACGATTTTACTCTGGCCCGGTCTCCGGCGGTCCAAATCGACTTGGAGATCATCCTCGCAAAGATCGATCCCCGGGGGGCAGCCGTCGATGACGACACCGACACCTCCTCCGTGAGATTCACCCCAGGTCGAGATTCGAAACAGTTGGCCAAAAGAACTTCCCATTATGAAATTGCGTTAATCAGTCATTTCGGAATTGAGAGTGAATCGAGACTATCACCCTATCATCATTCCATTCCTACTGCTGACTGAGGACTGCTTAGCGGTCAAGGACCGAAGGCGCGAAACGCGTGCCGAAACCGCGCCCGGCCACTAATTCTCCCAGCTGCTCTGGATTTGAGCCAGCGGCAATCACCGTCTCGATTCCGGCATCAAGTGCGAATCGGATGGAACGCAGCTTGCTCGCCATCCCCCCAACCGACAATTTTCCGACGGAATCGTCGGCGAAATCCAGAACCTCATTCAAATTCTCCACCCGCTCAATGATGTCGTTTTCATCCTTCGCGTGTGGCCCGCGCAATCCCGGCACACTCGTCAACACAATGAGGAGATCGGCGTTCAGCAATTGCGCCACTCGGGCGGACAGCTGGTCATTGTCCCCAAATCGGAGTTCGTAAACGGCAACGGAGTCGTTTTCGTTGATAATTGGCACCACGTCCGGTCGCTCACCCAGGCACTTTAGGGTGTGCAAAACGTTGTCGCGCCGTTTCTCGACCTCTAAATCTTCGTTCGTCAGAAGGAGTTGGGCGACTTTCAGCCTGAAATTGCGGAATCCGCTATCATAAATCTCCATCAAGCGGGCTTGGCCCACTGCCGCGCAAGCCTGGAGCAGGCCGACCTCTGTCGGACGCTCATCCAACTCTAAGGCGTTCATTCCGGCCCCCACCGCACCGCTCGAAACGATAAACAATCGGTTTCCAGCCTCGATCAAATCAGACGTCGCCTGGATGATGCGGCCTAGCATCGCATGGTTCAGGGTTCCGTCATGAGGCCGGGTCAGGACGCCGGTTCCGATTTTGATGACAACGCGTTTTGCTGGGGGCTCACTCATGAAGGTCGGGAAAATCCCTTGCCTAGGCCTCAGTGTAAAGTAATGGTTTCCGCTCGCTTCTAAGCGAAGCAACGCACCCGTAGTAAAATGGATATTACGTCGGTTTCCGGAACCGAAAGTGCAGGTTCGATTCCTGCCGGGTGTAGATTTTCACTGGGTAGGAAATTTCGGGATTAGGCCAAGCGGGTGAAGTCATCATCCACGACATCGGTTCCCCAATCAAAAAAACAGCGGCACCCAAATGGGCACCGCTGTTTCGAGATTGATTCTAAAGAAGCGGGTTCCTTAGTAGCGATAATGGGCTGGCTTGTAAGGGCCCCCTGACGGGACGCCGATGTATTCGGCTTGATCAGGAGTCAGGCTGGTGAGCTTGGCTCCGATCTTCTCCAGGTGGAGGCGGGCCACCTCTTCGTCCAACTCTTTGGAGAGGAGGAAGACCTTGTTCTCGTAATTGCCCTTGTTCTTCCACAGATCGATCTGGGCAAGGGTCTGGTTCGCGAAACTGTTCGACATGACGAAGCTGGGGTGGCCGGTGGCGCAGCCCAAGTTTACCAAGCGTCCTTTGGCGAGGATGTAAATACTGTTCCCAGCTGGGAACGTGTATTTGTCCACCGCACCTTGGGACTCGTCTTTGATCGGAATGCAGGTGACACCTTCAGCGGCATCGAGCTTGTCCATTTGGATTTCGTTATCGAAGTGGCCAATGTTACAGACGATTGCTTGGTCCTTCATCTTCGCCATGTGCTCCAGGCGGATGATGTCGTAGTTGCCGGTGGTGGCGACGTAGATGTCTCCCCAGCCGAGCGTATCTTCCACGGTCGTCACTTTGAAACCTTCCATCGTGGCTTGGAGCGCACAAATGGGATCGATTTCCGTAACGACAACCTGAGCGCCCATGCCTTTCATGGCCTGAGCGCATCCTTTACCGACGTCACCGTATCCGCAAATGACGGCGACTTTACCGGCGATCATGACGTCTGTGGCGCGCTTGATTCCGTCGATGAGCGATTCACGACAGCCGTAGAGGTTGTCGAATTTGGACTTGGTAACGGAATCGTTCACGTTGATGGCAGGGAAAAGCAGCTCCCCAGCTTCGACCATTTGATAGAGGCGATGAACGCCGGTGGTGGTCTCTTCGGAAACGCCTTTGCATTCAGCGGCGACGGCGCCCCAGAATTCTGGTTTCTGGGCATGGATCTCTTTCAGGAGATCTTTGATGACCTTCACTTCGTGGTTGTCGCTCGGCGTGTTGACCCAGTCACTTCCGTTTTCCAGTTGGACGCCTTTGTGAATCAAGAGAGTGGCATCCCCACCATCATCGACAATCAACTGAGGACCGGTTCCATCCGGGAAGGTCAGAGCCTGTTGGGTGCACCACCAGTATTCTTCCAAGGTCTCGCCTTTCCAGGCAAAAACGGGCGTTCCGGTTGCGGCGATGGCCGCTGCTGCGTGATCTTGGGTTGAGAAGATATTACAGGAAGCCCAGCGGACATTAGCACCCAGATCCTTGAGCGTTTCGATCAGAACCGCTGTTTGGATGGTCATATGAAGCGAACCGGTGATGCGGACGCCTTCCAGCGGCCGTTCTGCCGAATACTTTTCGCGGATCGCCATCAGGCCGGGCATCTCGTGCTCGGCGATTTCAATTTCTTTCCGCCCGAAGTCGGCCAGAGCGATGTCGGCGACTTTGTAGTCAGTGAAGTTAGACATAAATTCGATAGGTTGGTGTGGAGTTGGTTTAGCTGACGCCAGCAGCGGATTTGAGTTGAGAGACGCGATTGGTGTCCTCCCAAGTCAGGGCATCGAGGTCATCTTCGCGACCGAAGTGACCGTAGTTGGTGGTTTTCCGGTAGATTGGGCGCTTCAGCTTCAACTGCTCAATGATGGCAGCAGGTTTGAACGAAAAGACTTCTTTCACAGCGCGCTCGATCACGGCTTCATCGATCGTGTTCGTCCCGAAGGTTGCCACGTTCACGCTGACAGGATTGGGATGGCCGATGGCGTAGGCAACTTGCAGTTCGCAGCGGTAAGCCAAGTCTGCGGCGACGATGTTTTTCGCAACCCAGCGGCAAAAATAAGCGGCTGAGCGGTCGACCTTGGAAGGATCCTTCCCGGAGAATGCGCCTCCACCATGGCGTCCCATGCCGCCATAGGTATCAACGATGATTTTGCGACCGGTTAGACCGCAATCACCTTCCGGTCCGCCAATGACAAAGAGACCGGTCGGGTTGATGAGGACTTCGGTGTCGTCAGTGAGAAGATTTCCCGGCAATTCCTTGCGAATGAGATCTTCTTCGAGGATTTCGCGAATTTCAGGAGTGGTGATGTCCTTGCTGTGTTGGGTGGAAACAACCACAGCAGTGATCCGCTCCGGATCTCCGTCATTGTTGTATTGGATAGAAACCTGAGTTTTCGAATCTGGACGGAGCCAAGGATGGGTGCCGCTCTTGCGAAGGTCGGTCAGGGCCTTGCCCAATTGATGGGAGTAGGCGACGGGGGCTGGCATCAGTGCGGGCGTCTCTTTCACTGCGAATCCGAACATCAAACCCTGGTCGCCAGCCCCCTGCTCGTTGGTTGTTTTATCCATGGCACCACCTTCATCGACGCCTTGGGCGATGTCAGGAGACTGCTGGCCGATGGCGTTGATGAGGAAGAAGTTTTCCGCATTGAATTTGCAGTCGTCATTCACATAGCCAATTTCTTTGATCGCGGCTCGGGAAACCTCTTGATAGTCGAATTGTGCTTTGGTGGTGATCTCACCGCCGAGAACGACGAGGTTATCTTTTACCATCGTTTCGCAAGCGACGCGGCTGTCAGGGTCCTGTTCGAGACAGGCATCCAGGATGCTGTCACTAATGGTGTCGCTGACTTTGTCAGGGTGACCCTCGGTCACCGATTCAGAAGAAAAAATGAAGGCCATGGTTTTAAATTAACAACATATTTACAAATCGTGATATGTTGATGTATTGGGCTGAATTCTGATGGCGTCAATCTTAAAATCTTTACGTGGCCTGGCAGATCCGACTCGGCTTCGGATTTTGTGTCTGTTGAGGGGCGAGGACCTAACCGTCGCCGAATTGCAGGAAATCCTGTCAATGGGACAGTCGCGGATTTCGACCCAACTGGCCCAGCTCAAGAAGGCTGGATTGGTGAAGGATCGCCGTTCCGGGAAGAATGTAATCTACGGATTGGACGCCAGTGACGAGTTGCTCGATCTCGAAAGTTTGTTGGATGCCGCCGCCCGGGAACTGGCCGAAGCGAACCACGATCAGGAGGCCTTGGCATTGCTGCTGCGCAAGCGAGGTGACCAGATGCGGGCCTATTTTGATGAGTTGGCGGGAAAATTTGGGCGGAGCTACGTTCCCGGACGCAGTTGGAAGTCTCTGGCCGAAACCCTTCTGAAGCTGATGTCACCGATGGTGATTGCCGATTTAGGAGCGGGGGAGGGGACGTTTTCCCAGCTCCTGGCACAGCGGGCGGAGAAGGTGATCGCGGTCGACAACGCGAAAAAAATGGTCGAATACGGTAGCAATCTTGCTCGCCAAAATGGCGTGACGAACCTGGAATACCGCTTTGGCGACCTGGAAGAACCGCCGATCGATTCAGATTCGGTCGATCTCGCCTTTTTCAGTCAGGCGCTTCACCATGCCAATAAGCCCGAACGCGCCGTGGAAGCCGCTTACCGCATTTTGAAGCCCGGGGGGCGGATCGTGATTCTGGATCTGCTCAAACACAACTTTGAAGATGCCCGAGAGGTCTATCTCGATACCTGGTTAGGATTCGCCGAAGTCGAGTTGGTTGATTTTTTGAAGTCTGCGGGATTTTCGGGGATTGATACGACGATAGTTGACCGCGAAAGCGAGCACCCCCACTTTCAGACGTTGCTCGGCATGGCCGTGAAACCCAACTAACCGCTTGTGAAGCACATTCTCGCCATTTCTCTATTTTGGATCACTGTTCATCACTCTGTTTCAGCCACTGACTGGAAGCTGGTGAATGAGGCAGTGAGGGTGGAGCGCACGGAGCCGAATCTGCTCTACACGAAGCGCATGGTGCAATCGATTCCCGGTCGGGTTACGACCGTGGAGTTGGCGTTCTTCAGTTCAGCAGATTTTCGGCTCGAAGTCATCGATCTTCCGCCGAAAGGTGGCAACAACGCCACGGATTTTCGGCAAGCGTTCGTCAACGAAGAATGCCTCGCGGGAGTGAACGGAGGGTTCTTTACCCCGGAAAATAAGCCACTCGGGCTGGTTGTTGCAGACGGGAAGCGGGTGGGCTCGTTTCAGACGACGAAATTGCTAAGTGGCGTCGTCTATTGTGACTCGAAGGGAATTCACATCGTGCGTCGATCCGCCTTCAAGGATCACTCCGGGATTACCGGGCTGCTGCAAACGGGTCCCTTTCTGATCGAAAATGATCAGCCGATTCGGGGGCTGGACGCGACCAAGTCTCGTCGGCGCACCTTTATCGCGACGGATTGGCGAGGAAACTGGGCGATCGGAGTGACTTCACCCTTGAGTTTGGCCGCGTTAGCAGAGGTTCTTGCCAGTTCGGTTCCGGTGACCGGCTGGAAGGCGAATCGTGCAATCAACCTTGATGGGGGATCTTCCACCGGTTTTTACTTCGATCATCCTGATGAGGCGGATTTGACGGATCCTCCGTGGAAATCGGTCCGGAACCTGCTTGGAATCCAGCCAAAGTAGCTATTTGCCGACCGCCAAGCGACTCGCCAGCATTTCAGGCAAACCAGCGTCCTTAATCTTCTGCTGGGTGGTGGCCAAATCGTATTCCAAGCGCCGGATCTCTACTTCTTGCGCATCCGTATCGTAGATGACGTAGCAGGCTCTCCAGTCGCCATCTCGTGGTTGTCCCACGCTTCCCGCGTTGATGAAATATTTCCGGCCAGTTTCGATTTTGATGGAGTCTCCCTGCACCGCATCCACGGAACCGTCTTTCACATAGATTCGTGGCGTGTGGGTGTGTCCGTGAAAGCAGACCGGCGTAAATTGGTAGCTGAAGCTGGCCATGGCGTCGAACTTGTTCGTCACGTAACCCCATCCTCCCGGAGTATCGAGCGTCGCATGGACGATCGTGAAGTCCCGAACCTGCCGGACCATTTTCATACTTTGAAGCCACTCCCGGTCTTCTACACTCAAGTTGTTGCGGGTCCAGCGTAAAGCGCTGGCAGCTAGCGGATTGAGCGAATCCAAATTGGTGGTGACAGAGGCTTCTTCGTCGTGATTCCCTTTGACGATTGGGCAATCCAGATCTCGCACGATCTTGACACACTCGGTCGGATTCGCGTTGTAACCCACGATATCACCGAGGCAGACAAAGTGGGTGCATTCCTGATTGGCCGCATCCATCAGAACAGCTTCCAGAGCTTCTAGATTTGCATGGATGTCGCCAAAGACCGCGTATTTCATTCGTGAAGGAGCCGAAACGTGAAGCGAAATTCCCACCGGGGATTCACTGATTCAAAACGTTACTATTCGGCTGCCTTGGAGGGCTTTTCAAGAACGAATCGGAGTGATTATCTTCATCGTTACTTCGTGAAGACGCTCTGGGATCCGCTGCGGGACCGGAACATCAAGTTTTTCTTCCAGATCCCGAATGCTGGCAATGAGAGTGGGGCGCCAGACCATCACGTCTTGTTCAATGAGGATGCGCTTGCCGGATTCATAGAGCTCCATCAGCTTGGTGTAGGCCTCCTGCTCCTTCCCCGGGCATTTGGCTAGCTCGTAAACGTGGAAGCGATAAAAGAAGCTGGGCGCGTCAGGGATCTTGCTGGCTTCCAGGTAAATGTCGGCCGTTTCGCAGGGATCCTTGAAGCGCTCGCGATAGACCCCGCCTAAATCTCGCCAGAGCCAGACGTCATGAGGATTCCATTCGATTCCTTGCCGTAGAATGGCCTCACCACGCCGCTCGTATTCCTTGGCACGAACCTCTCGCAGAAGTTCAGGCAGGGTTTCATCATCCAGGCGAAACCAGGCACTGGCGTTAGCGTAGAGATGCCAGGCTCCTGTGGCCCAACTTTCCGGATCGCGCGGTTGGAGGAGATTGACGAGCCGATACTTTTCTTCGAGCTCATCCCATTCCTGAGTCTCCCAGAGCTCGTTCGCTTTCAAGGTGAAATACGTAGCCACCATGTAGCGCAAGCCGCCAAGAATACCGATGAAGGCTTGCACGCCAATCTGTTCCGTCGCGGACGAGCCCCGTTGCTGAGGGAAGAATCCCTCGGAGCGCAGATTCTTCAGGAGATTGATTTCATAAGGAACTCGGGCGAAACCGGCTAGAATAATGACCGTCAGAACCAGGGTCAGCTTTTGAGGAAGCCGACGCGCAAGGTTCATGAGTGGATCCGGGAGTTTCACAGCGAGGCTACAATTCTTTATCGACAAAGATGAGCTGACTCAGGACGAGAAAGAGAGCCAGGTAGAAAACCCCTAAGCCGGTCATCTGCAGGGCGGCCGCCGTTGCCATGGAGTTTCCGGTGATGATTTCATCGACGACATCAAACATCGCCAGATTGGGGAAAAGGAGGCGGAGGAGATTCGTGATAATGATCGATCCGAGACCGGCCCCTTCCTCAAACCAATAGTCCATCGCGATCTGGTGAAAGTGGCCGATGAACACCACCATGGCTGAGGAGACAATCGTGAAGAGCGAACTGGAGGCAAAGGTGGAAATGAAGAGGGTGATCGCGGAAATGACGCTGGCTTTGAGAAACAAGGCCCAGAATCCGAAGAAGAGGCTAAGGGTGATTCCTTGACGTTGGGCTGTGGCAATCCCGCGGGCCTGATCGGCGGCGCTCAATGCCTCGCCCTTCGCCGCAAACTGCATTTCGGAGAGGATTTGCTGTTCCACATCGGGGATTTTCCACGCCACCAGGAGGCACATCAGGAAAAACATCGCGGACATGGCGATGGCGTTGACGGAAATGACGCCGAGCAGGCGACCGATGAGGTATTCGAATCGTGGAACCGGTTTGGAAAGGATCGTGTAGAGGGTGCGATCCTCGACGTCGCGAGGCAATAGGAGGGAGGTCGCCGCGATCGAGTAAACCACGGAGAAGACATACATCGCGCCAAAGGACCAGCGCTTGATTTGCAGAAGGTGATCAATTGGCCGCCAGAGCAGCCCCACGGCGACAATCACCAAAATGAGGGCGACGAAGACGAGCAGAAAGTAGAACACTTTCATCCGCACCAATTGGATGATGGTGCTCTGCGCGAGAACCCAAATCCGCGATGGCGAGAACGCGAAGGCCGGTAAAATGTAGGGGTCCGGGCGTTGGCTCCCGGGTTCGGGGGTGTCTTGACTCATGATTTTTCAGAAGTGTCCATCGCCTCGGTGGCGTCGAGGAAGAGGCGCTCCAAAGAGGTGCGAGGTTTGCCGCTGCTGACGATCGCTGCTTTCCCGTCTTCCTTCACCAGCGCCCGAATTTTCTCCATGATTTCCGGAGAGGCACCCTCCAGAATCAGTTCCTCCTGGCCTTCGATTCGGGTCAATTCTTCCAACGTGCCTTCCCGTACCATTCGTCCGCGCGACATGATTCCCACGCGATCGCAAACCTCCTGAACTTGCTCCAGTAAGTGCGAGCAGAGGATGACCGATTTTCCGGCCTCCTTCATCTGAAGGACGAGGTCGCGGATTTCTCGTGAGCCTCGTGGATCGACCCCCGCCGTTGGTTCATCCAGAACCACCAGGCGAGGCTCGTGGATGAGGGCTTGAGCGAGACCAATCCGCTGGAGCATTCCTTTGGAATACCCGCTCAGAGCGCGCTCAGCAGCCTGTTCTAGTCCGACCATCTTCAGAAGTTCCGGGATGCGATCCTTTAGTCGATCCCGCTTCAACCCACAAAGACGCCCGTAAAAGTTCAGGGTTTCTCGACCGGAGAGGTGTTTGTAAAAATACGGATTCTCCGGGAGGAAACCGACATCCGCTCGGCTACCCACTTTGCCGCTATCGATCCCAAAGACCGCCGTGCTTCCCTGGGTGGCCTTAATGAGCCCGAGAATGACTTTCATCGTCGTTGATTTTCCCGAGCCGTTGGGCCCGATCAGACCGTAAATTTCCCCCTTCGAAACTCGGAAGCTCAGATCGATCACGGCAGCGATTTTCTGGCGGGTCATCGGCGTGTGGAATACTTTTGTCAGATGCTCGACAAGCACCGCTGGGGTTTGGCTGGTTTCACTCATAAGTGGGCTGTTTAGCGAATGCTGAAACCTAGGGTTTCGTCAAGGGGGACGACTTCCCGAATTTCGACGTTTTGAATGTGATGGGCTAGCGAGCTGTCGCGAATTTCCTGGATGAACGCTGCCACTTCCTCGGAATCTCCTTGAGCTTGGAGTTCTACCCGGCCATCGGTCAGATTTCGGACCCATCCCGTCACGTCAAATTCCTTGGCAATTTGTTTGGTCGTAAAGCGGAATCCCACTCCCTGGACGCGACCTTCAAAAAATACCTGTTTCGTTGTCATAAGCGTCGAACGCACTCTGCTTGAACTGTGTTACCAACGCGTTACTGCAAAATCACCATAAGGCGATTTTTTATCGAGAGCATTCGCAAAATCCGGATTACGCGGCTTTGCGGGTGGCTCGAACCAGAAAGGGATGCACGGAAAGCCAAAGAGCCGGGGGAAGGAAAATACTGAGACCAAGCGCCAACGCCATGTTTTCGTGACCCATGTGACCGACTGCTGCGTAGACGAAGCCCAACGGTATGTTCCCACAGGCTAGGGCCAAGAGATAGATGCGAAAAGGCATCCTCGATAACCCAGCCGCGCAGGCCACGATTTCGGGCAGCATGGGCAACCATCGAGATAGAGTCACGATCCAGCCACCGGACTTTGCGAAAAGGTGTTCGCCCTTCTCCAGACCTTCAGCTCCGGCGATGCGAAGCGCGGCCCCGTGTCCCAACTGACGACACAATCCATAAGCGAGGAGACCCGACAAGATCGATCCGGCGGCTCCGAGGATTCCTCCTACAAGGAACCCGTATTTCCAGCCCAACCCGGCGATAATGATGGTGTTGGGTAAGGGCAGAAACAGATCCAGAATCAAGAGCAGAATTCCGGCGGCCCAGGCCCAGGATCCCCAGTCCTCCAGCCAGGTCCGGGCACCATCCCAGCTAAAAAAAAGCGCAAACTGGTCTCCCCAGACTAAGAATGGAATGAGGACGAGAAGCGCCAGGATGAAGAAAAGGAAAGCCAAGCGCATCTTCGCGAGATCAGCGACGGTCTACTGCACGAACAGGAATTGACGCGTGTTGAGCAAGGTCCAAATCACCTTCTGGGTTCCGGGGATGCCTTCCGTCTGGACGATTGGTAGGAGCAATTCGGATTCTTGGGGTGTTGGCTTCCGTCCTAACATCGTCAGGTAGATAATGTCTAAGCGCTCGTTCGGGATCGTGGTGCTGCGTAGGTCTCGTGAGAAAGTGGAATACGGGCTAAAGATGGCGTCGGTGATATTTCCATTCATCAAGGCGAGCGCTTGAGTGATCGAAGCCTGATCATTTGCGTTATCGACAAGTTCACGGTCGCTTTGACCAAACTCCCGCAAGAAATGGCCATTCGGCGCAGGAGACCGAACTTCGCTGGCTCGAACGAACTTCGTGCGATTTCGAGAAAAATTTCGAAAACCCTCCTGTTTTTTGGGCGAATCGACACCCCAACGCTTCATTTCTGCTTTTCTGGTGAGCTTCTGCTCGGTCTCCACCGCCGCGATCTTCGGCGCGAGAACGGCGTCTACCAGTGCGTTGATATATTGACCCCCGTCGAATCCGTTGCTTCGGCTCTCTCCCTGAAGTTCGGGTTCCATCAGCCCTTCGTTGGTAACCACAGCGGAAAGCTCGGCGAGGAATCCGTCGCTGCTGGAGCTATTGGTGATGACGAGTTCCGCTTTTCGCTCGAGTCCTTTCCGGTAAGCCAATTCACTCACCGTCTCGGCCAGCTCGCCGCGAACCAAAGCCGCTTCTTCAAGAGCCTTTCGAATCTTCTCTGCATCTTCCTCTTCCCTCGCTGCGGCGACCTTTTCCTGAGTCACGCTGAGTTGATCGGAGAGTTCGCGCTGCTTTTCCGCGATGCGAAGTCCAATTTCGACCAACTCCTCCGGGTTGAGATCGTAAACTCCATTGGCGATCCATTCCGTTCGGGTGAGAAGTCGCTCCCGGTTGAGAGCCAGGACGGGATTGGGTTCATCCACCTCTTCTACCACCATCGCCATCAACGAGTCCCAAATCTGTTCGGCGGTCAGGCGGCGCAACACCGGCCCGGGGAAATGGTAGGTCTCCCCGAGGGAGATTTCTGAGGGTGTCGCTTCCCGCTGATAGGCATCGCTCAGGTAGATCATCTTGAGAAATCGCTTCATATCGTAGTCGAACGCGATCATCCGCTTTTCCAGGAAACTCATCAGAGCCGGGTTTGAGGCGACGGTATCCTCGCGAAGATCATCAACTGGCTCGATCAAGCCAAGGCCCATAGCCCGCTTCCAGAGTCGGTTCGCGATGACCTTGGAAAATCGGGAATTCTCCGGAGACGTCATCCAGCTGGCGAATTCATGAATCGGAACTTTCCCGGGCTCGACAGTCGGTTGCTCGCCGAACGGGACGGCAGGCTGCACCACCGATTTGGGCTTGGCATCGTCATACTGATAATCATGTGGCACACGCAGCTTCCGCTCCATCTCGATGACATTGTTGAATCGGAGAGGCT
This sequence comes from uncultured Verrucomicrobiales bacterium, assembly GCA_964351855.1. Classification (GTDB taxonomy): domain Bacteria; phylum Verrucomicrobiota; class Verrucomicrobiia; order Verrucomicrobiales; family DEV007; genus JBCDHN01. Next base: position 44,428 of record CAYGQD010000014.1, read on the forward strand.
TTAAAATCTCCGACATGGCGGAGGAGAAAGCTCTTCGATCATCGGGAGTCGGCTTCGTGGATTGTTGGTAAAGTAGCTGGGCCGCTCGGGTGTTTTCCGAAAGATTGGACGTGGTCATCCCATAAGTGAACGCGCTGAGATGGAAGTAATCCATCTGAGTCCAGGAATCGAAGGGATGGTTGTGACACTGGGCACAAACGATTTGGGCTCCGAGAAAGACCTGAGTGGTAACGGCCAAATTGTCCAGAGGCATTCCATAATCGCGGAGGTAGTAGCCAATGGCTCCATTCTTCCAGGACTGCCCGCTGGCTGTTAGCAAGTCGTAGACCAAGTCATCATAGGGCCGATTTTGCCGGAGTTGTTCTTTGATCCAGCTCTCGTAAGCGTAACCGGCCGCAGTGCTATTCCCAGCTCCAGAGATCTGGGTTTTAGCGCGGAGTAAATCCGCAAAGTAGTTGTAGCTATGGCTGACGTAGCCTTCTGAGTCGAATAGCTCATCGATCAGCTTGGCGCGTTTGTTGGCGGCCGAGCTATCCAGAAAACGAAGCGCCTCATTTCGGGTTGGATTCCGCCCAATGATGTCGAGGTAAATCCGGCGCAAGAAGATTTCATCGCTCGCCGCAGGGTTTGGGGGCAGATTTTGCGTATCGAGATTGGCCGTGATTAGCTGATCCAGTTTGTCGGTCGCAGTTTGTCGGTCTGCTGGAGCTTTTGGCGCAGCCAAAGCGGATCCCATCAGGAGGATGGTGGCGAGAAAAGAGGTCAAGAACTTCATAAAACCAGTCGAGCAGAAACACGTCAGATGAAATACGCTTCTTGCCGCCAATTACTTCTCCAAAGTCGAGAATTCTGAGTCGGCACCCGTCCCGTTCCGCCCATCGAGGAGCAATCGATGCATCGCTTCGCGCAAAATCTGCAAAGTTGAACCTTACAGGGAAGCCATACTGGGACCGTGCAAACTCAATCTCAATCTCCCCAAGTATCACTCGAAGAGAATTCAGGCTCATCTGGTGCGGCGAACCCGATGCTCGAAAAAAAACCCTGTTGCTGCACCACCTGCGGTATTCACGGGAAGGGAGCTGGAAAATGCGGCGGAAAGCACGGTTCTCATCGCCACGAGGCCGGTGAAGCGGAAGAGAATTAGCGGGTTGCGCTTCTGATCGATTCGACGGTGAGCGAGGTTGCTCTCTCTGCGGAATTTTGGCATGGACAGGCTAGTTTGGCTGCCTTACGTGGCCTGCAATGAGTGACCTTCCTTTGCGAATGATGTTTGGTGGAATGCGCCATTCCGCTGGCGGACGACCGGGACGGCCTGGACGAGGCGGCTGTTCCGGACGGGTAATTTTGGCCTTGATCATGCTGGCGGTGGCCTTCGCCTCCTTCTATGGATCCACCAAAACGGTTGAGAATCCCTACACAAAGGAGGTTCAAAGAATTCCCAAAGAAATGACTCCGGAAATGGAGATCGCAATGGGGTTACAAGCGGTCGAACCCATGAAGCAGCAACATGGGGGAGATCATCCGGATCCGGTCTTACAAGCGGAGATCGATCGAATCGGAGCCCGCCTTTTGGATGCCTTAGGTGAAACGCCCTACGATTTTGAGTTTCACCTTCTCCAGGATGCGGAGACGATCAATGCCTTTGCCCTCCCCGGAGGCCAAGTCTTCATGACCTACGGCCTCTACAAGATGCTCCCCAGCGAGGACGAGGTGGCCGGAGTGATTGGCCACGAAATCGGTCATGTGATCGGGCGACACTCCGCTGAGCAGATTGCGATGCGTATGCGCAACGCGGGCATCGGACAAGCGGCCGGCGTCTTGGTGTCAGACAACGGAACCAATCCGGCGATTGCTGGAATGGTGAACCAATTGCTTTCCACGCGATATGGTCGAGAGGACGAATACCAAGCTGACGAATTGGGTGTCTGGATCATGGTGAATGCGGGATACGATCCCCGTGGTTTAATCGGAGTGATGAAGGTTCTGGAGCAGGCGGCAGGTGGTGCGCGGCAGCCTGAATTCATGAGCACCCATCCCAATCCAGGGAATCGCGCGGCGAGAATTCATGAACTAATTGCTAAATACCGTAATCCGGCCTAGGGGCGGATATGAAGTTGCGTTTCATCAGTTTCTTTCTTTTCTCCGGTTGTCTCGTGTTTGGTGCCCTCGCGGAGGAAACGGGCTTTGCCTGGAAGGTGGAAGAGGGCAAATACGCTGACCTTTCCTATGACGGGAAAAAAGTAGCGCGCTACGTCTTTGAAGGGATGGATCCCGAGCGGCGGGAAGAGACCTATAAGCCCTTCCACCACGTCTATGATGCGAAAGGTGAAGCCTTCCTTACGAAAGGGCCCGGCGGGAAATTTACCCATCACCGAGGGATCTACTTTGGCTTCTCCAAATGCACCATCGGTGAGGACGGGGGCAGGGTCGATACCTGGCACTGCCGGGGAGGATATCAACTCCACGAAGAAGTTCTAAAACAGGAAGCTGGTGCAGAAAGTGCTTTGCAACGGGTCCGGATCGCCTGGAAGAAAGATGACGGGACTACGTTTTTGACCGAAGAACGCCAATTGGAATTTCGCTTGGGAGAAAAAGACGAACTGATGGTCGATTTTACCTCAAAGCTGTCCACAACCGGTCCTTTCGTTCATTTGGACGGGGATCCCCAACATGCGGGGTTTCAATTCAGGGCCTCGAATGAAGTGGCGGAATCTACCAGCGGAAAGACCTATTACATCCGACCTGAAACCGGGAAAGCTGAGCCCGGGAAGACCATCAATCTTAGCAAAGACAAAGGCAGCCGGGATGATCCCCGCCTCAAAAATTTGCCATGGAAGGCAATGAGCTTCGTATTAGGAGAGTCGCGATATACAACGCTCTATCTCGATCACCCCGACAATCCCAAACCCGCCATTTACAGTGAGAGAGACTATGGCAGGTTTGGATCCTATTTTGTAGCAAAAGTGACACCTGAAATGCCCGTTGAAGTGAACTATCGCTTGGTTATTCGATCCGGAGAATTAACCGCTGAAGATTGCCAAGCGTTCTACGCGAAATGGGTTCCCTAATTATCATTAGACTTTCAAAAAATGCCTCCTCCCCCTAATCAAAATCCGCAACTTCCCAGCTTCAATCTTTCCTTCGGGAAACTGGTTGCGATTGTTCTTCTTGTTCTCGTCATCGCGACCGGAGCGACTCTCTTTTATCAGGTTCCCGCAGATTCCGCGGCCGTTGTATTGCGGCTCGGAAAACCGCTTCCCGTGAAAGGAGCAGGACTTCACTGGAGACTCCCTTGGGGGATCGATCTCGTCAAGTTGGTGGAGGTCGAGCGTCAGAAGAAACTCGAGTTTGGCATTATGTCAGATGGCGCGACCAATCGTTGGCAATTTTCCAATGACCGAGAGGAACGAGAACGAGAAAAAGACATGGTGACGGGCGACTTGAATGCCGTGAATTTGACTTGGGTGGTTCAGTATCGAATCACGGAGCCGGAAAAATACCTCTTTAATGTGAGAAACCCCGAGCCAACGCTTCGAGACGCAACGGAATCGGTCATGCGCGAAGTCGTCGGCGATCGAACGGTGGACGAGGTGCTTACCGTGGGGCGAGCCGGAATCGAGCAACAAGCCTTTGAGACATTGCGAGGACTTGTCAGCCAATACGGCATGGGAATGGATATTACGCAGATTCAGCTAAAGGACGTGAATCCTCCGAAAGCCTTGGATGATGCCTTCCAAGACGTCAATAAAGCGGAGCAAGAGAAAATCACGAAGATTAACCAAGCCAACCGCGAATACCTCAGCACGATTCCCCAAGCTCGCGGTAAAGCAGAGCGGTTGGTCGCGGAAGCTGAGGGATATGCCACCGAGCGGGTGAATAAGGCCCAAGGTGATGCGACTCGCTTCACGGCTTTGTTCGATGAATACGAAAAAGCACCGGAAGTGACGAAACGACGAATCTATTTGGAGACCCTTCAGGAAGTGATCCCTCAGGTGGGTCGGAAGATAGTGATTGATGAAGAAGCGCAGGGGATCTTGCCATTTTTGAACCTGGGAGAAGGAATACAGAAATGAAACACATTGGAGCATTATCCGTAGTTGCGCTGATCGCGCTGGCTGGCCTCGTATTTTCGATGTCGGCCTATATCGTGGACCCGACTGAGCAGGTCATCATCACCCAGTTCGGTAATCCTGTTGGAGATCCCATCAAAGAAGAAGGACTTCATTTTAAATTGCCGTTCGTGCAAGAGGTGAACCAACTCGACCGCCGAGTGTTGGAATGGGACGGGGTTTCCACTCCGATGCAGACCAAAGACAAGCTGTTCATTCAGGTGGATACCTATGGGCGATGGCAAATCGTGGATCCGCTACAGTTCTTTTTACGACTTCGTGATGAGCGCAGTGCGGAATCTCGTCTCGATGATATCTTGGCGGGTGAGACCCTGAAAGCGATCGCTCGTCACGAATTGGTAGAGGTCGTCCGGTCCACCAACCGGGAGCCGGCTGATGACTTGGAAATCAGTACGGATCTCAAAAAGATTCAAATTGGTCGCAATAAGATCGAAGACCAGATTCGAACGCAAGCTGACAAGGAATTGACGGATCTTGGCATCAAGCTGTTGGATTTGCGTTTCAAGCGGGTCAATTACAAGGATCAGAACGTGATCCAGGAAATTCACCGCCGGATGGCGAGTGAACGGGAGCAGATCGCGGAGCAGATTCGTTCTGAGGGTGATGAGGAAGCGTCCCTCATTCTCGGAAAGATGGATCGCGAATTGAAGGAAATCGAGTCCGATGGTTATCGTCGCGTTCAAGAGATCCAAGGTCTTGCCGACGCTGAGGCAACGCAGATTTATGCTGCCGCTTTCAACAAGAGTGCTGATTCCGCTGAATTCTATGAGTTTACGCGAACGATGGAGGTTTACAAAGATGTCATCGGTGGGGACACCACCATGATTCTCTCAACGGACAGCGATCTCTTTCAGTTCCTCAAAGGTGTAAATCCTTCGCTGCGGAAGGACATTTCTTCGGCAAGCGTCAGTGACGAACTTCCCCTATTTCTCCGGGACGCGAATTAGGCTTTAGGCCGTTTCTTATCCCATCGAAAATAGGTTGCTAGCACCAACGTTTTCGAACCACAACCCAAAACGGAATCGGTAATCAGCTTTAAGGAGATCAGCAGTGGAGGGAGACTATTCCCTTGCGAGCAAAAGCGTTGGATCCACGTTCGATAAAAGATGATCTCGGTCTGCCAAGACCCATTCATCAATGACCTTACCGTTGTGATCCTGAATGACGACCTTCCCGTTGCGAAAGTACCAAGAGGGTTGGAGGTGATAGGGTGGAAGAATCCCTGACTCCGAAACTAGTGTTCCATCCGATCGCAGCCGAAGTTTTGCGTCGGAGGATTGGTTGGTGAATGGGAAGGTGGCTTTCCAGACACCCAGGAAATCACTGCGGCGGGTTTGTTCGGTATTGTTGATCAGAACTAGACTCCCAACCAATGGCTGAGTCCCCCGGATCCGTAGTGCAGCAACAGATCCGTCTTCGCGCGGAGGGAGCTCAAATCCGTTTTCGGCGATGTTCCGAGGTGGCTGATTTTCGATCAGAAGTTGCATCTGCACGTTGGAAGCAAGGTGCTGTTTCGAGTCGGTGAGGAGTCGAGCCTGATAGCGGCCTGTCTCGGCATTTAGGGGAATCGTTTGTTCGAAGGAAGAGTCCCCGGCCAATTGGAGAGGAAAACGTTGAACTGAGCCATCGTAATTCGGGGGGAATGCGAGAAAAAAGGCTTCAGCGATCGGAACCTCTTCAATCACAGGAATGGTAAGGAACTCGGCTCCTTGGTAGTTGGGCGACGGGCTGACTTGAACGCTTCCGGCGTAGACGCTCGTCTGAAGGAGGTTCTTTCGTTGGTCGTAGTGGATGCCGTAAAGATTGCCCTCCGGTGGAGAGGAAGGTGTCGATCCGATGGTCAGCTCATAGCCGGCACTATCGATCAGAAATGGCTTTGAACCTTGAGGAAGGGTGAGAACCATCTTGCCATCCGCGAGCGAAGCTTGCTGCGGATCGACCAAGATGACTCGGCAAGGGCCTTCGAGCAGGAGGCGTGTTCCGTTCGTGAAAGTGATTCCTACCTTCCCGGACTTGAGTTCCAAGTGATCTCCAAAGGAAATCTCAGAATCGTATCCCGGAGCCGACAGGGGAGAGTTCCACACCGAATCTTCCAACCGATCAACAAACGCAACGACCTCCTTCTTCTCGATGTCTGACGCGGTCAGAGCGATGATCAGAATAATGAGACAGCCAAGTGTGCTTCCGATTCCGGCCAAGATCATCAACCGCTTGCGATTCTTCTCGCGAATGTTCTTCTCCTCGGCTGCCCTCTTTTGGATGAGCGCAGCGTCGAGTTCCGCCAAGAAGAAAAGAGAATCTGCGATGTACTGCCGAGCGTTCGCGGAGTTCTGAAGAACCGCCTCTAGCTCCACCAACTCTTCTGCGGAGATCAGGTCGTCAATCCACAATTCCACCAGCTCGCGACTTCTGGGAGGTAACTCTGGAAACGGATAAGGCATGAGAGGCTGTGATAAGGGATTCCAAAAAAGGGGATTAGCTGACGATCGAACCGATTTGAATTACTTGGAGTCCTCCTCCTTTAGGCGTTCATTGACGCAGTTGCGAAGTTGGGTTCGGAGCCGCGAAATGGCTTTGTGGGCTGCGGAAGCAGAAATTCCCTTGGATTTGGCCAGATCGACCAACGAAGTTGCATTGGAATAGCGGGCCTCCAGTAACTCGACCTGAATGGGAGATAGCCTCTCCAGACACTGGCGCAGCGCTTCGCGGCGGTCATCAGTTTGCTGAATCAATGCGATCATCTCGTTCTCGATTTCTTCGCCGACTGATCCTCCAAAATACTCCAAACGACTGCGAACCGCGTCACGATAGAGAGCTAGGACCTTAAACCGAGCAATGCTAAACACCCATGCGCGAAAATTGCTACCCGGTTCAAACTGCTCCCGTTTGTTCCAAACGGTGAGGTTGACTTCCTGAACCACGTCATCCACATCAGAAGGATTGGCGACCAGCGAACCTACAAACCGAACTAACTCGGCTTGAATTTCGTCAAGCAGTTCGTTCATGGAAACCTGGTCGTTTTCCCGGCTCATCGTTCTTGGGAGCGGGGCAAGTAGCATCGCAGCGCTGAAATTCAAAGCGTCTCCGTCGGTAAAATCGGAATGAGTGACGAATCAGGCGGCGATTTGAATCGGAGACTCGTCGATTACTTCTCGAATGATGGTCGCCAAGTCGTTTAAATCAAACGGCTTGCAGAGGATGGCGTTTGGGCGCGAGCCGTTTTCGGCTTCAAACTGCTCGTCATCGACCACGTAGCCGCTGTAAATAATAATGGGGAGGTTAGGGTCTCTCCTTCGAAGTTCTTTGAAGGTATCTGCCCCGGAAAGCCTGGGCATCGTCAAGTCCAGCATCACGAGTTCGATTTCGCCCTGATGTTGATCGAAAACCTCCAGTCCCACCAGCCCATCACAGGCACTGAGGGTCTGGTATCCTTTGCGCCGGAGAAACTTCTCCGAAACGCCTCGGACGACCGCTTCATCATCAACCAGGAGCAGAGTTTCGTGACCGCCCACAGACTCAACCACGGTGGAAGTCTGAACGATGCGATGGTGGTTCTCCCCACATAATGCCTTCGGGAGATAGACTCGAAAGACGGTCCCTTCTCCGATTTTTGTGTCACAGGTCATCCAGCCTCCGTGTTGCTCTACAATACCAAGGGAGGTTGCCAATCCAAGGCCGGTTCCTTTTCCTTGTCCTTTGGTCGTGAAGAAGGGGTCAAAAATCCGGTCCATCACCTTGGCCGGAATGCCGCTACCGTCATCTGCGACTGATAGACAGACATACTTACCGGGAGTCGCCGAGCTATGGTTCATCCCGCGGGCATCACTGGTTTTCAACGTGAGGTTTTTGGTCGAGAGGACCAACTGTCCACCTTTGCCGCGTTCTTCCATGGCATCACGGGCGTTGACGCACAGATTCATCAACACCTGATTGATCTGAGTGCCATCGACTTGGACATCCCAAATTCTCGAATCGAATTGCGTAATGATTTGGATGGATGGATCAAAGCTACGGCCCAAGAACGTAGCTACTTCATCGACCAAACTATTGGGATTGCAGAAATCCAGGTTCAGGAAGCTCTGCCTCGTGTAGCCAAGGAGTTGTTTGACAAGTTCTGCGGCTCGCTGAGAGGCTTGCTGCGCTGATTCTAGGTCTTCGATGGATGATGATTTGGGATCCATTTCGAAGTGGACCAACGCCAGGTTACCGATGATACCCGTCAGGAGATTGTTAAAGTCATGAGCGATTCCTCCCGCCAAGCGTCCCACCGCTTCCATTTTTTGCGCTTGTTGGAGGTTGGTTTCCAGGGTACGCGCTTCGGTGAAATCCCTCAATACCCAGAGGATGGCGAGAGACTCACCCGCCTCGTTGCGCACATCAACTGTATAGACTTTGAGGAAGTATTCTTGCATTCCCTGGATATGCCATTCCGCCTCCTGACGTTGCCTGATCTTATTATCGTTGACGGGTAGCTCCAACATATGATCAAAGCCACGAAAGCCTTGTAGCTCTTCCACAATCTCGTGAACTCGCTCTTCAAGATCGGGTACCGTAAGAAGATTTGAGAACTCAGGAGAGAGTTCAAAGAATTCCAGAAAACGTCGATTGATGGTCTGGATATGGCCATGTTTCTCGACGACCAAAACACCCTCAAGAGTCGAGAGAAATGCAGCTTCGAGCTGGGCGTTGGTGTCGGCCAGTTGGCGGCGGTTTTGATCCAGTTCCTTGGTTCTGTCTTCCACCTTTTTCTCAAGTTCATCTTGGTGGTGCCGAATTTCAGTCGCCATGGCGAGAAAGGAATTGGAGAGAGCTTGGATTTCCAAAGCCCCATTCGTGGGGAACTCGATATCATCCCAATTCCCTTCAGCAACATGATGGGCGGCTTGGATCAAAGGGCTGAGCTGATCGACGAGACGGTGACTGACATAGGGGGCGGCGACGAGGACACCCAATGCGGAGATAATGAGAAAGACCCAAACGGCTCCCAAGGCTTCTTCTACTGTAGAGAACGCTTCGTCCATGGGTTGGTGCCCAATGAGGAGCCAACTATGTCCAACCCGCGTTTCTTGGGGCGGGAGGACGCGAGTCGCATAGATCGAACGAACGCCTCGAACCAAATGATCTCCTCTTGGTTTGGAAACCCACTCGGGCCACTGCAATTCCGTATCAAGCCTTCGCGGAAGGGGCTTGTCTGTTTTGTCGTGAAGGATCAATCCGAGCTCATCGACCAGCAGGAATTCACCCGTCTTCGCGAGGTCTAGTCCCTTGAGAATGTTCTGTATTTTGTCAAAGCGTAGGCTGGCGCGAATGATGAAATCCCCGACCCCGGACTCGCCCTTGATCGGTAAATAAACAACGATAAAAAGACCTTCCAAGCCAATCCTTCGGGTAGGCCGAGAAACGGTACGCTTCCCTGATTTTAGCGCATCGTGAAACCAGGTAGTATGTTCTCGATAGGGGGCTGGGTCGGGTCCCACCTCATTGGTCGAAACAATAATATCTCCGTTGGGCTGATAGAGGCTAATATCATGAAAATCGTCGTAGATCGATAGGAGACGGTTGATCTCAGACTTCCGAATCGCCTTGGAATAGGTATCGTTTACCAGTCGTGGGTTCGATTGAAGCGACTCGAGATTGCGTTCGATCGTTTTCATTTGCTCACCAATCCGCTTTCCAACTTCATCAACGACGATGGCCATATATTGCTGAGATTCATTGATCGCAGAACTGCGTAGCTTGGACCAGAGAGCGATGGACAGAAAGAGTAATGGCAGGAACGCCACAAGAGAAAGAGCCGCAAAGAGATGAAAGCGAATACTGTTTCGGGAGGTAACTCCGAAGGTCCGAAGAAAAATAAGGAGTTGCTGGCCAACTTCAGAAAGTGTGCGCTGCGAGGGAGGAAACATGGGAGCCTTCAATCTTCGGAGTGAGCTATTCAAATCATCTCAGGCGAACTTCTTGTTCGACCCCGTCGGGAAGGAATTAGAACCTGCCATTCATGGCCGTTTCGGAGGCCTCCGTTTGCTGGGAATTGATTTCCTCAATCTCCTGAGCCATTTCCTTTACTTCTCGCATACCGAGTTGCATTGCATGTTCGCGGATGGCGGTGAGCGGAGCCATGAACTCGCATCGCTGGAGCATCTCCGAAGTAGGGTTGAGCACTTCGTCTGCCAAGAGTTCCGCATCGAGCAAGGGCAAAGCCGCATCATTCGGAGTCAGATACCAAAGGGTATTCGCGTTCAGTGCAGCGACGTCCGCTCGCAAAAGGAAGTTGATGAATCGATGTGCGGCTTGGCTCTGGGGGCTGTCGCGAGGAATGAGTAATTCGTCTTTCCAGAGAAACGCTCCTTCTCGTGGTGTGAAATACGCGACATTTTCATTCTCACTCGCAAAGTAGGCCGCGTCTCCGCTGTAACAGTGTGTCGCCCAGAGTTTACCTTCGGCAAGCCGCTCGAGATTTTCCCAGCATCCGCCAAATTGGATACCATTTTTCAAGGTAGCTTCTTCCAGGCTCTTTTGTGCGACCGAGAGTTCACCCTCGTCACTGGAATTGGGCGAGAAGCCGTTTTTGAAAAGCCCTACGGCAAAGATATCGGTCTTGTCGTCAATCAGGGCGCACTTGCCTTTAACCGCAGGATTCCAAAAGAGATCCCAACTATGGTCTTCTGATTTGAGGTCCAACTTGTCTGAGCGGTAGGCAATGATGGTTGAGCCCCAAAGATAAGGAACGGAATTTGGATTCGCCGTTTTGTCCTTCACTGTCCAGAAGCGGCTTCCAAGGTTCTTCGTCTGATCGAGAAGGTTGAATTTCAGCGTTTCAAGGAGTTGCAGTTCAACCAGTTCGCGGCGAGTGGACTCGTCCGCGATGACGACATCGTAGGCACCCGGATTAGACTCAAGCTTGGCACGCAATTCATCGGTGCTCTCATACACCTGGTAGCTGACCTCTTTCCCGGTTTCTGCAGTGAAGAGTTCCAGAACCTCCTCCGCGACATACTCGTCCCAGCCAAAAATGACCAAGGGCTTTTCAGCGATGGGATCGGTCTCTGAGTTTGCTTTTAGGTTTGCGTCCGGGTTGGTGTCTCGGCAACCTGATAGCGAAGCGAAGAAGAAAATTCCGGAGAAGGCGATGGACAGAGATCGTTTCATTTTCTGTAGTGAGTGAGGTTTATAAATACCATAAAGCAACAAGATGTCCCTGAAAATGTTAAGATATCTAAAAATTTGACGGAAATGCCCAAGTCCCCTCCAATCGCTTTCGATCGGCACGATTCGGTTTTTCAGTTGGCGTGGCCGACGGTTTTAACCTATTTCGCTTTTGCGGCAAGGCAGTTCACAGATACCTGGATGGTGGGGCAGTTAGGTGAGGATTCTTTGGCTGCATTGCTTCCGGCCCAGCAACTTCTCTACGTGATTCAAGGGTTCAGTTTTGGTCTGATGTCCGCGCTCAATACCTGTGGCTCGCAAGCCAACCAGCGCTTTGGGCCGGTTTCGAGCGGAACCTACGCCTGGCAAGGGTTCATCATTGCGATCATCTTTGGGTCATTGGCCGCCTCTCTATCCTTGGTCTCTGAGTCGATCTTTGGGATTTTTAATCATGAGCGGGCGGTCTTCCTCAACGAGGTTGCCTATTTTGAGATCTGTGTGTTGGCGGTTCCTGCTCAGTTTCTGGCAGGGATGCTGGCAAATTTTTTCTTTGCCGCAAAGAAGCCCCTGATCCCGATGTTTGGAGGAATGGCTCACGTACTTTTGAACATCGTCTTTAACTATATCTTTATGTTCGGAATACCTGGTTTGATTGAGCCGATGGGGATCGTGGGGGCAGCTTGGGGTACGATTGTTGCGTCGGTTGTCTGGGCCGGGCTTCTGTTTGGGATATTTTTGTTACTTCCAAGCCTCCGAATCTATCGAACCAGCAAGCCACGATTCAGCCTTAAGAAGATCTGGGATCTTCTCAAAATCGGGGTGCCTAACGGTTGTATCGACGTAACGGATACGCTGTTCTGGAACTTGGCCCTGGTTGTCTTTGTGGGAAGTTTTGGGACGGAACACCTGGCCGCCTCAGCGATTATTTTTAGCTTGCTGATGCTCTTTGTGGTTCCCGGAGATGGGATGGGAGTCGCTCTCACGACCTTGGTCGGCTACCATTTCGGAAATAAAGATATCCAGGGAGCAAGGAAACGAGTGTATCGCACCCTGCTCTATAATCTCCTCTTTATGGTTAGTGCCGGATTGATCTGCTGGGGGATGCGCAAACCCATTTTTGAGAGTTTCTCGGATTCACCGTTGGTTTGCGCAGTCGGGATGGAATTGATCATCCTCTTACCGCTTATTCTGGCCATTGATGCGTGTCTCTACGTTTACGACAATGCCCTGAGTGGTGTTGGAGACGCGATATGGCCACTCCGAGCCAATCTAGTGATCAATACTCTCCTGATAGGCGCAGGAGGTTGGGTTGTGGTCACCTATTTTTCCCATTTTGAGTCTTTTGGGATCTGGCTAGTCATTGCCGCCAACCGCGCGGTAGTCACCGTTGCCTTGGTGTTGCGATGGGCCTCCGGGAAGTGGCAACAAAACCAGTCGATTTCAGAGGTTGATTAGTGCTTCGTTTTGTAAATAGCTATACAGATAGGAGTTCATTGGTTGGCGACGAGAAGCTTCCGCTTTTCTCGGGAAATCTGAGAAGTTGGCTCCTCTTCCCAAATTCTTCGTTATTCATTGGGCCATGGAGCCCCGCGTCACGTTCTCTCTCGTCTCTTGGATTTGAAAAAATGACTCGCGAACCTGCACAGCTATTTCGGAGACGACGCGCTAGCCAGGTAGCTCGGTAACAATCATTTTTGGTGTGATGTCATAGACATACGGAGCCATGCCGTTGGGGTCGAGGAGGTGTTGGCGATTTTTTTCAACGTATTCCGGAGGTCCCCACCATTTGTTGATGCTAATATTGGACTCCGGAGCCTGGACCGCGTGCCACCACCCACCGGGAATATACATGATTTCGCCCGCGGAAATGGTGATTTCCGTGACCGGAACCTCCCTGAACTTCGGAAACTGTTCGTAATCGAGATCGGAAATATCGACTTCACTGTATCCATCAATCCAGGTGCGATTCTCAGGGTAGCAACTCTCAGTGAATTCAGGATCGACGATTATGAACCGCTTGGTGCCGTAGGCCTGGAAAAATAGATTTTCCAACAGATCGTAGTGAAGGGGGGTAAGGGCACCGGGTCCACCAAAGAAGAAGTCGTGGCTGATACTGAGTTCGACACCCGGCTCTTCGAAGTTCGGAAACCCAAGATGGCTGGCCAGGCATGGGAACTGCCGTAGGATTGGATAGACACACCAATAGCCAGTCCCGGGCTGTCCAAGTTGAGCCACGTAGTCTCGAATTCGAGTTCGCTCGAATGTCACATCGATAGCGCCATAGTCAGATCCATGGTCGCCCTCTGCGACCTGAACCAAGACTTCGCAGTCGCCAAACTTTTCAACAAAGAATTCTGGGCTCCAAAGTTTGGTCGCGGGCCATTCTTTCGCCAGAGACTCCAGAATCACGGGCTTCTGAAGGTAATACTCTTCGAGGAATTCTTCCTTATCCAACGAACCGATCCGGGCAATGTCAGCTCCCTTTACCATTGGGACGTTTTATCACCTACCAAGAGGAGATTCTACCAGAAAGTGAGGCCGGGCGAAATAAGGATGGCAAGGCCAATTCATTTTTAGCTGTTCAATATATAATGATCATAAAGAATAGAATAAAAACGGTTTCCGTGTATATTATGAAATCGCTATAAAAAATGGAAAACCTAAATAATTCGGATATTGAGGTTCGTTTGTGTCGCCATGGTCGTGGGGTTTTTGCTCGTCGCTCCTACCGTCCCGGTGAAGACATCTTGCGATTCACCGGCCCCCAGATGTCACACGAGGAAGTAGTGGCCACTGACACCCTGGGGAACCCTCTGCAGTGCGGAATGGCTCAATACATTGATTTGGATCCGCCAGGAGTTTGGGTCAATCACTCGTGCGCCCCCAATGCAGGCGTGAGAGAGGATCAGATTCTGGTTGCCCGGAAGAACATCGCACCAAGCACTGAGATTCTCTGGGATTACTCGACCTCGATGGATGAGGATGATTGGACCATGAATTGTAATTGTGGCAGTCCCCATTGCCGACAGGAGGTAAGGGACTTCAAATACCTTCCCACTTCGGTTCAGGACAGTTACTTGGAAGAGGGATTGGTGATGAAGTACATTGCCGCGCAATACGGAAGCCGATCCGGCAGTCGGCGAGTCGATCGATCGATAGATCTTACGCTGCCCAGATAATGTGTCTCAGCCGAATGATGGTCCACTAGGGTTATTGATTTCTCACAAAATCCAGAAGCGAGGAGAATTACTGCTCACCGGGAACTGATGGGATCTGATTTGACGCTAATGCAGAGCCTAGTGAGAGGAAGAAGATGAAGTCTCGCAATTTTTCGATTGCAGAAACGCTGGGGTTTTCGTTAGGCTGCCGGAGCCTGAAGCCGTGCCTTTTTACACGGAAACTTCAGAATAAGGATACGTCTTGTCGGGATTTGAAGCGCTTTTTTGGAAGGTATGGAGAAGAATATTTTTGATTTCGTCAATCACCACTATCGACACTTTAATAGTGCTTCGCTGAAGGATGCTGCGGAAGGCTACCGCCATTTGATCAATGATGGGGGCAAAATGTTTCTCACCATGGGTGGGGCGATGAGTACGGCCGAGATAGGTCTCTCGTTAGCCGAAATGATTCGCCAGAATAAGGTCCATGCGATCTGCTGCACGGGGGCCAATCTTGAAGAAGACATCTACAATCTCATCGCGCATGAACACTACCGGCGAATTCCGCACTATCGCTATCTGACGGCACAAGATGAGTTGGCGATTCACGAAGAACGATTGTGCCGTGTGACGGATACCTGCATCCCGGAGGAAGAAGCGATGTTCGTGCTTCATGATGTGATGCTGGAGCAGTGGAAGCACTCAGAGAGCGCGAACCGGCGACTTTTTCCTCAACAGCATCTCTTCGAGGTAATTTGCGCAGGAAAGTTAGATGCTCACTTTCAGATTGATCCGGCAGATAGCTGGATGGTAGCAGCTGCGCAAAAAAATCTGCCGATGTTTGTTCCGGGCTGGGAGGATTGCACCTTGGGGAACATGTTCGCATCTCACTGTATGAAAGGAACCCTGCAACCGACCGCGATGAGAATGGGGGTCGAATCCATGATGGAATTGGCGGTCTGGTATGAGGAGACGGCGAAAGAGTCGTCCGTGGGATTCTTTCAGATCGCCGGTGGAATTGCGGGTGATTTTCCGATCTGTGTCGTTCCCATGCTTCGAATCGATCTTGAGAAAAAAGACACGCCCCACTGGGCCTATTTCTGCCAGATCAGTGATTCCACGACAAGCTATGGTTCCTATTCCGGAGCCGTCCCCAATGAAAAAATCACTTGGGATAAACTCTCACCGGAATCTCCCAGCTACGTGATCGAGTCCGATGCGACGATCGTCGCTCCGTTGATTTTTCAGTATGTGCTCGAAGCTGGCTAGTGTATCCCGTCCCACGGACGGCCCCTTCCGGTTATGTTAGAAGTTTTTATATGTTGCCGCTACGCGGTTAGATTCGGAAGGATATCGCCTTCTCCACCATTTCTGCGTTGCTTCTCATTCACGAACCCCGGCCCGCTCACTAGGCACGCCTAGTGCATCGTCTTGGGAAAAAGGGCGGCGATCCCGAATTCCCAGAGCACAGCGAGCGATTGTTGCGATACCGCTATCAATCATTCATCGTTGCAGCCATTGCGAGGCGATGCACTCGGGTGGCGCGATCGAGGAATCATCGGTGACCGGTTGATTTTGTCTTCTGGCAGGGGATCGTTTCGACGCGACGCTTTACATTCGGCGAGGTTTTTGCTGGATTGTCGTTCAGAAGGA
>CAYGQD010000015.1:0-60124 GCA_964351855.1 uncultured Verrucomicrobiales bacterium
GCGCTCCAGAGCTGAGAATCCGCATGGGAGCAGGCAGCCCGAAAGGCGGCGGGAGTGCGCGGTGCGGGTGAGCCAAGCGATTCGAGGCAAATCAGTTGGAGGAATTCAGCCCGGTTTTGTCGGGGAGTTCGACCCAAACGATCGAGCAGCAGCAAGTCTTCAAAACTGAGATATTCTTCAGTCGATTTTCTGGCAGTTGGCTGCCGGGGTGTCGTTTCGCCAAAAGCTGCGGCGATCGAGTTGAGATTGGACGGGCTCACCCTTGATGATGCGACGCCCGAGGGAGGCGGTGCAAACAACTGCTTGGAAAGCTGAGCGATACCATCTTGATGGAGATTTTGGAAAAGACGCGCTACTCCGAGGGGATGGAACCAGGCCGCGCAGGTTTGAGCTGGAAAGAGGCGCAACTCAACCTCCTCACCCCTGTCGAAAAAAGCAGGATATCCGGAAGTATGGGCGTCGATCGGGACCTCGTCAGCCAGCGGCTCAAATTCAGCCGTCGTGATCCTTCGCGGTTGCCACTTCTTCTCAGAGATCTCGGAGAATCGGGATTCGAGGCGTTTCGCCAGCTTTTCGCGGAGGATGGAGAGGCTACGACCAGCGGCGACATACTTCCCGGCATCGTCAACGATAAGAAACCTCAATTTGAGGTGGGGAGGTAGCCGGGAGGAATCAAAAGCGTCGGCTTCGATGGAATGCCCATAGTTGGTCGCAATGTGGTCCAATAATGCTTCGACGAGGGTACATTCCGGCTCATAACCTTCCCAAGCATCAAGGAAGTCTGCCGCGATCTCACCGACAGGCGGCAGTAAGAGCCGGACGTTTTTTTCAAGAGAGCGGAGAAGCGACTGAACCTTCTCCGGGAGCCATCCGGGAACCAACCAGTCACCAAACCAGGCCGGAAGCGAGGGTAGCTGACCCAGGGAAACTTTCGTGGTGATCCCATCCTCCTCATTACTAGGATCATGCAGGTAGGTAAGGGGAAAGCCGCTCATCACCTCTGGAAAGTCCTCTTCGTGGAGCGGGTGAATCTGAGGGACCATGCAATCCTCCAGGGAGAGAGCCAGGTGGGCGGGATCTTGAACTGCGGCCCACCGATCAAAAGCCTTCTGCGTATGGATCTCCGGAGGAACCTTCTCGTCATACGCCTGAAAAATCGACTCGGGAAACAGGAGTCCATCCCGCCGGCGCAGCTTGTGTTCCAATCGTTGAACCCGGTCTACCATTTGGTGATTGGGAGCCAGAATTGCGATGGGAGCCCGCGTGTTCGGATTGACCAACGCCTCGTGGATGAAGATTTCGCGCGCTTTGGCAGGATCGACCCTGCCGAGATGAACCTTCCGTTTTTCGATGAGCGTCAGCCCATAGGCGATGACCGATTCTTCCGCATAAACAGCACCCTGCTCCGGAACCCAGTGTGGATGGGTGTACCGGTGGCTACAGAGGTGGGGCGCTACCGATTCAACCCATGAAGGATCGATCTGGGCGGCGTTTCGCGCATACAACTTGGCCGTCTCTACCATCTCAAACGCCATGAGCCAGCGGGGGGCATTTCCGAACAAGCCTGAACCTGGGTGAAGGAAGAAGGTCCGGTCTCGCGCTCCTTTGTAGCCAAGTTTCTTCCCTTGATGAAACCCAATGTGGCTCGGGATTCCGGAAAGAATGGCCCGATGAAGAGCATCCGGAAACATGTCTGTCGGCTCTGAGACAGTTGACCGTGGCACCTTCCATTTCAGGTCGCTGAGAAGATCGCGAAGTTCGCGGTGAAGATTGAACCACTCCTGGGTTCGTCGATAATTGAGGAAGTTTTTCGAGCAGAATCTGCGCAGAGCGTTATTCGATTTTCGCTGTTCATGCAGCGCAAACCAAAGTCGAATCCAACCCGTGAAGTCGCTCCTGGAATCGCGAAACGTCGCGTGGGCTTGATCGGCGGCTTCGCGTGCATCCTGTGGCCGCTCGCGTGGGTCCTGAATGGTCAATCCACTGGCAACGACAAGAGCCTCCGGGAGAACGCCTTCCTCTCGGGCTGCAATCAGGATTCTTCCCACTCGGGGATCGAGCGGCAGTCGTGCCAGGGTCGTCCCAATTTCGGTCAATCCACCTTTCTTGTGAATCGCGCCAATCTCTTCGAGAACGCGGTAGGCTTGTGCAATCCGCTTGGGTTGAGGTCGATCGACGAAGGGAAACTTGAGGGGATCGCCCAACTTCAGATGTTCCATTTGGAGAACAACGCCCGCAAGGTTCGAGCGGAGAATCTCGGGATCGCTATAGTCCGAGAGTTCTTCAAACTCCTCTTCGTCAAAGAGCCGAACACAAATTCCTTCAGACACACGACCACACCTTCCGCGCCTCTGCCGAGCGCTTGCTTTTGATATACGCTCAATTTGAAGCCGCTGAATTCCAGCGATGGGATCATAGCGATTGACGCGGGCTAAGCCGCTGTCGATGACAAAGCGGATATCGGGGATGGTCAACGACGTCTCCGCGACATTGGTCGCCAGAATGATTCGTCGCTCTCGCGGAGATGGATTGAACACCTTTTGCTGATCACCGCCCGCTTGCCGCCCGAAAAGCGGCAAAACGACCGTCTGGGGAAGGTTGCGTCCTTGCAGCAAGTCTGCGGCTTCGCGGATTTCGCGCTCCCCAGGCAAAAACACCAAGGTATCTCCCAGTGGATCCATCTCTCCCAACCAGGAGGAAGCTCTGGCAATTTGATCCGCCAATGGTTCGCGACCATGGAGAGGGGATTGGAAATGATCCTCGACAGGAAACATCCGCCCTTCCACCTGAATCACTGGAGAATTCCCAAAAAACTCGGCAAACGTTTCGGCATCAATCGTGGCGGACGAAATGATGATTTTCAGGTCAGGACGCTGTGGTAAGAGCCGCTTCAAATAGCCCAAAATGAAGTCCACATTAAGAGAACGCTCATGAGCTTCATCAATGATCAGGGTATCATACTGCCGCAGTGCCCGGTCTCCCCGTGTTTCCGCGAGAAGAATTCCATCGGTCATGAACTTGACCCGAGTTGCTGCCGATGTTTTGTCTTCAAAGCGAATCTGATGCCCTACCTCTTGGCCAAGCGTGACTTTTAGTTCAGAAGCAACCCGGCGGGCCACTGAGGTGGCGGCAATGCGACGTGGTTGCGTGCAGCCGATTCTTTGATCCTGTCCTCGTCCGAGTTCGAGAGCAATCTTGGGGAGCTGGGTGGTCTTGCCAGATCCTGTATCGCCACAAACGATCACGACTTGGTGCTTCTCAATCGCTTCACGAATCTCCTCTCGCTGTCGAGAAACGGGCAGCGCCTCTGGAAAATGGATGTTCAAGGGAGGCGGAACATCGCAGGTCCTTTCGGAATCGCAATCCGTGGGAACCCGGATTGGCCAGAAAAGAGGGGAGACCCCAGGCTAGGACCCACAGAGGGCAGGGCAGGGCAGAGTAGTGGATGCTAATTCCAGGGCTCCCCAAATCCTTTTCGTGACCACCACATACCTATTTAAGGAGACTGTTAGTGTCAATCGATTCTGGCATCTCAGCTCGAGAGCAAATGCTCCCGCAAGGCTTAACCGAACCCAAATTCCGCGATTTCTAGCTGTTACGGTTGGTAGTTCGGGAATTTGGCCGAAAGCTGGCGTTGATAGTCCTCCGCTTTGATGGTTTCGCCTGCGGCTTCCAGCGCCTTTACCAATTTTGCCAATGCCTTCGGAACCGTAATGGGATCATTGCCCAATTCCGCGACAATGACATAGAAGCCGATCGCTTTCTGGAGATCTCCCTCTTGTGTGGCAATATCACCAAGCAGAATGCGAGCCTCGGCATTGGGGCGTCCCGTGCGAACCAGTTTCAAGATGTCCTCACCGACCGCTTTCGCTTCGGCGATCTGTTTGGTCGCAATCAACGCGGCCGCCTTGAGGAGCATTGCATCGGCTCGTTTCGCGGGATGGGCCTGATGGATGAGGTAGTTGTCGATTGCAGTGATCGCCTCTTTCCACTTTTTCTGATCGAGATGGATCGTGTAGAGCTTTTCCCAAATGTCGGGTGGCGTTTTTTCCGGTGCGGCGGGATTACTCGCCCTTTCCAAAAAGCCCCTTGCCCGAAGGAACTCCCCTTGATCAAACAGTTGGCGGCCGAGGAATGCGAAGACCTGGATCGGAATCTGGAGCTCACCAACATTCATCGCCAGAAAGCGCTTGGATTCAGATTCGAGCAACTCCAGTTGATCCAAATGGTAGTACGACAACACGATTCGGAGCGTCACTTTGGCTTCAAAATCTTTGGGATTCAGTTGTCGTGCTTTGTCGAGCGCTGGAATGCAGTCCGCGTAATTTTTCAGATCGAATAAGCCTCCGCCAATCCAGTAATGAGCCTCTGCTTTCACTTTGGTGTTCGGAAAACGCTTCAGGAGTTCCTGATAAGCTTTGACCATCTGATCGATGCGGCGCTGTTGCGCGTGAATCAGTGCAATTTGCTGAAGGGCAAACTCCGTATTCGGGTCATCAGGAAACTGATTGGCAAGTTCGCTGTAGGAAGCTTGAGCCTTTTCAAACTGCTCCAATTCCTGGAATGTCATCGCACGTCTGACCAGGGCGGAGGGCACTCTCGGGTCCTCGGGCCAATTCGCCGTAAATTCTCCGAGAATATCGAGTCCCTGCGCGAGTTCTCCGCACTCTATCAACGACCAGCCCATTTTGTAGTGGCGAATGGGGACGAATTTGGGATCAATGTTGCCAGGACGAACATCTCGGTAAGCTCGAGCGGCCTCCTTGAACGCCTTATTGTCATAAAGACGCTCGGCTTTGATGAGAAGAGCCAGATCGATATAAGGTGTCTCCGCATCAATCGCGCTTTGAGCAGCAACGTATTTATCGACCCATCGAGCGATATTTTCATCTCCGGCCTCCAAAAAGCATTGAAGCTTTCGAAACCCAGCTTCCTTGGACTCATCGAGTTTGCGAAATGCGGGTTCGTTCTCGATTTTGGAATAAATCTCGATCGCGTTGCCTAACTTGTTGAGACGGCGATAGGCGTGCGCGGCGATCATCATCATCTGAGCGGTAGAGGCAGTTTTATCCATCCCCAACGGGCCGACTCCGTAGTAAACGATGACGCTCTGGAAGTCCTCGCGCTCATTCGCCCGCAAAATCAGTGCGAGTTGCGCCTGTGCCTTAAATTCAGGAGGACTGCCAGGGCTCTTCAACGTCTTTAACAGGAGTGCTTCCGCAGGCTTGGGATCCTCACTCGAAAGCCCTAAAATGCCAGCTTTGAAGGTAGACTCGTCCTTGATGGAAGGGTCTTTTGCGATGTTCGCAAGGTTCGCGAAATGGCGAATCGCGTCGTCAGTTCGACCTGTGGCTTGGAGAAGTTTTGCCAGATCCAACTCGGCTCGCTCCTGAAAACCGTTGGGAATCTTGGCTTGAAGCACCGCTTCATATTCCTTGATCGCTTCGTTGTTGCTGCCGGCCAGTTGGAGTGCCTGGGCGTAGAAAAACTGGGATTCGACCTGGATTCGCGGATCATTCAGTTTCGACGTGGCAATTCGGAAGTAGGGGAGGGCGGCATCGTATTTGTCTTCGTTGAAGGTGTATACCGCCATCGCATAAGCTGCAAATCCGGCAAAGGGGCCTCCTGGATCTATTGTCAGGACGTTCTGAAAGGCTCTTTTAGCATCTGCAATTTTATCCATTCGGCGTTGGCAATCTCCCAGTCGATACCAAGCTGTCGGTGCATTGGGACTTTTTGGATGGGCTTTGAGGAACTCAATGTAAGTGGATTCTGCCTGTTCAAAATTCCCATTGCCATAGAGCATGTTGGCAAACTGAAACGCCTCTTCCTGAGCTTGGATGGGAACGGCCTTCACCTGCTGTTGGGCGCTGGCACCAACCGAGTAACTCAAGAAAACCACGAGGATCGTACAAAATAGGGGAAGGGTTCTCTTCATCAGTTCAATCTGTTCTTCGACGGGGAAAATCGGCGTTGTCCTCAGCATTGCGGTCACATCCTCAGGCGGACGACCGTTCAGGAGCCAAACTAGGGCTTTTCCGCAGCGAAGGCAACATTCCAGATCCCAGCCTTCTGGCAGGTGTCCAGCACCACCATGACGTAGGCAAATTCTGCCTCCCGATCTCCGCGAAGGATAACCGGTTGGTCTTTGAAGAGGTCCGCAACACGCTTCAACTTTTCGTAAAGTTCATCTTCGGAAAGAACCTGATTGTTGACTTTGATTTCGCCTTCCTGGGTCACGTTGATGATAATTTCCCCGGGCGTTCTTGGCGTTTGTTCAGCAGTCTCCGCTTCGGGAACGGAGATGTTCACTTCCGCTTCAAAACGGGCAAAATTCCAAGAAACGATAAAGAAAATGAGGAGCAGGAACACGACATCGATCATCGGAGCGAGTTGCATCTCCGCCTGCTTGGTTGTGGTGTGCTCGCGAAATTTCATGATGCTGATGCCGCCTGTCTTTTTTCAATCACACGCCCTTCACGTCGCGTCGGCCTACAGCACCGTCTTCGCTGCGAGCCGTGGCGCGGTAGTTGGCCCGCTTATACTGGGCCGCGAGCAACGCCATGAGATGGGTCATGGCCGCTTCCATTTCGCTGATCATTTTTTGCACCTTACCCCGGAAGATGGAGTAGAAAATCAACGCGGGGATCCCGATTGTGAGCCCGCTTGCCGTGGTAATGAGGGCCTGAGAGACACCCTGACTCACCTGGACCTGAACGGCTCCGGATGCGGAGCTGAGATCATTGAACGAACGAATCATCCCGAGAACCGTTCCCAGCAGCCCGACCATCGGTGCGACGGAACCGACATCAGCTAGGTAGGTGATACGTTGGTTTAAAATGCTCGCCTGGCGACTCCCTTCGGCCTCAGTCACCTCGCGGACTTCCTCAAAGCTAGCGGTTGGGTTCTTGGTCGCGAAGTCGAGCGTTTTGTAAGTGATTCGAGCAATCGCCTCGTTTTCTCGGTTACAAACAGCGATCAATCCCAGATAGTCCTGCTTCCGAATGAGAGCATCGGCAGCATTCATGAATTTGTCACTTACCACCGTTCCTTGGCGAATGGTGAGCATGTAGTAAAAGATGAGCAAGACGGCGACGAACGATAACCCTGCCAACGGAATCATGATCACACCACCCGTTTTCAGGACTTTGATGAACTCCACCGCCTTCTCTGTTGTGGTGGCTCCAGGGGTGTTCCCCGCCAAGGTAGAATCCGAAACTGCCTCAACAGGTGCGGCCACCTCTTCGGGTGGGGAGGTTTCAGGAACCGGATCCTGGGCGAAAGCAACCGAACCGATAAAAACGGTCAGCATGATAACGAAAAGAGTTCTCATGGAAGGCGATGTTGGCAAAATAGTGGCCCGGTATGGACGAAGCTGTCAGTTAAGTGAAAGAAATTTAAGCACCTTAAAATATCGGGTGCGGCGCATCTTAGCGACCCTTTGGGAACCTTGCAATCCTCACATTTCGAAAAAAACGCCCTGAGGATGACAGGGGCGTTTTGGACGAGTTGGAAACCGAGCTTGCAAACGCGACGCTGAAATCCCACCATCATGTCTCTTGATGACGCTCTCATCGTTACTGCTATTCACCGCCGAAATTCCGAGCTTCTTTTCCCCTGCGTGACTATGGACACTGACCCATTTGCTATTTTTCTTAAAAACCCCACCCTTGAACGCTTTCTGGAGCTTCGGTCCCACCATCTTCAGCATTCAGGATTTGATCCCTACTCTCGAGAGATGGAACAGCTTGAGCCGCTCTTGAGTGGCGAAAAATTCCCTGAGGCGATTGAGTTCCTCAAAAAAACAATTTCTCCGAATCATCTCTTGAACCCCGGGGCGCACTTGAAGCTAGCCTATGCGCATCAAAAGAACGGCGATATGGACCACGCAGAACTTGAGCGTGCGATTGGAAAGGCCCTTTTGGAAGGAATCCGAATGACGGGCAATGGGAGCCCGGAGAAGCCCTACCTGGTGACGCGTACTTCTGACGAGTATGACATCCTTTTGGTGGATCGTCTCGAATTCAGTCAGCAGAGTCTTCGGGAGAGGGACGGCAAAAAACTTGATGTCATCCAAACGAAGACCGGAGAAGAACTGTGGTTTGATGTCACGGACATTTTCGCTCTCATCGCGAATCGGCTGGCCGAGCAGACCCGCTAGAGCATCAACTGGGCCGATGTCCGATTAGTTCCTGAAGCCGGCCCCGCAGCGGTTGCAGGCCAGACTCTTCTTCAGCCGAAATGGGGAAGATCTCGATCTTTGGAAACCGGGCGCGAAAGACCTCCAGTTTCTCGGCAGATTCTTCCAAATCCATTTTGTTGGCCACGATGATCCATGGACGCTTCGACAAATCATCGTTGTAGAGGCGAATCTCTTTTCGGAGGATTTTGAGGTCTTCGATCGGTTCCCGGCCTTCGCTCCCAGCCATGTCGATGACGAAAACTAGCAGATTGCAGCGCCAAATATGGCGGAGAAATTCGTGCCCCAGGCCCACATTTTCATGTGCGCCCTCTAACAAGCCGGGAATATCCGCGATCGTGGCCCGACAAAATCCCGGGAATTCCATCACCCCAATTTGAGGGGAGAGGGTCGTAAATGGATAGGCTGCTACCTTGGGCTTGGCATGTGAGAGCTTCGTTAGAAGCGTTGACTTTCCGGCATTCGGAAACCCCACCAGGCCGGCGTCGGCGATGCGACGCAACTCAAGGAAAAAGTATCCGGACTCTCCGGGCTCACCCGGCGTTGCCTGATCTGGGGCACGATTCGTGGAACTCTTGAAGTGAACATTGCCCTTACCGCCTTGCCCACCCTTACAGAGAATGAAGGTTTCACCAACTTTGGTCAGATCCGCAATCAACTCACTTTCGTTGCCGTTCTCGTTGGCTGGCGCGACGACATCTTCTGCTTGGGCGTCCAGATTGTAGAAAAAAGCCATGCCGTCCTCGACGTTCTCAGGTTCTTCGTTCGCAGGTCCTCTGGCCCGATAAATCCGAGTTCCCGGAGGGACTGCCACGACCAGGTTTTTTCCGCCTTTGCCGGATTTTTGCTGCCCTTGGCCATGATCGCCACGCTTGGCTTTAAGGTTCGGTTTGAAGAAAAAGGCTTTCAGGTTGTCTGTATGAGGATCGACCTTCAGAATGACGTCTCCGCCTTTCCCGCCATCGCCCCCATCCGGGCCGCCTTTGGGAATAAATTTGGCGCGCCGAAAACTGGCGCTTCCATTCCCGCCATCGCCGGCTTCTGCGAAGATACGAAGGTGATCAACAAACATGATAGAAGTTCTCCAGGATCCCAACAACTGCAAGGTTTGTAACCCTGGAAACCGCAATGCCGTCTCTGGAGGCATGAAACCACTGGTTATAGCAATGTTGCTCTCCTCGATCAGCCTTGGCTACGGCAATGAATGGACGTTCAATGAGCACATCGCCCCGATGATCCATCAAAACTGCACGACCTGCCATCGGCCGGGAGCTGCGGGTCCGTTTTCTCTCATCACCTACGAGGAAGTTCGCAAAAAAGCCCGTACGATTCAACGGACGGTCGAAAGCCGCTACATGCCGCCATGGCACCCGGTCAATGAATCGGTCAAATTTGCCCACGACCGTCGACTTTCTGAGAAGGAAATCATGACCCTGGTTGGTTGGATCGAATCCGGGATGGCAGAAGGCAGTGGAGTTGCGCCGAAATTTCCCCAGTTTGCGGACGGATGGCAGCTGGGACAGCCTGATCTGATCGTTTCGATGGCGGAGGCGTTTCCCATTCCGGCGGAGGGGCCCGATATTTACCGGAATTTTGCGCTCAAACTTGATTTGGAGGAGGACAAATGGGTGAGGGCCGTCGAGATGCGGCCGGGAACGCGGACCGTGGTTCATCATTCGCTACTATTCTTGGATAACACCGGGACGGCTGTTGAAATGGATGGCAAAGATGGCAAGCCGGGATTTCGAGGGATGGGCTTCCGCCGCTCAGGTTCCCTGGGGGCCTACGTTCCGGGTTCAACCGCCCGGTTCCTCCCGGAAGACCTCGCCTTGGCCCTGCCGAAGGGAAGTGACATCGTTCTTTCGACCCATTTTCATCCGACTGGAAAGCCAGAAGAAGAGCGAAGCTTCGTCGGTATCTACTTCGCGGAGAAACCGCCCAGCAGGCCGCTCGCGAACATCCAGGTCCCTCCAGCTTTCGGGCGAGGGATGGGGATCGACATTCCTGCGGGCGAGAAAGCCTATCGGATAACGGACCGCTTCACCTTACCGGTTGAAGTGGATGCGTTTTCGGTGGGCGGCCATGCCCACTACCTTTGCAAAGAGATGAAGATGACTGCAAAATGGCCGGATGGAAACGAGTTGGTGTTGATTCAAATCGACAACTGGGACCTGAATTGGCAGGACCGATACTATTTCGCCGAAACGCTTCGTTTGCCGGCTGGGACCGTTCTGGTGTCGGAGTTGCTCTATGACAACTCCGCAGAGAACCCCGCGAATCCGTTCCACCCACCCAGACGGATTCGATGGGGCCACGAAAGCACCGATGAAATGGGGAGCATCACCCTGATGGTTGCTCCGACCTCTGCTGCTGATCAGGAGGCGTTAACTCGCGCGAGTCGCATGAAACAAGTGGAGGTTCTTGGTTCGGTGGCTCAGGATTTGCGGGGAACGGCAGCGATGGCTGTTTCGCAGCGAATTGCGCAACTGGACCAAAACAGTGATGGGAAGATTCAATCCACGGAAATTCCCCAGAAATTTCGCCGCCAAGCGATCATGCGATTTGATCGTGATCGAGATGATGCGATTGACAAAACCGAGTTGGGTGAATTGTTAGAAGCAATGCGAAATGGGAATCTAGGGAGCCAAGCAGAAGAATGAATCTCTTTTATCGAGTTGTGGCCCTGGCTGGATTGATCCTTCCGGCACTGGCTGAAGAACCTGCCGAAGAGGGTGAGTTTTCGGCGATTGACGGAAGCATTGTAAAACCCCTTTCGAATCCGGATTCAGCTCAATTTTCGGTCCTGATTTTTACCGCCACGGATTGTCCCATCGCCAATGCAATGGCACCGGAAATGGCCCGCCTCGTTCAGCTTGTTCACCAAAACGGCGGCCAATTCACCCTTGTCTATCCTGATTGGGAGCTTTCCAATGAAGAAGCGGCCCTGCATGCCAAGGAATATGCGATTGATGCCTCCATCGTGATTGATAGGGATCACCAACTGGTTGTGCGAACGGGAGCCACCGTCACTCCCGAAGCGGTGTTGCTGGATCGCGATGGAGGAATCGTTTATCACGGGCGGATCAACAATCTGTTTAGTGATTATGGGGATCGGCGCCGGGTCGTTACCCGTCATGATCTGCGGGAGGCAATTTCCCAACTCCTTGCCGGTGAGCAGATCAAGAATCCCTCGGTGGTCCCCCTGGGTTGCTACATTCCTGAGCTTCCGAAGCCCTCTCCATGAATCGGACTTGCGTTGAGATCCGTCCGAATGCGAAGCTCTCACCATGAAAGCGTACTTCAGTTTCGCGGCAGTCCTGGCCTTTGCTCTCCTGATGGGGTGCAACGATGAGTCTCCTCCATTGGATTCGACGAGGGATGAGCCTCCCAAGCCAGAGGTCTCCACGGTAGATCCTCCGCCGGAGCAGACCTCGCTCTTCAGTCCAGTGAGCGCCGCGCACCAAAAAAGCATGGAAGAGCGGAAAGAGGAGGCTGCAGAAATTGAGCGCCGGATTGAGGCTGCCGCCAAAGCTCAGGAGGCGGAGTTTCTGCAAGAGGTCGAAGCAAAGCTCAAGGAGTATCATGAGCAATTTGCGGGGCTTCACGCGGATCAAATCCAACCGTCTGTCGATCAGTATGAGGCAGACTTGAAGGTCAAATATCTGGAAACCTTGCGGCAAAATTATGATGCGGCGCAAGCGGGAGGGATGACCGTGCTGGCTCAGCAAATCGCGGAAGAAGGGAAACGTGTAAAGGCCGGGGAGCCCGTTCCTGGTCCTCCGGCGGCAACTGATCAAGCGAACCCGGGGATGCAGCTCTTGTTCGATCTGCGGAGGTGGTATCACGAAGGGCTAACCAACATCGCCAAGTCGAGCCAGAGCAGTGAAGTGAGCTTGACTGAAAACTATCGAAGCACGCTGACGCAGTATCACGAATATGTTTCTCAGATTTCTCCTCCGGAAGCTGGCGAAAAAGTAATCCGTGCTCTCGAAGCCATCGAAGGAAGTTGGTGGGAATCCGAGAACGAATCGGAAACTCCAGCCACTAAGGGCTCTTAGGCAAAGAGCTTTGTGACCGCCTGCGCTTTGACCAACTCTCTCGGCTGGTTCAGGTGATTGTAGACGATCGATTCGGGATCAATTCCCATGGCGTGATAAATGGTCGCCAGAACTTCCGTTGGGTGGACCGGATCGCTGGCTGGAGCTGAACCCGTCTTGTCGG
This sequence comes from uncultured Verrucomicrobiales bacterium, assembly GCA_964351855.1. GTDB lineage: Bacteria > Verrucomicrobiota > Verrucomicrobiia > Verrucomicrobiales > DEV007 > JBCDHN01. The sequence continues at coordinate 12,422 of CAYGQD010000015.1, forward strand.
AAGAGCCGTGGAGGTAGCCGCGTTTGATGCCTGCGCCCCCAATTACCGAGGTGTAGCAATAGGGCCAGTGATCCCGGCCATCGGCACTGTTTCCGTTGCCAGAGGTCGAAACACCTTTCTCCGGACTGCGTCCAAACTCCCCAATGGCCACGACCAACGTTTCGTCGAGTAAGCCGCGTTCGTCGAGATCCTGGAAAAGAGCTGACAGACCCGTATCGAGCATGGGGCCGCTTTGATCCTTCATCCGTTTTGGCAATCCAGTGTGATGATCCCAGCTGTGGTTGTCAGAATTGGCCACCTTCGGCCAAATCACTTCGACCACTTTGGTCCCCGCTTCAACGAGGCGACGTGCCAGGAGACAACTCTGACCAAAGGTATTTCGCCCATAGGAATCGCGGGTCCGATCATCTTCCGCTTCGATATTGAACGCATCTCGCGCCCGTCCTGAGACGATGAGGTTCAGGGCCTTGGAGTAGTATTCGTCAAGATTGTAGCTTTCGACCGCTTTATCGATCACGGGCATTTGCGCAGCCAACGCTTCACGAAGCTTCGCGCGACGCTGGAGGCGCAGGGAGAAGACTTCAGGACGTAGCTGAAGGTCGTCCACCTTGATGCGTTCCATCTTGCCCATGTCCATGTCATCGCCCTCAGGGAAGAGGTAGTAGGGATCATAGGCTTTTCCTAAGAATCCGGCAGTTCCTCCTTTGTTGACCACGCCGGACTCTTGAAGTGGTCTGGGCATCACCACGAAGGGTAGCATCGGCTCATCCGTGGGCTTGAGACGAATGATATTGGAGCCGAAGTTCGGGAAATCTTTCGGACTGGGCGGCTCTAGCTGACCACTGGGGCTGACCTTGTCCGTGGTATACCCCGTCATGATTTGGTAAATCGCGGCGGTGTGATTGAAGAGGCCGTTCGGGGTGTAGCTGGTGGACCGAATCATCGTGAACTTGTCGTTCACTTTGGCCAGTTTCGGCAAAATCTCGGTAAATTGGGCTCCATCTACCTTCGTGGGGATGGGCTTGAAGATCGAACGGACGTTGTCAGGAGCTTCCGGCTTGGGATCCCACAAATCAAGATGGCTGGGACCACCCTGGAGGTAGATCATGATGACGCTTTTGGCTTTCCCCCATCCCGGAGAACCCACCAGGGTCGAGTTCGCACTCGCGTTCTGAACGGCGAGAATGTTATTGAGCGTCATTCCCAGCATTCCGGCTCCACCAATGCGGAGGAAATCCCGTCGGCCTGGTTGAAGATGGGAGTCACAGAGGTCTTTCGCGATGGCACCGGGTAGTCTGATCATGAGATTTTTTAGGGGCAGTTACTAAACAAACGTGAAAACTGGCCGCTGTCTTGCAGTCAATCAGGAAGAATTCCCAAGCGGGCTCATGACGACTTCTTCTCCAAATTGCGCAAAATTTGCACAATAGAAGCCAAGATGATTCTAACGGAACGACTGTTTTCGGTCGCGCTTGGCAAGAAGTTGGCTATTCTAGAGCCGTTGTTTAGAGTGGTTCCTTCTGAATTTGGAGCCCGCGTTTGACTGCGCGATCAACAACCCATTCTGTTATGAAGTTTAGTATTCCCTTTGCTCGGGTGAACTGGGTCACAAGTATTTTCTTGGCCGTCACATTGTTCACGTCTCTCATCGGTGCCCCGATTTATATCGCCAAATTTGGCTTGGATTGGTTTCAGGTCTCGATGTTCTTCTTTTACGTCATCGCGACCGGAATGAGCATTACGCTCGGCTATCACCGGCTTTTTGCTCACAAGGCGTTCAAAGCCAAACGACCAGTCCGCCTGGCTACTTTAATCTTCGGCGCGTGCGCGTTCGAGAATTCGGCCCTGGACTGGGCATCGGACCATCGCGATCACCACAAGCACGTCGACAGGGATGACGACCCCTACAACATCAACAAGGGGTTCTGGTGGGCGCATATTGGGTGGTTGATTTTCAAACTTACTCCTGAAGATGGTCGCCTGAATGTCCCGGATTTGAAAAAAGACCGGTTGGTCATGTGGCAGCACCAATACACCCAGCTGATTGCGGTGGTCGTTGGCCTCTTGCTCCCTGCCCTTTTGGGATTCCTTTGGGACGGATGGATCGGAGCGTTGGGTGGTTTTTTAATCGCCGGCGTAACTCGGGTGGTCGTCGTTCAGCATAGCACCTTCTTTATCAATTCCCTCTGCCATACCATTGGAAATCGACCGTATGACAAGGGAACCAGCGCACGGGACAGTTGGATCATGGCTCTGTTGACCTTTGGCGAAGGCTATCACAATTATCATCACACCTTTCAGCACGATTACCGCAACGGAGTTCGGAAATTGGCGTTCGATCCTACCAAATGGGCGATCTGGACCCTCTCAAAAATGGGCTTGGCCAGCGAGCTTCGCCGAGTCAGTCCAGAAAAGATTTTGTTGGCGGAGATGAAGCAGGCTCGGGAGCGCGTGACTGCGCAGATGGCAGCGTTCGCGGCCCTGAAGGAAGCCCGCCAGAGTTTGGTGGATTGTCCGCGCTATCGGGCTGCATCAGAGGCTTTGACCCAGATTTCGGAAACGGTTACTCGAAACTATCACGAGCTTGAAGAGGCCGTCGGGAAGCGGATGAAGGTTTCCCGGAAAGCTCTGAAAGAATGGCGCGAGGAAACGCGCGGTTTGATGGAGCACATGGCAGAAATGAGTCAGCTCGCCATGGCACCCGCTCATTGAGCAGTGGCCCGAGAAAAACTGGAGCAATCCAGGGTTTCAGATACGGAATTTGCCCCTGCTTAGGCGGCGCTAAATTCGGCTGGAATCCTGGCGAACCTGCCACACATTCGCCGTATGAGTGAAACTCCCGCCCATCGTCAATTTTCCGGTCCTATGCTCGACGGACCGGATCGCGCAGCCAGTCGTGCGATGCTCCATCCCGTTGGATTCAGCAAGGAAGATTTTTTGAAGTCCCAAATTGGCGTTGCGAGCACCTGGAGCATGGTGACGCCTTGTAACATGCACATCAACAAATTGGCAGAAGAGGCTGCCAAGGGTGTTGATGCCAGTGGTGGCAAGTCGGTCATTTTTAATACGATCACGATCTCTGACGGGATATCGATGGGGACCGAGGGGATGAAATACTCTCTGGTTTCCCGCGAAGTTATTGCCGATTCGATTGAAGTAGTCGCGGGCTGTGAAGGGATGGACGGGATTCTGGCGATCGGCGGCTGCGACAAAAACATGCCCGGTTGTCTCATGGCGTTGGCGCGGATGAATCGTCCGGGTATTTTCGTTTACGGTGGAACGATCAAACCAGGCTGCTTTCAAGGGAATGACGTGGATATCGTTTCGGTTTTTGAAGCGATCGGAAAGCATTCCGGAGGGCTGATCACCGACGACGAGCTCGATGGAGTAACGGAGACCGCAATCCCCGGTCCTGGATCGTGCGGCGGCATGTATACGGCGAATACCATGGCGAGTGCGATCGAGGCGTTGGGAATGAGCTTGCCGAATAGCTCCGCTCAGGCCGCCGTAAGTGACGAAAAGCTGATGGATTGCTTCGACTCAGGTGCGGCGGTCATGAACATGATCGAGAAGAGCATTCGGCCACGGGATATTATGACGCGGAATGCTTTTGAAAACGCCATCACGCTGATTACGGCGCTAGGAGGTTCTACGAATGCCGTGATGCATCTCATCGCGATGGCATCCGCAGCCAACGTGGAACTGGGAATTGATGATTTTACACGAATCGGAGCGAAGACTCCTGTTTTGGCCGATCTGAAGCCCAGTGGGCAACACGTCATGATGAAGCTCGTCGAAATTGGGGGAACCTTGCCCTTGATGAGAATGCTCCTCAATGAAGGACTGATTCATGGCGATTGCTTGACGGTGACGGGGAAGACCATGGGGGAGAATCTCGAGAAGGTGGAACCCAAGTATCCCGAAGGTCAAACCGTGATCCGTGGGTTTGATAATCCGATCAAGAAGCAGGGACACCTGGTAATTCTCTATGGGAACCTCGCCCCAACAGGGGCCGTCGCCAAAATCAGCGGCAAAGAGGGTGAGAAATTCACCGGCAGAGCGCGGTGCTTCGACTCAGAAGAATTTGCGATGAAAGCGATTCTCGGTGGAACCGTGGTGAGCGGAGACGTTGTGGTGATTCGGTATGAAGGCCCGAAAGGTGGGCCTGGAATGCGCGAAATGCTCGGGCCGACCGGTGCGATCATGGGTCGCGGTCTCGGAAAAGAAGTGGCTCTGATCACGGACGGAAGATTTTCGGGAGGCAGTCACGGATTCGTGGTGGGCCACGTCACCCCGGAAGCCTTTGAAGGTGGCCCCATCGGGCTGATTCAGGACGGTGACGAAATTACGATCGACGCTAAAAGCCAGGAGATGACGCTCCACATTGACGATGGGGAGATGGCGAGTCGGAAAGCCGGGTTTCAAGCTCCGAAACCCAAATACACGCGTGGGGTTTTGGCGAAGTATGCCAAGTTGGTCAAGTCGGCTAGTCTCGGAGCGGTGACGGACGCGTAGGAACGGTGCCCGTTTGCCTGGTTCATTTTTTGGAGTCCCAAACGAGAACGTCATCAAAGGCTGCGCCTTCGCCCCGCAAGACGAACCGATATCCGGTTTTCGGCTTCGGCAGAGCTGCGTGTGAGCCTTGAAGTTTGACGCCTTCGCCGAGTTGGACGGAAACTTGATCACCTTGGGTCTCGCAGATCAGTTCATGCCATTCGCCTTGCTCGATCTGAACGGCTGTTTCCGTAACCAGTTCCGCTTTGGAGGTCGGATCTTTTTTGTCTTTGTCGATCATGATCTGGATCTTTCGCTCGTTGACGTTGACTCGAAAGAGATGGCCTTTCGGATGGTTGTAGCTGAGAGAAAATCCGTTGCTCCCGGCGAGTTGAAAGCGAAAGCGAATCGCGGAATCGACATGGGGATGTTTCAAGGTGAGGACTGCAGCGTGTTGATCACTGGGTAGCTCACTGCCCCGAAGTGTGCCGTCCACGACGTTCCAAACTCCCTTCGCGACCGACCAGGATTCGCCAAGTTCAGATGCAGAAAAATTCGCCTCAGTAGCAACGGCATCGGGTTGAAACTGGGTTGGCACCAACTCCGCGTGAAGGTTTGCAGAGAGAGCCAGGGAAAGGGTAAGAAAAAGGGGTTTTACGGTCATGAGACCGATACCTGACACGAGCAATCGATCACAAGAAAGCGAAAAGCGACGGCGAGCCTTTCTGGCGTTGACTCAGACAACTCAGAAAAGTTTGAGCAGGAAGATTCTTGAGAAGTCACAAACAACAGCTATGCCCGGAACCTTTCGATTCGCGTTTTGTCTGCCCCTTTTTTGGATGGTGATTTTTCCGGGAAACGCGGATGCGGAGCATCCCGGTGCTGCGATCTACAAAAAACTCTGTGTCGAATGCCATGGGGAAAATGGCGAGGGCATAGACGATCTGGCGGACGGCCCCTTGGTCGGGAATCGGGACTTGGCATCCTTGACTCGACGTATCGAGCGAACCATGCCAGAAGACAATGTAGATGCGTGTGTGGGCGAGGACGCAGCCTCCGTGGCGGACTTTATCTATCATGCCTTTTATTCTCCCGAGGCCCAGATCAGAAATCATCCCCCCAAGTTGGAACTGAGCCGTCTGACGGTTCCTCAGTATCGCCGTTCGGTGGCGGACTTGGTCGGCCTTCCGTTTAATGATCATATGAGCGGTTATCCCGAGGAGCGGGGTCTAACCGGTAACTATTTCGGAACCCGCAATTTCCGGGGCGATGCCAAGAAGCTCGGAACTGACGCGTTCAAGCGACTCGATCCGGTCGTGAAATTTGATTTCGGAGAACAAAGCCCTGATCCGTCTAAAATGGGCGCGGAGGAGTTTTCGGTGCGTTGGGATGGCGTGCTGTTGGCCGAAGAAACGGGAGTCTATGAGTTCACGCTTCGGACCAAAAATGGGGCGATTCTTTGGATTAATCGAAATGATCGCGAGGGTCCGGTGGTCGACGCCTGGGTCAGTTCCGGGGAAGAAGTTCGCGAACAAAGTGGAAGTTTGTACCTGTTGGGAGGAAGACCGTATTTCCTCCGGATCGAGTATTTCAGCTACAAGGAGAAATCGTCCTCGATTGAACTTCTTTGGAAGCCGCCGCATGGAGTGCGAGAGACCGTCCCAAATCGGGTTTTATCACCAGGGTGGAACCAGGAAATGTTGATCGTGGACGTTCCCTTTCCGGCCGATGATCGAAGCTACGGCTACGAGCGCGGCAACTCGGTCTCACGGACGTGGTTTGCGGCGGTGAATGCCGGTGCGGTAGAGGCCGCAGAATATGTGTTACGTCGGCTGAATGAGTTGGCAAAAACCAAAGATGACGCGCCAGATCGTGCTGAGAAGGTAAGGAGCTTTTGTGCTGAACTCGCTCAAGCAGCAATGCGACAACCCCTCACCGATGAGGAGCGGAAGATCTATGTCGATCGCTGGTTCGACCAAAGCGATAACGTGGAGCAAGCCGCGAAACGCAGCGTGATGATGTCACTGACCGCCCCCCGGTTCCTGTATCCCAGTCTCGCCGAAGCGAAGGAACCGAATGATTGGGAAGTGGCCAATCGCCTGGCTCTTGCCATTTGGGATTCGGTTCCTGATCGTGAACTTCTGAAAAAGGCGAGTCAGGGAAAACTTCGCACCTGGAAGCAAATTGAGGACGAGGCGTGGCGAATGCTCTACAGCCCGCGCTCGAAAGCAAAACTCCAGGAGTTTTTCCACCATTGGCTAGAGCTGGAGCGGGCTCGTGATGTGTCCCGAGATGACAAATTGTTTCCGGGCTTCAGTTCCGAAGTCATGGCCGATTTACGGACGTCACTCAATTTGTTCATCGATGAGGTGTTTTGGAGCAAAGAACCGGATTTTCGGAAGTTGCTCTTGGCGGATTACTTGTTTCTCAATGAGCGACTCGCTCCGCTTTACGGAAAAGAGCACCAGGGCCGCGGATTCATCAAAGTCCCGGTAAATCCGAAGCAACGTTCCGGGATTGTGACGCATCCCTTCCTCTTGACGGCCTTTGCCTATCACAATGACACCTCTCCAATTCATCGGGGCGTTTTCCTAACGCGCAATATCGTAGGGATGACGTTGAAGCCGCCGCCCGAAGCCATCGCCTTCGAAGATAGTGAGTTTGATCCCAGTCTCACGATGCGGGAAAAAGTCACGGAGCTAACCCGGAGCAAAGCTTGCATGGCTTGTCACTCGATGATCAATCCGTTGGGCTTCAGCCTGGAAAACTACGATGCGATCGGTCGCTGGAGGACGCTGGACGCAAAACTGAACAAGCCGATTAATCCCACCAGCGACTTTGTCACCGATTCCGGTGAAACGATCCGGCTTTCGGGAGCACGAGACGTCGCCGAATATGCAGCGAACCAGCCCGGGGCCCATCGAGCGTTTCTCCGGATACTCTTTCATCATTTGAACAAGCAGCCTGCCGCCGCCTATCGCCCAGATCTGATGACGATTTTGGAGCGAGAATTCGAGTGGAGCGGCTACAACATGCAGCTGATTTTCGTGAAAATGGCAGCCTTTGCGGCTTGTCATGAAATGGAGTCGGCTCAACCACCCTCGTAGCCAACGGAATCCGTTGTTCTTTTTGAACAAACTCCAATTCCAGGTTTTCCATCAAACAACCCAAGTCTCCCCATGAATGTATCGACGACTAACCGCCGACAATTTCTCCGCAATCTTAGCGTTTCCGCTGGAGCATTGCCCTTTGTAAGTGGGCTCCCCAGCCTCCAAGCGAGCGCCAAACCAAAGCAGCGCTTGATCATCATGTTCTCGCCGAATGGAACGATTCCCGGCGAATTTTGGCCCGCGGACGATTTTCAGTTCAAAAGAATCCTCAAGCCGCTTTCCGACTTTCGCGATCAGACCCTGGTGCTAAATGGCATCTGGAACAAAATTGGTGGCGATGGGGACCGACACATGCGCGGGATGAGCTGCCTTCTGACGGGGACAGAGCTACTTCCGGGTAATATCCAGGGTGGATCTGACACACCGGCGGGATGGGCCAGCGGAATTTCCATCGATCAGGAAATTCGCAAGTTTCTGCAAAGCCGAGACGAGACCAAGACCCGCTTTGGATCGCTGGAATTTGGAGTTGCGGTTCCCAATCGAGCCGACCCGTGGACACGGATGAGTTACCAAGGCGCGAACAAGCCGGTCGCCCCAATCAGCGATCCCCAGCAAATCATGGGACGCCTCTATGGGAAAACGCAAGACAAAGAAAGCCTCATCAGCGTGTTGGATGGGGTAGGAGAGGACCTCAAACGGGTCGCCGGAAGGCTTGGCGCGGAAGATCGGGCCCTGCTGGATGAGCACCTCACTCTCGTGCGAGAGATGGAAAAGGAACTTCAGGAAACCAACGAGAATACGGAACTCACCCATCCCGTTCCCGAGATTGATCCTGACATCGAGTTGGTCAACGACAACACGCCGCGAATCAGTCGGATGCAGATCGATCTGTTGGTGAACGCGATGGCGAATGACATGACTCGGATCGCGACGCTCCAATATATGCGGTCGGTCGGGCAGGCTCGAATGCACTGGTTAGACATTCAGGAAGGTCACCACGGTCTTTCTCACGAACCGGACGGCAAGGTGGAAGCTCAAGAGAAGCTGGTGAAAATCAATCAGTGGTTCTGTGGAGAGTTAGCTTATCTCACCCGAAGACTGGCTGAGACTCCCGAACCTGGCGCCGATGGCTCCATGCTCGATCACACCCTCGTCATCTGGCTGAATGAACTTGGGAAAGGGAACTCTCACACCTTGGAAAACATCCCGTTCCTTCTCCTGGGAGGCAAGGCGCATGGATTCAAAACAGGACGCCAGCTGCGTTTCGATAAAGCAGAGCACAATCGACTTTGGCTCACAGTAGCCCAGTCCATGGGCCACGAAATTTCCACGTTTGGAACGGAAAAACACTGCGCGGGCGGTGCTCTCTCTCTCAGTTAAAGCGCTGAGAAGCTAATGCAATCGGGCTAAAGCCGCCTTGGCGGCGTGATATCCGCACATCCCGTGGACTCCACCACCCGGCGGGGTTGACGATGAGCAGAGGAATATCTTTGGATTCGGTGTGGTATAGGGATTGATTCTCGCCACAGGGCGTGCGTAAAGCTGCCCTAAGTCTTGGACTCCGCCGATGACGTCGCCGCCGACGTAATTCGGATTGTAGGCTTCGAAAGCTTGGGTGGTCATTGAGTGGGACGCCAGAATGCAATCCCTGAAACCGGGCGCAAACCGCTCAATCTGAGCCTCGATTTCGTTCCGCATGTCCATCGTCGAACCGTTTGGGACGTGACAGTATGCCCACGCGGTATGGCGTCCCTCCGGTGCTCTGCTTGGATCGATGATAGTAGGCTGGGCGAGGATTAGAAACGGTTGCTTCGAATGACGTCCTTCCCAACAATCTCGCTCGCTTGCTGCGACCTCGCTAAACGTACCTCCCACATGAAGACAAGCCGTCTTTCGGGCTGCCGCGTTGATCCAGGGAATGGGTTCGCGAAGCGCCCAGTCCATCTTAAAAAGCCCGGGGCCGTAACGGTACTGATTCAGGGCCTTCAAATAGCGGATAGGCAATTGGTCCTCGCAAATGCTCCCGAAATCAGGAACGGATGTGTCGAAGAGGTAGGCCTTTGTGCTCGGGAGTTCGTCGATGGATGCGACCGAGAAACCACAAATGATCTCTCCTCCCAGCTTGTTCAGGATCTTGGCCAAGGCTGCGGTGATACTCGCTGTTCCTCCCTTGGCGACGGGCCATCCGACGCTGTGCGCACTCACCGCGAGCATCAATCCGACAGCGGCCGTGGCCGTGTGATCGAGAGGCTGGACGGAATGCGCTGCGTGTCCGGAAATCAGGGCCTTTGCTTCCGGTGAGGAGAATCGTCCGACTAACGTTTCGGCCGACTTTAAGGCATGTTTTCCGAAATGGAGCATCGCGATTGGATGCTTCGGAACGCTGAGTGGGCCGAGCAAGGAGGCGTAAAGCTTCGCTGAATGATCGACCAAGGGCGAAAGCAGCCGTCGATAAGCGCGCTCATCAGGACCCAGACTGGCGGCAGTATCCTCTACACTCCGTTGATGAACGACCGCTTCACCATGATCGAGCGGTTGAACGACGGGGAACTCAGGATGAAGCCACTCGAGGCCCGCTTGAGGGAGGTCAAGCGATTGAAAAAAGGGTGACGCGATCCCCATCGGGTGAATCGCCGCGCAGATATCATGGCGAAAGCCGGGCTGAGTTAGTTCAGCGGTACGCATTCCTCCGCCTGGTGTTCCCTTCGCTTCCACCACCAGCACCTTGGCACCTTCCCTGGCAAGCGTAATCGCTGCGGCAAAGCCATTCGGCCCGGAACCGATGACGACGGCATCATAGCTGGATTGAGCAGGGGAGTTGGAGAAATCAGAAGGGCTCACGGAATTCCGATTACGATCCAGAGGCGAGATCAGTTATCAAGGATGGCCGGCGAAGAGTTTGAGAGCGCGCTCAATCCTGAATTTCGATTTGGTCGCGCTGCAACTCCAGCCAGATGGGGTCACCATATTCGATCCCGGAGATTTCCGGAGCCAAGATCTCCAGCACATTGGGTGGCTGAAAATGGCAGGGCTTCGTTTCTGGATCCGGGTAATAGATCATGCCGGGTTGGAAGTCCTCCAGGCTTAATCCCACCCGACAATCCAAAAACCAGAAATTCTCCGCAGGTTCCCGGGCGGCCCATTTAACCTCCTCAAAGCGAAAACGTGGATTGAGGACTAGAAAGCGTTTCGGGGCGATTGAAACATTCAACGTACCTGGATAAAAGGCCGTAAGATCGAGGCCGCGTTCAGCAAAGTGAGGGGCCTGCATTGCAAGAGTTCCGCCGACAAACCTCGGATCCTCAGCTTGCCCTGAGGCAACGCCATGCCCCCGAACGACTTGCCCGAGCACGCGCAGGAAACTCCCTTTCATGGAGCGCCAAAAAGATCGTCTGCGAGAGTGCTGGCGAACCGTTTCTGCTCAATGGGATCCATCTCGGAGCGGCTCTCGCGGTTCACGGAAGCAAGCAAACGATCCGAGGACGCGTCGCGAAGATCGAACCTCAAATACCGAAGCTTGCTCACGCTACCCTTCTGCGGATCTTTATTCTCGCCCGCTTGCTTCAGATTCAGAACCATCGCTTGATCTTTATCCTCCTCCAGGATCGGCCCGACCTTCACGGAATAGGATCGGCGCTGCATCTCCTGTTGTAAGAGTTGCACGATGGAATGATTAGCGGCCCAAGCATCTTCGAACGTGAAGTAGATGATTTCGAATTCTCCTAATTTGGCTCCTGGCGTCAGCTGAACATCGGCCCGAGGGTCTGATGAAAGACAAGAAGCCAAAAGACTCGTAAGAAGAACGAGAGAACAAGAAAGCGCGATTCGAGAACCCATCACGATTTAGTCTCACTCGGCGCTGCGAACTATTCAATCTTGGAATTCGATCCCACCCCAAAATGTGGTTTGTTAGGTCGTCGGATCACTCTCAGAAGTGTCAGGCACTTCTGCGGGGACGTGTTTGCTCAGGGCTCGCTTCGCCAAGCGAGTGACGTAGATGGTGACGAGAGTCGTCACTGCCAGCCCGAACCAGAAAAACACGATTTCGGCGGTCGTTTTTTCGCGAGTTCCTGCCGAAATCTCCGCGAGGCTTCCCGCTGCGGTCCCGAGATACACATACAGAACCGTTCCCGGGATCATTCCAATCCAGGAGGCGAGAACATAGGGGATAAAGCCCACTTTTGTCAGTCCGTAAGCGTAATTTTGGAGTCCAAACGGGAAGGCTGGCGAAAGGCGAGTCAGGAGAACGATTTTCCATCCCTCTTTTCCCACAGCATCATCGATCGCCTGAAACCGCTTGTTGCCTCGGACTTTGTTTTCGATCGGCTTTCGGACGAAGTAGCGACCCAGGAGAAAAGCGATCGCAGCGCTCAGCACTGACGCAATGGAGACCAAAACCATTCCCCACCCGGCTCCAAATACGGCTCCGGCACCCAACGTCAGCAACGAACCCGGGACAAAGGCGACCGTGGCCGCCGCATAGAGCAAAACAAAGACGACCCCACCAGCTGCTCCCATATCGCGGATTCGTTCGAGTTGGCTAACTAGCCAATTGGGCCGAGCAGGGGTTGATTCATCGCTCAACGGTGTGACGACATCCGCGCTGAGGAGCCCGAAAGAGTGGGAATCTGCCATGGCGCGCTCATGAGGCAACGAATTCGCGGCACTGCCCGACAGCCACGCAGCTAGGAGGGTTCCAATCAGGCAGACGAGTTTCAAGCGTTCCATGGCAAACAGAGGGGTTTTGGTGGCCAAACGGAAGGTGCACCTTACGACGAATCGGGGAACAGGACCAGAAATCGCTCGTCGAAAGCGAAATTTATCCCTGAAAAGGGCGCGAATTTGGGAAGATTTGCCCTGTTTACTTTGTGCTGGATGGGCTATTAGTCAGGTGTGACTGAAGAATTGTCCCTCTATGATCGACTTGGCGGCGAAGCAACCGTGAATCGTTTGGTCGATGACTTCTACGATCGCCTTCTGGTCGACCCGGAACTAGCTCCGTTTTTCGCGAAGAGCGATATGAATCACCAGCGCAGCATGCTTCGGGAATTCATTGCCTCGGCCTTGGACGGGCCGGCGAAGTATACCGGTAAGGGAATTGCGGAAGCTCACCAGGGACGGGGGATCAAGCCTTCTCACGTGCAAAAATTCGTGGATATCCTCTTGGCCGCGATCAAGGATTTCGGGGTGAATCGCCGTGATATCGACGAAATCATTGCTCGCATCAATACCTATGCGGATGATGTGACGGGCGGGGGAACATTTGATGGCTAAAGGCCGAATGCGGTTTTTTGCTGGACGGGAGTGTGTCCGTGTTGACCATTGCGGGTATGAAATCCCTTCCTTCCCGCCGCGCAGCCCTCAAAGCCGCAGGAGTTACTGCCGTGGCCGCCTCTCTCAACGAACGTCTCAGTGCGGCCGACGAGGCTGCGGGCGCATTGAAAGGCCGCGTCAACCATTCTGCCTGTAAGTGGTGCTATACCAAGTTCAATATTACGCTGGAAGAACTGTGCGTGGCCGGGGTCGAGATGGGACTGGTCTCAATTGATCTCCTGGATCCTGAGGATTTTCCGACCGTTCACAAACATGGTCTTCACTGTGCCATGGTTAGTTTCCCGACCGCCATGCTGAACGGTCAGAAGGTTGGAGGAATCACGCGGGCTTTCAATCGCGTCGAACATCACGACGCCCTGGTCGAAGCCTACGAACCGCTGATCAAGGCCTCGGCGGCGGCGGGATTCGATAAGGTGATCTGCTTTTCAGGAAATCGCGATGGGCTTGATGATGAGGCAGGCTTGCAAAACTGCGCCGTCGGCCTCAAGCGCCTCATGAAGCTGTGTGAAGACCAAGGAGTGACCCTTTGTATGGAACTTCTAAACAGCAAGGTGAATCATCCCGACTATCAATGCGACCTTTCGAGCTGGGGAGTGGAACTCTGCAAGCAGATTGGCAGTGAGCACTTCAAGCTGCTCTATGATATCTACCACATGCAGATCATGGAAGGTGATATCATCGCGGCGATTCAGGAGAATCACCCCTATTTTGCCCACTACCACACGGGCGGGGTTCCGGGCCGAAATGAGATCGACGAAACCCAGGAACTCTATTATCCGGCCATTATCCGGGCGGTGGTGGAAACGGGTTTCAAAGGCTATGTGGCCCAAGAATTTATCCCGGCTCGTGAAGACAAGTTAGCCTCGTTGCGCCAAGGAGTAGGAATTTGCGATGTTTAGTCGAACGGTTTTGATCCTGGCTCTCTTGGCGTCCGGACTGGATGCTCAAGATCAGAAATGGGGAGACTTCATTGAAGCGGAGTTTCCCTTTTTCTGCCACACCCTCGATCCTCGGGAGCACGCTCCCAAAACTCGGGTGATCCCGCGAGGGATCATCCTGAAGTTGGGGGAGAATCGGTTTGCCTGTTTCGATCCGGATTTGCTCCGGATTGCGTTGATCTGGCAGGCCAGCGAGGGCCAATCTCCGATTAGCCTCCAAGGAATGGCTCCGGGTTCCTACCATGAGGCGGGAAAGAAATCTCCAGGGGGACAAAGCAAACTCCCAAGGCCTCAAGGGGAAATCGTTTACCAAACGGGTGTTCGGCCAGGATGGCATGTCGGCGCACTGCCAAAGAAATTAGGTGATCCCCGCGCACCCTCCCTGGACCCGGAGGAGGTTGGCCTGGGGCCGATCGATCCCAGCCTGATGCGGTGGAGTGGAATTCATGCGGTGAGCGCAGAATCGGCCGTGTTAGAGTATGAAGTAGGCGGAGCCAACATACAGGAGAGGATCAGGAGTTTGGGAACCGGGATCTGGAGAGAGATCCACGTTGGCGGTTCTGAGCAGGATCTGTTCGTTGAGATGGGGAATCGGGAATGCGAATGGAAGGTGAATGCTAGGACGGAAACGGAATTCGCCGAGATCGTGGAACAGGAAGGAGTGCGGTTCGTCCGGATTCCGAAGTCCGTCGATCCGGTATCGTTAGTGATCATTTATGATTCGGAAGGGGAGGGCGATCTTGGATCCCATTCGCCTCGCAAGTCCTTGCCCAACATTACCAAGAAACCGCAAAGCCCGTCAGCGTTCGGTTGGGCCGAATCCGTGACGACAGCCATTACCGCGAGTACCTCCGAAGGTCCCTATGTCGTTGATCAAATAGGAACGCCAACTACGAATCCTTGGGCGAGGAATGTTCGCCTGAGCGGCTTCGACTTCTTTTCGGATGGTAGGGCAGCCTTCTCCACCTTTGATGGTGATGTCTGGTTAACCAGCGCGCTCCATAACGAGGGACGGGTTCTCTGGAAGCGATTTGCCTCTGGTCTCAACGAGCCCATGGCGCTTCAGATTGTGGAGAATGAAATCTACGTGTTTGGCAGGACCTGCGTTTGGCGGCTTCGTGATAAAAACGAGGATGGCGAGGCCGATTACTACGAGAATTTCTGCAACCTCGTGGGCCAAACCGGGGAAACCCGAGAGTTCCCCAATGACATGGTAAAAATTCCCGGTGGTGGGTTCTATCTGGCCAAGCCGGGGCAAATTCTTTCGACGCGTGGTCTCCACAATGGGACGATCACTAAAGTTGCTGCGGACGGTCGTTCTTTTGAGGTCGTTGCTCGTGGCTTCCGACAACCCTTTATTGGATACGATTCCGAAAAAAATCAGCTAACCGCCAGCGATCAACAGGGAAACTGGGTTCCAGCAACGCCCATTCACCTCGTCAAGAAAGACGGGCACTATGGGTATCTGCCGCCCATGGAAAAGGAGCATCCCCAGCCCGTTCTCGAGCCTCTGGTTTGGATCCCGCACTTTGTGAATCAATCTGCGGCTTCGCAAATCACGAATCGGGATCAACGATTTGGCCCGCTCGCTGGAGGCTTGCTCCACATCGGCTTCAATCGTCCGGAACTTTTTCGGATCTATCAAGATGGAGGTCAGGGGGCCGCTGCGAAAGTCTTGGGAGGCTTTGGAACCGGAACCCTCAAAGGCGCGGTGAACCCGATCGACGGGCAGCTTTACCTATGCGGGTTTCGAATCTGGGGCACAATCGCCAACGATGTGACGGGCTTCTATCGTGTGAAATACACGGGAGGCGGTGTTTTCCAAGCGCCAACCGAAGTGCGGTCTTCGGCATCCGGTGTTTTGCTTCGCTTCGATTTTGAGGTCGAGGAGGAGATCGCCACTAATTTGGCCAACTATGAAGTCGATCGCTGGAATTACCGGCGCACTTCGGGCTATGGATCGGGGCACTATCGATTGGATGGTCAATCTGGCCAAGAAACGCTCCAGGCGAGCAGTGTCTATCTTTCCCACGATCAGCGAGCGGTGTTTCTGGGGATACCAGGGATGAAGCCTTCTCATTCGTTGCGTGTGACTTATCGACTACCGACTTCGACGTTGCTCCCCGAGATTCGGTCGGTCTACCTGACGGTCCACGAATTGAAGGAACTAAATTTTACGGAAACCGGTTTTGGGGACCTGAAGGTTGATCTCACTCCTCCGGTCCTTCCATCCGGAGAGGCTCGCGTTGCCAGTGTGACTGAGGGTGAGCGCCTCTACACGGCGGTGGGGTGTGCGGCGTGCCATACCATTGATGGAACCGAATCCGAAAAGCCGGGGCCCACTTGGCTAGGTTTATACAACTCCCCTCGAAATTTCGCGGATGGAGGAATGATTAAAAAGGCTGACGAAGTGTACTTGCGTGAATCCATCTTGAATCCAGGACTTAATGTCACTAAAGGATTTGCGAGTGAAGACGTAAAGATGCCTGCTTATCTGGGGATCTTGCAGGATTATCAGGTCGATTCCCTGATTCTCTTCATTCGATCACTGTCGAACTAGGAGTCTGTCGGACTTAGAGCGTCCTGGCGAGAAGATCGAGGTTCGAGTCAAAACTTCCATAAGTTTGAGGAATTTGTGGAGACACAAACGACGAAAACGAAGGGGAGTTTTGGCCGAATCCCCGATTTTCGGAGCCGGTCTGGCGAAGTCCGACAGGCTCCTAGTGTAGGCCGTCCAACAGACTGCAAATTCCGGTAATTTTTGAGGTTCTTGAAATTTGCCGCTTCGCGGTTGATTTTGGGTTGGATACCGCCTTTTCGCAATTTCTGCGTTCCTTGTCAGTCAAGGAGCCCGCTTCACTTCCTCCTCGCGCCTTGAGCTTGTGGAAAATTCGGCATCCTTAATATGCATTCTGCTGGACGGACTACACTAGGGCGCGAGGTGTCGATTTAGCCCAAAGCGGCGAAGAGATCAATGGAGACGAACTGAATCAGTTCTTCATCACTCATTTCGGTCAAGAATGGAGCGGTTCCCTGATCGGAAATGATGGAATCCGCCAACCCCTTTTTGGTGGCAATCAGCTTATCGATCTTTTCTTCAATCGTTCCTTTGCAAACGAATTTGTGGACGATGACGTTTCGCTTCTGACCAATTCGAAACGCGCGGTCCGTGGCTTGATTTTCGACGGCCGGGTTCCACCATCGGTCGAAGTGGACGACGTGAGAGGCGGCGGTGAGATTTAGCCCCGTGCCACCAGCTTTGAGCGAAATCACAAAGAACGGGGGGCCTCCGGACGACTGAAAACGCTCGACCAACCCCTGCCGGTCAACAACCCTCGTTCCTCCGTGAAGCACCAAGCCGGAGCGCCCAAACACGCCCTCCAAAAACTCGGACAATGGTGAGGTGAGTTCCCGGAACTGGGTGAACACCAGCATTTGTTCTCCCCGGGAGGCAATTTCCTCGGCGATGCTTCCCAGGCGCTGAAATTTCCCGCTGTGCTTCGGTTCGAAGTTGCCGCTTCCGGTCAGCAATCCGGGATGGTCGCAAATTTGCTTGAAGCGCATGAGGTAGGTGAGCACCAGTCCCTTGCGCTGGATTGCGGCGGTCTCCCGAGCATTAAGGTCATCCTGAAGTTGGGAGACATTCTGCTGGTAAATCGCAGCCTGGCCCTTTGCCAACGAGCAATGGACCGTCACCCCAATTTTTTCCGGAAGGTCGGCGATCACGGATTTGTCCGTCTTCAATCGACGAAGGAGATAGGGTGAGGTTAGGTTTCGAAGTGGGGCGTAGCCTTCCCCTTTCTCGTTCATCGCATGGATCGCGGCTTTGAAAGTCGTCGCTGTGCCGAGGAGGCCTGGATTCAGGAAATCAAAGAGCGACCACAGATCTGTCACCTTGTTCTCGATGGGTGTACCAGTCAGGGCAATCCGATGAGAGGCTTGAATGGCTTTCACGGCTCCTGTCTGTGCGCTGGCGGGGTTCTTTATCGCCTGGGCTTCGTCGATCACGAGTAGCTGCCAGGTTGACTCGAAAAACGCAGGGATCCTCAGCAACATGCTGTAGGTGGTGATGACCAAGTCGGCATCCTCCCAGGAATACGGGCCCATTCCACGAACTTCAGACTTCGAAGGATGGGCGGTAAACGCCTTTAACGTCGGGGCAAATCGCTCGATTTCTGAGGCCCAATTCCCGACTAAAGAAGCCGGAACGATTAAGAGGGCGAACGCTCGATCCGCAGTTGTACGCTTACTTTTCAGATGGAGCAGAACCGATAGCACTTGGATGGTCTTACCCAGTCCCATGTCGTCGGCAAGGCAGGCTCCGAGGCCAAGTTGATTCATCAAACAGAGCCAATTTACCCCATCCCTTTGATAAGGACGAAGCGTGGCTTTCAGGTTTTCATCCGCGATCTTGGCAACTGGGTGGTCCGGAGATCGAATCTGCTCCAACAGCGCTCGAAGCCCGTCACCTGCCGTGGCGAAAAACCAGCCATCACGATCGTCAGAGCCTGCCTCGGTCGATGGCGAGTCGAAATCTCCTTGTCGAAACCCGGCCAGCATTCTCATGCCCTCCGCGAAGCCAATTCCATTCTCCGCCGCCGCAAATTCGACCTTCTTCCAATGTTCCATGGCTTGACGAAGTTTTTCGGCATCCACTTCGATCCATTGTCCCTTGATCGAGACCAACCCATCGGCTGAAAGGAGAATCTTCTCCCAGTCTGCGGCAGAAAGCGGCTCTCCTTCGAGGGTCGCTCCGACCCGGAAGGAGAGCATCGCCTGTAAACCTCCCAGAGTAGGAATCTCGGTATCGAGATTGACGGTCACCTTTGGCCGGGAAGGGCGGCCGCCTTTCCACCAATCCGGAACCTTCGCGATGATTCCCGAGGCCTCAAAATCGGGAATCGCTTGGAGGAACCGAAAGGCTTCGTCGGGCGTCCACGCCAGTGCCTGAAAGAGCTTCCGCGACTCCAAGAGCTCGCGAACGAAGGAGCTGCGTTCAGCCGCTGCTTGGACAGGCTGCAACAGGGCCTTCAGAACTCGAGCGTCTTTCTGGCCGGAGTATTCCTTCACCGCCTTCCCCAGAGGGAGATACTGAAGATTGCTTTGCAGCGAAAGTCGGTGGGTATAGGTGGCCAAAAACGCGAACGGGTAGCGTTCGCTCCGAGTATTCTCCGCCAAGTGGAAGGTAACCCGCCCCACCAGTTTCCACAGTGGGTTGCGCTCTCTCAGCCATGAATCCAAATCTGCGCCTTGGTTGGTCTCGGAGGAGATGGTTTCGTCGAGTCCTCGCCAGATTTCGGCTAAGAAATCTGGTGTTAGATATTCCATCCCTTGAGTCGGAGGTGCCGTCTGAATGCGGGCTTTCAGATCATTGGCGGAAGGAGACGGGACCGGTGACCACTCGCTTTCCCGGAGTTGGGTGGGAGACTGGCACAGAGCCGTGAGGTAATCCCAGGCGAATTTCCTCCAAAACCCGAGGCCAGGAGCTAGGCCCGAAGTCCTTTCCAACGAGGAAAGCGCAATGAGGCCCAAAGAAGTTCCCTTCGCGAACGCATTACCAAGTTCCGCTAGCGGGTCATCTACAGTTGTTGAGAGGATGAGCTTTCCGGAAGGAAGCAGTTGGATGTCCTGGTCCATGGGTAAAAAAATCCACGCTCGCGAGTTGATCCAGGTAGCGCAAGGCCGCAGTAGAAGCTACGAGCACAAAAAAAAAACCCGTAGAACTGCTGGTATGACCGTAACTGATAAACCTCCGGGTGATGATGGTGATCTCGATTAGGAGTCAGGCAACATCGTTCCGCGAATGGAAAGATAGTCTCGCTCAGCAGCCACTACGGGCACCTAACTTTGGCAGATTTTCGTCAATTGTCGCGTAGTATTTGAATTTCTTCGATTAGTTCCGGGCACGATTTCTGCCAGGAAGGCTCATGGAGAGCGAACCAGAAACACCGCCGACGTCACGACGGTTTGCGCAGATCAACTTGGCCCAGTCCGTCATCGCGCCGATTTTCATCGGCTTTCTGATTGCGATCCTTATGGTGGGGGATTTTCCGGTTGTTCTCATCGCGGGTGCGATTGTATCGGCGCCGTTTTTGATCGGGTTTTTAGCTTCCTTGCGCTGGAAAAGTCAACATCCGGGCACTTTTTTGGATCGGCTTGGGGATGTCGATTGCCGTTGGTGCGACCTTGCTTGGCGTCGGAATTGGAGTTTGCGCTGCCATGGGATTCGTCTAGCACGCAACTTCGCAAATCGGGGTCCTTGGGGAGGCTGTGCCACCCTCGGTGCGACTATAGAACGGGGAGACTATCGAACAGGGTATTCCGGAGCGCGGTCATCGTGGGTGGGGGTGATCTAGGAACCCGATTCGAGGTTGAGGTCGATCACCAAACGCGGGAATCGAACATTTCAGTGATCGAAGGGCTTGTCGATCTCCACCTCGGTAGCCGGGGAGCGGAACGCACGATTCGTCGCCTTGAGGCTGGCTTTCCGGGGCTCGTCAATGCCTTCGGGAAGATTGTCGAGATCTCAAATGGTGTGGGAGCCTCAGTGGCTGAAGTGCGGGATTCGGAGATTCTGGCTCATTGGAAATTGGATGAATTGGGCGCTGATGGAGAACTGTTCGATTCCTCAGTACAGCAGCTGAACAGAGCATTGCGTGCAGATCTACCTCGCAGGGGGCTCATTCGCTACCGATGTCAGGATGGTCTGCACTTCGACTCCATCTCCCGTAGGGTCGATGGCTGGAGTTCCGGTCGATGGTATCATGTCGCAGTGACCGCAGATGGCGGTGTTGCTCGGCTGTATCGGGATGGCAAAATGATTGCCTCTGGTTCGGCGGGTTCGAAAATCGGAACGCCGGTCAGCAATCCCTCTTTGGTCAAAGGTGCTTCCCATGCCTATATCGGTTGGTTGGCGGATGAGCGTCAAACGGAAGACTCCGCTCACCAATGGTTTGAGGGGGCGATAGACGATGTTCAGTTCCATTCCGGTGCGCTGGGTCAGGAAGCGATTCGATTACTTTTTGGGCTCTGGGGAAAACCGAAGTTCAGTAGGCTTCGATCCGCTTTGCTGCGGTGAATCAAGATGATTGACATCGGAGCCTGGAACCAGAAACGTGACCTCGATCATTTATCCCGAATAGCATGGCATCAAAACCGATCGTGGACCCCGCAACCATCAACACCGAAGAGTTGGCCGTGACGAAGGATGAGATTCTTGCGGTGAATGCGCAGCGCGATGAATTTGAACAGCTGGACAGGCTGATTTCCATTGATCTGGAGGAGGGGCTTGCGGTGGGGATCAAGACACAGCGGCCCGATGAGTTCTGGACGAGAGGACATATCCCCGGGCGCCCCATCATGCCCGGAGTCCTGATGATTGAAATGGCGGCTCAGATCAGTTCCCTGATTTATCATCTAAAATTCGAGACTGGAGGGAAAAAGTTTTTTGGGTTTGGCGGAGTCAATAATGTGAAGTTTCGAGGGGCTGTGGAACCGGGGTGTGATCTCCTGATGGTAGTCAAAGCGAAAGTCTTGAGATCGAGAATGGCGATCTTTGAAGCCCAGGGATTTGTAGATGGGAAAATGGTCTTTGAGGGCGAGGTAACTGGTGTTGTGGTTTAAACAGGTTGCTTTGGCGACTCGGTACAAGCACGACGAAAATCAAGTTCTAGCCGCAGCACGGCTTCCACCGGGCAACGCGCGTTCCGCGTCTAGAGAGGGAAGTAAATTTTTCCAGTGGCACTCCATCGCTTGGGGCTGAGCATTGACTTACGGCCATTTAGCCTTCAGCGTTCCAAGCAATTCACTACAGGGCGACACAATAGGTAGCACCTAAGCCCGATTCCCAAAAATTCCGCGTAAGAATCCGCAACCACACCTGATCCTTAAGCAAGATATGATTTCCCTCACCATCTTAGCTGCAGATGGCCGCGCGGTTCTCAGTCCTCTCCTGACCATTGCATCCGCTGCCACGGAGCGGACAAACAAAAGGCCAAGATGCAGTTTGATCAGCTAGACTTTGCGATCTTAGACAACGGACGGCGAGGCTTTGCACTATCAGGATTTCCTGGATGTCCCCTACACCGGTGAAATGCCGCCCGAGTAGGATCGCAGCCGTTGAATGCGCAGTTGGAGCGCGTCATTGGTGACGTCCCGGATCGCCCGGAAGCGCAGCGGAGGGCCGAATTGGAGCAGAGCGGCGATCCCCGATTGGTTGACGGCGGGAGCTTCTTTGGGGGCGTCGCGAAGTTTGAAATCAACCAGTAGGACGCCGCCTCAACCGTTGATCGCTACGATGCTACGGCTCGACAAAGAATCGCCTTCTGAGCGTGCAATCGATTCTCCGCTTGCTCAAAGATGACGTCGGCGTGGGATTCCAATACGTCCTCCGTAATCTCTTTCTCCCGGTAAGCGGGGAGGCAATGCATGACGATGGCTCCCGGATTAGCCGCCGCGAGGAGCGCCTGGTTGACTTGGTAGGGAGCAAGCATTTCGATGCGGTCGGTCGATTCCGCTTCTTTACCCATGCTGACCCAGACATCGGTGTAGAGAACATCACATCCTTGGACCGCCTGGTGGGGATCCGCCTGGATTTGGATCTTGCCAGCATCGAGCGCTTGAAGGAGGTTTGAAGATGGTTGGAAATCCGCAGGAGCCGCGATCACGAATTCCAAATCCAGTTTCGCCGCTGCCCAAAGCCAGCTGACTGCCATATTACAGGCACCGTCGCCCAGGAAGCAAACGCGGCTGTTCCTCCAGTTGGGAAGCCTTTCTTTCATCGTGAGCAGGTCTGCGACAATCTGGCAGGGATGCTCGGCGTCGGTCAGGGCATTGATCGTCGGGATCTTGCTGAACCTGGAAAAGTCCTCCAGATCCGCGTGGTCAAAGGTTCGGATAATGGCTCCATCGACCATGCGCCCCAGGACTCTGGCCGTGTCTTTGATCGGCTCTCCTCTTCCTAACTGAAGATCCCTTCCGCTGAAAAACATGGCATGTCCTCCTAACTCATGAATACCGACCTCAAAACTTACCCGAGTCCGTGTGGAGGATTTTGTGAAGATGAGCGCCCAAGTTTGCCCGAGCAAGGGCAGGAAATCACGATCACCGCGCTTCGATTTCAAGAGAGCGGCTTGATCGATGAGGTCGATTAATTCCGAAGATTCGAGGGATTCGATGCTAAGAAAATGATTCATGCAGTGAGTTGGTCGAAAGTCGATTGAAGGATTGCCAAGCCTTCTTCCGCGATTGGGCGTCTGATGTCGAGAGCGGGCAGAAGGCGGACCACGTCAGGACCGGCGGGGACGGTGAGCAGGCCTGCGTTCATGAGTTGCTTCACCAGGAACACGGCCGGAGTGAGGTGGGATTCGGCAAATCCGGCGATCGATTGAACGGTCTCTTCTTCCACCACGATTCCCAACATCAATCCAAGACCCCGAACATCACGAACCAGGGGATGATTCCAGGCGAGAATGGACTCTTTTAGAAAGTTGCCTTGTTGGACCGCGTTTTCCCAAAGTCGATGCTGCTGAATCTCCTCGAGCACCGCCAAACTCGTGGTCGCAACCAACGGTGTGCCGCCAAAGGTTGAGCCATGCGTACCGGGACCAAGCAGATCACAGAGCACCAACTGCTTCAGTTCTTCAGACACCGGGCGGTTGCGGATCCAAGCGGCTCCGATCGGGATTCCTCCGCCCAGCCCCTTCGCCCAGCTCACCGCGTCGGGGACAAAATCCACCTCATCAAGAATGGCCTTCCAACCACAAACGTGGCCGACCCGGCCCAAGCCACACTGCACTTCGTCCAACATGAGGAGGATTTGGTGTTCCCGGCAGATTTGAGCGATCGCGCGAAGAAATTCCGGAGTCGCGGGACGGATACCGCCTTCGCCTTGAATCGGCTCCAGCAAAATGGCTGCCGTGTTTGGATGGATCGCTTTGCGAAGTCGTTTGGAGTCATTGAAGGGAACATGTCGAAACCCTTCAAGCAAAGGGGCGAATCCGTCCTTCGCCTTGGCTTGCGCAGTTGCGGAAATTCCACCCATCGTGCGACCGTGAAAAGAGCCCTCGAACGTGATTATTTCGAATCTGGGGTCTCCCCCGGCTTTGGGAACTGCCGTTCCGAATTTCCGAGTCAGTTTGATGAGTGTTTCGTTCGCCTCTGCACCGCTATTACAGAAAAACACCTTACCGGTTTCCGCTACCACGCTCTCGACCAAGTGCTGGGCCAAGAGGGCTTGCTCACGGATTTGATAGAGGTTGGAACAATGAACTAATCGTTCGACCTGGCCATGTACTGCGGCGGTGATGGCACCATGCCGATGACCCAGCGAGCAAACGGCGATTCCGGTACCGAAGTCGAGATACTTCCGCCCATTTTCGTCCCAAACATAGGACCCTTGACCGTGTGTCAGGGAAATGGGGAAACGACCGTAGTTCGGCACGAGATAACGCTCTACGAGCTGGGCGGTGGAGTCTTGATCTCGGGACGAAAGTTGATCGGGTTTTCTCATGAAAAAGGCGCTGGTTAGGCGGCGGGTTCTGGCGAATTCAGGACAATCTCGGTTCCGATTCCTACGTCCGTGAACACTTCGAGGAGAAGCGAATGAGGAATGCGACCATCGATCATGTGCACTTTTCCAACGCCAGCGTGAAGCGCCTCCAGAGAAGACCGCAGCTTCGGAATCATCCCTCCTTTAACCACGCCATCGGCAATCAATTGATCCGCGCTGAGTGGGTCGATCGATCGAATGAGCGAATCCGGGTTCTCAAAATCTCGCATGACTCCCAGCACATCGCTCAAGTAGACCAATTTGGTCGCCTTCACGTGCTTGGCCAAGGCGCTGGCGGCGAGGTCTGCATTCACGTTGAGAGGGTAGGGGCCACCGTCCTTGTGCCGAGCGAGGGGAGAGAGGATCGGTGTCTTCTCGTCGTGAATCGCGGATTGAAGTGCGTCCAGATTGCAATCCGTGACTTGGCCGACAAATCCCAGATCGACCTCCAGACCATCGCAAACGGCGGTCTTCTTGGTCCCGATGAAAACGTCCTGACCGCGTAGTCCCAAGGGATGCCCTCCGGATTCGGCCATTTTCGAAACGAGTAGAGGATTGATCACTCCGTTGAGCGTTTGGTCCACAATCTCGATCGACGCCTGGTTCGTTATCCGCATTCCGCCGACAAACTCTGGTTCGAGACCGGCTTCGGCCATCCCTGCCGAGATGAACTTTCCGCCCCCGTGGACGACGATGGGGTTGATTCCGACGACTTCCATCAGAACGATATCGCGCATCACGGCACCGACCAGTTCCTCGTTTTCCATGGCGCTCCCTCCCAGTTTGATCACGAAGGTGTGTCCTCGAAAACGTTGTAAATAGGGCAGAGCTTCGACCAGAACCGCGGCTTTTTGGATCTGAGTTTCGAACGACTGAATGGCGGTTTCCATCCTGGGAGTTGGGTAAAATCGAAAGCTTGCAATCTCACAAACACCAAAGAAGTCAGCAAGCGAAGTTTTCGTTTTTCGGCGAAGACTCGATTTTTTTCTCCATTGACTTGCGCGGCCCCGATCACGTTGACAAGTTTACGGATGACCCAGAAACCTCTGACCCGTTGGCTTGCGGTAGGCACGATCCTCGCAGGACTGAATTTTTCGATCGCTCAGGAAACTCCGAAACCGGCCAATCCGGATGCAGGGAAGGCTCCGCAGGCGAAACCGGTGCCTCCGACTGGCTATACCGACACCCCCATCATTCCCGGACAAAAATGGAGAGTCCACGATGATGCCCGCCCTCGTCCTGAGGTTGTCATCCCTGCGGATTCCTTCAGCCACTACGCGGGCGCGCCCAGCGATGCCAAAGTTCTGTTTAACGGTACGGATCTCTCAGAATGGAAAAACCAGAAGACAGGCGAGCCTGCGGCTTGGAAGGTCGAGCTGGGATATATGGAAGTCGCCCCGAAGACCGGAACCATCCAGACGCGGGAAGAGTTCGGAGATTTTCAGCTTCACTTGGAGTTTGCCACTCCCCAAGAGGTCGTCAGCGCCAGCCAAGGCCGAGGAAATAGCGGCGTGATTATCTACGGGAAATACGAAATCCAGGTACTGGACTCTTTCGAAAACAAAACCTATGCCGATGGGCAGGCGGGAGCAATGTATGGTCAATTTCCGCCGCTCGCCAACGCCTCTAAAAAGCCCGGCAAGTGGCAATCCTACGATATCATTTTCGAGTCTCCGCGGTGGGAGGGCGAGAAGCTCGTGAAAAAAGGCAACGTCACCGTGATCCATAATGGCGTGGTTCTGCACCACAAAAAGGAGTTCATTGGCGCGGTTTCCCACAAAAACGTCGGAACCTACAAGCCCCACCCGCCGAAGGGACCGATTGTCCTTCAAGATCACGGCAATCCTATGCGCTTCCGCAATATTTGGATTCGTGAACTCGGGGGCTATGACGAACCCAAGTCTTAGGCTCCTCTCAACGAATCACGGTTAAATCCATCGAAACAGCTCGATGGTCGGCGGCTCGCTCGGAGCCGTGGTGGACCCGTGGGTTTCGCACGAGGACCTCGTCTCCCGGGGTGAAGAAGAAGTGATCCAGGCTGGCATCCGGAAAGATCCCATTGCTCGGCCACGTCACCCTTTGGGATGAAGAGAGCTCGCCAAGCGCCCAGTGGAACCCGACCTGGTTGAGAAGTGTCGTGGTCTCTTCAATCGCAAACCTGGGATCACCGGGATCAGAGTTATAGTCACCGCCGAGAATGGCAACCGGCTCCGTTAAGCCATCCGCCTTGAGTTCTTTTCGCCATGCCTCGTAGTGGGCGATCAGTCGGCGAATCGCGATTTCCCGTTTCGGGATATTTTCCGGGATTCCGCCGTTGTTGCTCTTCAGATGAACATTGTAGACCAGGATCGGTTTTCCTCCTTGTTGAAACCGGGCGTAGACAAAGCCCCGCGGGGGATCGTTGCGATATTGAGGAAACTCGACGCATCCCACTTCCAGAGGCTCCACTCTACTCGCGATGACGAGCTGTTGTCCGTTTCCGAACTGTCCGGCGAAATCACTCACGATTCGGACTTTCATCTCGTGAACGATCTTCACGGCTAACTCCGCGCTCGGCGCATCGCGAACCTCCTGGAGGAGCAAAATATCCGGGTCGATTTTTTCCAACTCTTCGTGGACCAGGGAGATGTGAATCGCTTCCCGAGCGAAGTCGGGTGCAGGATTGCGCCCCGGAAACCACTCCAGATTCCAGGTGGTGAGCGTCTGCGTTTCGGCGAAGGCGCTGGAAAGCGCACTAACCGCCGCAAGAATTACAAGGGAGACCTTCATTTTGCGAGCAGTGCCTTCCCTGCGTTTTTTCATACCAGCGGCACCCTCGGTTGTGCCTTTTGTCCGTGGAAGTCGAAAGCCAGTAAATGGGAGGACCGTCCATGCCTTCGACCCCGCGATCTTGAAGCTGTTTTCGGGCCAGCATGAGTTCGTTCGCTAGGCTATCGTGACGGGTGAGTTGTTCTGTGAGAGCGCTTCGCAAACGTTCGTTATTCTCGCGATAGACCTCCACTCGAGTCTCCAATTCCGCAACCGCCTCCACCAGCGCACCGGGGCCGGACATCAGATCAGGTGGTAATTCGTGGTCACGAACCGCCTTGCTCACTCCGACGACGGAGAGAATTGCGAGAACGAGTGGAATGAACAGTTTCAAGAATTCGGGGCTCTCCTAACAAAACATCCAATGATGGGGGCGTGGTTAAAGTCAACTAGAATTAACTGTTAGGTGATTATAACTTTGAAAGGATTTTCAATAGTAAGAAACGCTGAGAAGTTTGTGAAAAATTTCACAAAATCCCGTTGCGGCTCGATTCGCGGGCGGCAGATTGCGCTCTAACCATGGCTTTCCACGTTCCCGCAGAGGTCGAAAAAGAGGTCGACGAGCGCATTACTCACTACCCGGTCAAACGCAGCGCGGTCTTGCCGACGTTGCATGCCCTCCAGCATCATTTTCGCTACATCGACGATGAAGCGGTCAATTGGGCTGCCGCCAAGCTTGAACTAGAACCAATTCAGGTGCTGGAAGTGGTTTCGTTTTACCCTGGATTTCGCCAGACTGCGCCGGGGAGGTTTCACATTCGCGTCTGCCGGACGCTTTCCTGCGCGATGGCAGGAAGCTATGATCTGATGGAGAAACTCTGTGAAGCCGCGAACATCGACCGCTCCGGGGTCGATCACCACCATCCGATTACGGTATCCGCCGATGGAAAATTCAGCATCGAATTTGCGGAGTGCCTCGCCTCTTGCGGGACCGGGCCCGTATGCATGGTAGATGATGATTTTCACGAATCCGTGAAGCCTGAGGCTGCCGCGGATCTCCTTTCGAACTACCCATAATTCTGTCGAATGTCTGAAGTTACCTACAAGCCCGGGAAAGAGCCTCACGCTCTCGAGCATCGCCTGATTTTCCGTAATGTTGATCGGGAAGGTTGGGATCCAGGAATCGAGAAGTATGTGTTAGATGGAGGCTATGAGCAGCTGAAGACCGCGCTCAAGATGGCTCCGGCTGACATCACCACCGAGGTGAAGAAGGCCGGTGTTCGTGGTCGGGGAGGAGCGGGTTTTCCTGCCGGAGTCAAATGGGGCTTCATCCCCCCAAATAATACCAAGCCGGTTTATTTGATCTGCAACGCGGATGAGTCAGAGCCTGGAACATTCAAGGATCGCTACATTATGCATCAAGATCCCCATCAGTTGATTGAGGGGATGATCATTGCCTGTTTTGCGGTGGGATGCCATCTCGCCTACATTTACATTCGAGAAGAATTTCCTGAAGCGGCCAGAATTCTTGAAACCGCGATCGAAGAGGCGAGGGCGAAGAACCTGATCGGGAAGAACATTCTCGGGAGTGGTTATGAACTAGAGATTTACGTGCATCGCGGTGCTGGCGCCTATATCTGTGGAGAGGAAACCGGGCTGATCGAATCGCTGGAAGGAAAGCGGCCCTATCCGCGAATCAAGCCTCCTTATTTCCCTGCCGCGATGGGGCTCTACCTTGCACCGACGATCGTCAACAATGTGGAGACGCTTTGCCACGTGAAGCACATCATCGCGATGGGTGGTGAGGAATACGCCAAACTTGGTACGCCGAACAACACCGGAACTCGAATTCTGTGCGTCAGCGGAGACGTCAAGCTACCCGGCTACTTTGAAGTTCAGGTCGGCAAAGTCACATTGGGCACCTTGATCAACGAAATGTGCGGCGGATTGAAGGAAGGAAGAACGCTGAAAGCGGTTATCCCGGGCGGAAGCTCGGCCAAGGTTCTTCGAGCCGATGAGAAATTTACAGTCAAAGGTGAGGAATTGGGAATTTGGGATATCCCGATGGATTTTGACACGTTGGCCGCCTGTGGATCCATGGCGGGTTCCGGGGGCGTGATCGTCATCGATGACAGTCGCTCAATCAGTTGGGTGCTGAACAATATTAACAATTTCTACGCCCACGAGAGCTGTGGACAGTGCACGCCCTGCCGCGAAGGCTCACTTTGGATGGCGAAGATCACCGATCGGATCGCGGCCGGTCAAGGTTCTCCCAGTGACGTGGACACGCTCGATTCGGTCGCCCGAAATATCGATGGCCGCACCATCTGTGCATTCGGTGAAGCTTGTGCGTGGCCGACCGAGAGCTTCGTAGCCAAGTTCCGTGACGAATTGATTGGCGATACGAAGAACGAGATGGAAGGGGAAATCGTCAATCCGGTGACAAAATTGGCGGCGGCAAACCTCGCGACTGCCTAACCTTGCGGTAAGCGGAGCGTGTCGCCCGGCCCTAAGTTTGGTCGGCCATTTTCTGGGCGATCAGGGACAGTTCTGCTGCCTTGAATATGTGGCCCTGAGTCATCGCGTTCTCGGTTCCGTTCAAGGCATCGAGGATCATGTCTCCGAAAAACGGGAATCCGGTAATCCCATCACAATCGATTTCTTGTTCACCTTCTTTCGTAACGAGAAAGATCTTATTTCCGGGCGTCTCTTGGGCAACATTCGTGTACTTACGGATTTCCATGGTGCCCTCGGAGCCAACCAGGAAGCAACGCCCATCACCCCAGACCCGAGAGCCATCCGCCGTTAGCCAATCGACCCGTGCGTAGCAACTCGCGCCCGATGACATCGTGAGGGATGCTTCACCAAAATCCTCCAACCCCGGCTTCTCCGGGGCCGTGAAGTTCTCCACCCTGGCGAAATTCACGGTCCCGTCATCCGATCCCGTCCAGCGTAAGAACTGCTCAAATTGATGGGAGCCAATGTCGGTGAGGATGCCGCCATATTTGGCCTTCTCAAAAAACCAGTCGGGACGAGCATTACGAGACATCCGGTGTGGGGCAAGGCAAATCACCTGCAAAACCTCTCCGATCACTCCATCGTCGATCAACTTCGTGGCATGCATGGATGACTCATTGTGGAGTCGCTCCGAATAGTAGCAAAAATAGCGTTTCCCGGTTTCCTCGACCGTCTTACTGACCTCCGCCAGTTGTCCCAGCGTGGTGAAGGGAGATTTATCGACGAAGAAATGCTTTCCGGCGCGAAGAACCTTCAAACCGAGGGCCGCGCGATCACATGGGATCGAGGCATTCGCTACCATGGCGGTGTCCGGATCCTCCAAGATCTGTTCCAGGGATTCAACCGCCACCGCTTCCGGATGTTTCGCGATAAAGTCGGCTACCTTTGCGGGGTCAGAATCCCAGACCAATTTCAGGGTGCCTCCAGCGTCCTTCAAACCATTCGTCTGGCCAAAAATGTGGCCATGATCCAGCCCCGCGACGGAAAACACAAACTCTCCCGGTTCCACGACGGGAGGAAGTGATTTTGAGGTGGGTGCGTAATCGTATCCGGTTTTTGCCATTTTTTCCGATAAAACGCGGCCGGGTGAAATCAACCTTCTGCTGAAGCAGAATTCTCGAAATCGAATCTATCCACCAGGCCTCAGCAGGACCATGAACTGGTGTGGCTCGAGTTCAAGCTGCTTGGAGGCAATCATGGTTTGCCCTGAAATAATATCGACCAAGACCTTACGAAGCCCAAGCTGCCTGAGGCGTGGAGCAGCCAGCGTCTGCTTTTGGTCACTGAAGTTTCCGATGCAGAAAATACTTTGTTCGGTCGATGTTCGGAACCAGGCAAAGACATGATCATTCCCGGCATCGACGATTTCCGTTTCTCCCCTGGAAAGGGCCGGATTATTGAGGCGTAACTGGTTCAGTTTCAAAAAACTCTGATAGATGATGTTTTCCGGGGTCTCGGCTTCGCTTCGAGATTCGGCCTTTTCCCAGTCAAAATAGGGCCGATGAAGCCAACGGGCGTCACCTTCTTTCTCGAGGTCGTTACGATAGTCCGGATCACTCAGCATCCCGATTTCATCGCCGAGGTAAACCAATGGAATTCCGCCAATCGTGAAAATGACGCCGTGAATCAGCATGATCCTATGAAGCGCAAGATTCACCTCCGCGTCATCGTCGGCACGAAGCGCCTTGCCCAATCCACACAGCGAAGCGGTGGTTCCACAGACCCTGGCGTCGCCGGTTTCCGGATCCATCTGGAACGGCTCACCTTCAGCAAAGGTCGATTCGTGATTTCCAATATAGAACTGAGTCAAAAAGTGCCGATGGGCATGAGGGTCGATTCCGAGTTCTTCCGCATCCCGATTGTCGAAGCCCCAGCCGATGTCGTCGTGACTTCGGACATAGTTGACCCAAGAGCAGCCTGTGGGTATGGAAAATCGCTTCTGCATCGAATGACGGAGAAGCCGCGCATTCCGAGTTGCCAGACTCTCCCACAGCAATGCCATCAAGAGCGGGTTATAGGAGATTTGACACTGATCGACGCCGATGTATTTCGTGATCTCATCAGGAGCGACAATTGCCTCAGACTTGAAAACCATACTGGGAGCCACAATGCGGACAATCGAGTTGAAGGATTCGATCACCCGATGTGCCTCCGGTAAATTCTCGCAATTGGTTCCTTTTTGCTTCCACACAAAGGGAACGGCGTCCATTCGCAGGACTTCCACACCGACGTTCGCCAGAAAGAGCATTTCCTCAACCATGGCGTTGAAGACCTCCGGGTTTCGGTAATTCAGATCCCATTGATAGGTGTGGAAGGTGGTCCAGACCCATTTCTTGATGCGATGGAGATAGGTGAAGCAGCCGGGATGTTCATCGGGGAAAATCGACCGGAGGTGTGCCTCGTATTCATCCGGTTCCTGCCGGGAATCAAACATGAGGTAGTAATCCTGGCAGGTTTCGTCTCCCTCTCGGGCCCGTTTTGCCCAATCATGTTCGTCAGAAGTATGATTGAAAACGAAGTCAAGCACGAGGCTGATTCCGTGCTTCTGGAGTTCAGCTGCCAAATCGCTTAAATCCTCCATGGTTCCCAGCTCCGGGTCAACCTCGCGATAGCTGCTGACGGCATAACCGCCATCATCATCACCATCCGGAGTTCGGTAGAGCGGCATCAAATGGAGGTAGGTGATTCCCAATTCCTGCAAGTAGGGGATTTTCTCCCGGAATCCCTGAAGGTCGCCGGCAAACAAGTCGACGTAGGCCATTGCTCCCGTTTGACGCCCCGACTGATACCAGGACGGGTCTGCTTCCCGCATCGCATCCGTACTGCGCAACTCGGGAGAACGCTCTAGCCACTTGGTCGCCATGATTTCGAGCAGGCGCTCAATGTGGTAAAAGAAATCGAAATGATGCCCGTATAACTCAAGCAGATGCCGGAAGAGCTCAGGGAAAGTCTGCTCCAGGCGAAACTCGAGCCCTTTCCACTCATCGGTCTCCGAATCCTTCGGAAAACGATTCCTCAGGAGTGTCTTTAAGCGTTCAAGCGTCGTTTGGCATTGGCGTTCGGTAACTACCTGCATCTTTGAAATTACTTCGGCTTTCCACAATTTCACGAGCCGATTTGGGATAACCGCTTGGCTAACGCTAGGGAACCGACAATTCCCGCCCGCTGATCAAGAGCCGGGGTGCGAAGATAAAGATCCAACGGCGGTAAATCCCAGTATCCACCGGCTTGGACCTCAAACTCGTGACGGATTCGATCAATCAATCCAGCCTGTTGAGAGACTCCCCCGCCGATGAGAATGAGTTCCGGTGACCAGGCCGAAGTTAGATTCACCGCAGCGGCCGCCAAATACTTCGCCTGAAGCCGCCAAGCTGGATGATCCTCGGGCAGTTCCTGGCCAGGTTGACCCCAGCGAGCCTCGACTGCGGGTCCGCAGGCGCGACCTTCCAGGCAGGACGAGTGGAAAGGACAAACATTCGTTGCTTTGTCGAACTCTTGGTCAAAATCCGGCACCAGCATGTGTCCAATTTCGGGGTGCATCCGGCCATGAAGCGGTTGTCCGTCGTTGAGAAATCCACCGCCAATTCCCGTTCCGATCGTGATGTAGGAGATGAAGCGATGATGTCTGCCTGCGCCGTATTCCGCTTCGCCAATCGCCGCTGCGTTGACATCGGTCTCGAACGCTACGGGGATGGGATGGCCGATCGCCTCCCGAATGGCGTTGACGACATTGAAGCCCTCCCAACCTTGTTTTGGGGTGGTGAGAATCGAGCCATAGCCGGGAGAGCGCGGTTGGATATTGGCCGGACCAAACGTGCCAATTCCCATGGTTTGGATTGAACCATACTTTTCCTGAGCCTGAAGGAAAAAGGCAGCTGCGTTCTTGATGGTTTCTTCCGGGGTTTCAGTGGGAAAGCGGGTTTCCAGCAACGGTTCCGCAGGATCGTGCGCCACCGCGCAGACATACTTGGTCCCCCCGGCTTCAATTCCGGCAAGCAAGGGTGGGATCTCTGTTTCGTTGGATTCAGACATGGTTGTGAACGACCTACTCCCCTTCACTGATGTGAGCAACCAAGTCAGGCTGCAAAACGGCTTCGCGATCCTCTGCTTCCTCCGGTTGCAGGCTTTCCGCGCTCTTAGGAATCTGGATTGATGCATCAAAATGATAGGCGTTGATCCCGTCCAACAGCCCCATGAAGTTCGGACGTTCGGCAAGAAAGACTCGAGGCAAACTGGTGGAAGGTTTTAATTCCAACGAATGATCGGAGCCCAAAACTCCGAGAAACTGCCCGGATAATGCTTCGTAATCGCTTCCCCGCCGCGCATAAAACAGGACATTATCCGCCGGGATTCCCCAACGGAGCGCTACGTAGCGTATTGCCTGACCTTTTCCGGATCTTAGAGGGATGACATCCAGCAGGCGATTCTCTGACAGCAAGACCTTGGCCGGGAGATTGTGTTCTCGAAGCATTTTCTGGAGAGTTCCTCGACCCGGCGCAACCGAAGCATCGCAATGGTAGGAGACTTTGAACCGATGCTGACTTCCCGGTTCCATTTGCAAGACCAGCCCAGGCACTTCGCTGAGAACACTTTGGATGGCTTCCGGTTCCCAGCGATGCGCAAGATGAGCCTCCCACGCATGGTCGGGGACCGTCCGGACTCCATAGTGAATTTCTGCTCCCAACTGGGTGATGCAGACGTCTGGCTGGGGCAAGCCGTGTCGCTCGATCAGAACCCTCGCATGCGCCAAACTACGTCCCGTTGCGATCCCAAAGCCCAACTGAGGAACATTGGACTCCACCAGTTTGCGGATCGAAGCAATTGCCTCCGCGTCTCCGTCAAGCAGCTCTTCTTCCAATCCGGTAAACGCGATGCGCTCAGCCAGTGGCAGGCTGGTCCGGATCTTCTCCGTGATCAGGCGCGGTTGCGAAATTTCGCTGAGGAGTTCCTCAGCTTCCTCCAGGTAGCGAGCCACATGTCCCTTCCAGGTATAGTGTTCCCGTACTCCTTTGAGACCGTTTGCGGACCAACGCTCCCATTGCTCCGGATCGCTCAATGAGGTTTCCAGGGAGGTCCGTAGCTCATTGACATCCGTTGGTGAAAACAGGATTCCGTTGTCGCAGTTTCCCATGATATCCCGGGGACCACCGTCATTGGTCGAAAGCACAGGAAGGCCGGAAGCCGCCGCTTCAATCAAAGTGAGTCCAAACGGTTCGGTCAGGGCTGGATTAACAAAGACTCCCTTTCGTTGTGCCCCATATCGATAGAAATCGGGGATTTCATCGGGTTCGTGATGCTTTGGAATCGCGATCTTCCCATAGAGGTCATAGTCGTCAATGAGTTGAAGCAACTCGGTCCAAACTTTCCGCGCACCCGGATTCAGCTCCTGAATCGTCTTCCGGTTCCCAGCCACCAAAACAAGATTGGCGGTTTTGCGAAGAAATTCACTGCTTCCAAAAGCCTTGACGAGGGTTGAAAGATTCTTCTTTTCATCGGCTCGGGCAATCGCGAGTACGACGGGACGCTCGGGATCGTCAAGAAAACGTTCGATCTTCTCCAACGTTGGCAAGGGAACATTTTTTTCCCCGGGAACCGAAAATCGGGATAGATCAACCCCAGGCGGGATCACCCTCATTCGATCAGGCGCATAAAACTCGTAAACGGAATACTGCTGATCGACTTCCTGCTGGGTGCTCGTACACACTAGCGAAGCCGCATCCAAACTCATTTCTTCGGCCTCGATCCGAGCCGCCAAATTGTACCGTTTCTCGATCCGCTCCGGATTTGCCCGGCCTTCCAACAGACTTTCGCGCTTGGTCCGGCCCAACGAATGTCCGGTGAAAATAAAGGGGCAGCCGAGGAGGGCCGCGAGTCGGCTCCCGACGTAGCCGGCGTCTCCATAGTGAGCGTGAATCACGTCAGGTAATCGTCCCGCGTCTCGAAACATCGCCAGAGACTGGTCGATGAAGGCTCCCATGTAGCGCCAGAGAGATTCTTTTCGAAGATAGCGCCTGGGGCCCGCAGCGATCCGTTTGATAAAGGCCCCACCTCCAAGATCCTCGATCGGCGAGGCGTAGTCTGAACTCACCTTGGGATCGTTGACCATTCGGGTGAGGAGATCCACTTGGCCGACGGAAGGGTGTTCGGATAGGCTTTTGACGAGTTCGAGGACGTATTTGCATTGTCCCCCGGTGTCTGCGTCTCGCCCCAACTCCAGGTTTTCTCCTCGTATCAATCCGTGTATCGAGATGTGGACGAGATAGAGATTGTTCAGATTGCTCATGAATAACGTGCTCTTTGGTCGCTTTCTAACGCTCCCGATACCTCTCGATCCCTTCGATGACGCCGTGGGCACAGGGCTCGGTGGCGTGGTAGGCCATTTCGTTGGGAACGGCGGTTTTCAAGGAACTCTCCGCATTCGAAACCACCACACCACGAACGTTGTCCACCAGGAACATCGATGCGTCATTGCCAGAATCACCCGCGACAATGATCTCGCTTAAGGGAATTCCTAACCGGTCGGCCAAAAAGCGGACAGCGTTTCCTTTATTCGCACCGCGCGGAACAAGGTCGAGATCGCGATTCGATGAGTAGACCACCTGAGCAGAAACTCCGGTGTTGGCTAGGGACTCATCCAGGGCCCGAATTTCCGGGGTCGTTGCGCCTTCCCAAAACCAACTGCTTTTGTAGTCGCTCTGGCATTCGGGAGGTTGGGGCCGGGCAGAGGTCATCGTGGTAACCATTTGCTTCGCGATTGCGATGTCCCATCCCTGAGAGAGCAGTTCGTGCCAGGAAGCCAAGGTCTCCTTTTGGAGCGGATCAAAAATCGTAGTTCCGACCCCACAGATGAACCAATCGGGATTCGGAAGCTCCGTGCGTTCGATGAGATCGAGCGCGTCATCGAGCGAACGTCCGGTGTTGTAAGCAAGGAGAGGTCTACGATCCGTTATGGAGCAAAGGTTCTCCCAGTAGGAAGCAAAAGCCCTAGCCGTTTCCGGCCCGTCATAGATAGTGCCGTCAATATCGGTTGAAAACAAAAGCATAAAGCTAGGTTACTTTGGAGCCCGCTTCGGCGAAGTCAATTTCGGTAGGCCA
Source organism: uncultured Verrucomicrobiales bacterium (assembly GCA_964351855.1). GTDB lineage: Bacteria > Verrucomicrobiota > Verrucomicrobiia > Verrucomicrobiales > DEV007 > JBCDHN01. Next base: position 49,207 of record CAYGQD010000015.1, read on the forward strand.
TGCAATTTGCCAGCCCGGCGTTCTCGGACTTGCAATCTCCGCTTTTGCCGCACTTCTTTGTAATCATGAACACCAAAACCTATGGGTGGGGCTTGATTGGTCCGGGCCGGTTTGCGAAAGAATTTGCTTCTGAACTCACCAAAAACCCAAAAGCCCGCTGTGTGGCCGTTGCTTCTCGGAATGCGGAACGGGCTCGGGCGTTCGCCTCGGAGTTTGGCTTTGAAACCTCGTATGATTCCTATGAGGCATTGGTGTCGGATGCGGCGGTGGACATCGTTTACGTGGTGGTGCCGCATGTCTTTCATCGTGAAATCGCTGAAATGGCGATTCGGGCTGGCAAAGCGGTTCTATGCGAGAAACCTCTCACGCCGAGTTCTGCGAATTCGAAAGCGCTGACCGAACTCGCCCGGGAGGAAGGCGTGTTTCTCATGGAAGCGATGAAAACCGGGTTTCTTCCAGCGATTCAGAAGGCGAAAGAATGGATTGAAACCGGAAGGATCGGTCGACCGAAACTGGCGCGGGCCGATTTCTGTTTCCAAGGCCCGAGCGATCCGGAGGACCGCTTAATGAACCCCAATCTCGGTGGTGGAGCGGTGTTGGATGTCGGCATCTACCCCATCTACCTGACCTGGCGGCTCCTCGGAGAAATCGAGACAATTCATGCTGCGGGGGATCGATCGATTACCGGGGTCGAAGACTCGGTGTCGATCGCGGCCCAACACGCTAGCGGTGCCAGTTCCGCGATGACGTGCTCGTTTTGCACCGGAGAAGCCATGGATGCAGTGATCCAGGGAACGGAGGGAAGTATCCGATTGCCGAAATTTCATGCCGGCGTTGAGGCTGAATTCGTCTCTGCCGAGGGCGAGTGGGAAGTCTATCGAGATGACTCCCGGGGAATGGTTGGCGGCGAAATCGAAGCGGTAATGCGTTCACTCGACGAAGGAAAAATCGAATGTGATGCGCACAATCACCAGGCTTCGGTTCGCCTAGCTGAATTGATGGACGAGGTTATTGCCCAAGTTCGCTAGAACTCGGAGCCGAGGAGTATTCGAGAATCGGGCGAATGACTTCCCAAACCGTTTCCGCCACGATTTTTTGCCCCTCTTTGTTGGGGTGAATCTGATCGGGTTGGTTGAGTTCCGCAATTCCCCCGACCCCCTCCAACAGAAATGGAATCAAAGTGAGGTTGTTGGCCTGAGCGACTCTGGGAAAAACCGCCTGAAACTGTTCGATGTAGTCTTTCCCGAAGTTTTCCGGCATCTGCATCCCCGCGATCACGATTTCGATCTCCGGGTAGCGGGCTCTCGCCGCCTGAATCATGGCTTGGAGGTTTCTTTCCGTCTCTGCGGGATCGATCCCACGAAGTCCGTCATTTCCTCCCAAAGCCACCACCAAGAGATCCACCTCCTTCTTCAGCAACCAGGGAAGACGACGCAAACCGCCCGCCGTGGTATCCCCACTCACACCACCATTCAACACCTCCCATTCGGGCAACCCGGATTCCGCGATCTTTTGCTGAAGAATCGAGGGAAAGGCGAAGGCTTGCTCCAGTCCGTAACCCTTGGTAAGGCTATCGCCTAAAATCAGCATTCGCTTTTCGGCGGCGGCGCTCCACAACGGAGCCAGAAGAACGGAAGCGAACCAGAAAAAGTGCGAAAAAGAATTCATGAAAGGAATGAATGGGTGAGACGGTCTGATCCGTATACTGGTGAAGATGGACTCCGCAAAACGAAACAATCGTACAATCCTTGAGACGAGGTCCCTGACCAAAACGTTCACCGCGCCGGATGGAAACCAGCTCACCGTCTTGGACTCGATGGATCTGTCCGTTGCTGCCGGATCCACCTGTGCAATTGTCGGACCTTCAGGCAGTGGGAAAACCACTCTGTTAGGGCTTTGCGCCGGACTGGATTTGCCGAGTTCCGGGGATGTCATGCTCGATGGCGAAAGCCTCGCCAAGCTCAATGAGGATGAGCGGGCGCAGCGCAGAAACGAGAAAGTGGGGTTCGTTTTCCAGAACTTTCAACTGATCCCGACACTCACAGCCGTGGAAAACGTGTTGGTCCCTCTGGAGCTATCCGGTCGAGCGACTTCCGGTCGGGAAGCGCGGGAAATGCTGGAGCGCGTGGGCCTTGGGAGGCGGTTAGACCACTACCCGGTTCAGTTGTCCGGAGGAGAGCAGCAACGAGTTGCCTTGGCGCGGGCGTTTATCAATGCACCTCAGATTCTGTTTGCCGATGAGCCGACCGGAAATCTGGATGAAGAAACCAGCACGATGATCGAAGAAATGCTGTTTCAGCTGAACTCCGAAGCCGGAACCGCGTTGATCATCGTGACGCACGACCTGGAATTGGCAGGGAAAGCTCAGGAAATCGTTCGGATGCGTGGCGGCAAGCGGGTGGAGGAAGAGGTTGCCGGACAGCGATGAACCTTCTCACAAAACTCTTTTCGAGCTGGACTTGGAAAATGGCTTGGCGTGATAGCCGCCGAGATCGCCGGCGGCTCTTCCTGTTTTCCCTCTCCATCGTCTTTGGTATCGCCGGCTTGGTTTCGATCGGCTCCCTCCGCGTTAATCTGCAAGGAGCCATTGAAGAACAAGCAAAGGAATTGCTCGGTGCAGACCTGATGCTCTCCTCACGACGCCTCTACAGCGAAGACGTGGAGAAGAGATTGCAGTCAATCCCCGGCGAGCGAGTGGATGAAACCAGTTTCATGACGATGCTTCGGTTTGTCGACTCTGAGGATGCGACGCGGCTGGTGCAGATTCGGGCCATCGAATTTGGCTATCCCTTTTACGGAACCGTGGAGACGGAACCCGCAGACGCTTGGCAGAACTTGAAAGAGGGAAATGGCATCGTTTTGGAGCGTAGCTTGATGGACCAATTCGGAGCGCAGCCGGGGGAAAAAGTGCGAATCGGAGAACTGGAAACTACCATTCTGGGATACTTGGTCAAAGCCCCACCACGACCCAGTGCGTTTTCTGCCTTTGCGCCCTTGGGCTATCTGGCACCCGAGCAATTGGAAGCGACCCAACTCCTGGGAAATCGAAGCATGGCTCGTTACCGTAGCTACTTCAAAATCGACTCGGAGGTGAATGTGGATGAGGAGATTCTCACCAAGGACCTGACGGAATTCTTCACCGAAACCGGGATTCAGTACGAGTCCGTGGAAAAGCGGAAACGGAATCTGGGGCGGGTTCTCGACAACCTCTACAGCTTCCTTAGTTTGATCGGCTTCATTGCCTTGGTCCTGGGCGGAATCGGCATCGCCAGCGCGATTCATGTTCACGTCCAAGGGCGCATCAAAACGGTCGCGGTGCTTCGTTGCATTGGCTCAACCGCCGATCAAGCATTCGCCATCTATCTGGCACAAGGGATGATGCTGGGCCTAATCGGCAGCCTTTTAGGCACGGTCTTGGGAATTGGTATCCAAAAAGCGATTCCGGGGCTGGTTTCCATCTTTTTGCCCTTTTCGTTCGAGCCCGAGCTGTCTTGGCAGGCAATCGCGGGAAGTGTGGCCATTGGTCTGTTGATCTGTTTGAGTTTTTCGTTGCTGCCTCTGTTGAAAATCCGGCGGATTTCCGCGCTCTCCGCATTGCGGTCCGATGTAGCGCCTCAAGCCGCTCCGGTTCGGGACAAGCTTTGGTGGGCGGTCCTTGGAGGACTGACACTTTCCCTGGTCTTCGCCGGTTTGACGATGAGCCCGGAAGAGCGCCCCTTTCTCGGGCTCTATTTTGTCCTTGCTCTGGGAGTGGTGCTTGGCCTGTTGGCCCTCTTTGCCAGAGGGATCAGCAAGGCGGCGGTTCATCTACGCACCCGCTTTTCCTACACCGTTCGGCAGGGGATCGCGAATCTCCATCGTCCGCGAAATCAGACGCTATCCTTCATGGTTTCGATCGGGCTCGGTGTCTTTCTCATCGTGACGATGCTTTCGACCCAGCGAATGCTGACTCAACAATTCGAAGTCTCTCCGAATGATCGTGAGTCGAATTTGTTCGTCATTGATGTCCAACCCGACCAACGGGAAGGCGTTGAGGCTCTCATGCGCTCAAACTCGATGGAACTGATTGAGATCGCACCCATGATCCCGATGCGATTGACGGAAATCAAGGGTAAGGCCATCTCCGAGATTCAAAAAGATGAAGCGACGGCAGTGCCCGGTTGGATCGTGAGAAGAGATTTCCGCTCTACCTACCGCGAGACACTTTCCGATTCGGAAACCCTGCTAAAGGGGACTTGGATTCCGAGAGTGGAGGCTGTCGATTTCGAGAAGCCGATCCCGGTCTCGATTGACGATGGGATGGCCACAGATTTGAAGGTCGAATTGGGAGACCAGTTGGGGATGGACGTCCAAGGCCTGCCCCTGACCCTCGAAATTACGAGCATTCGCGAAGTGGACTGGGAGCGGATGGGACTCAATTTCTTTCTCGTCTTCCCGAGCGGTGTGTTGGAGGAAGCGCCTGGCTTTCAGATCCTGACCACCTACGCTGAAACCAGCCAGCAATCCGGGGCCTTTCAAAGAGATGCCTCCATTCAGTTCCCGAATCTGACGGTCTTCGACATGAGTCTGATTCTCCAGACGATCGAGTCGATTGTGGCAAGGATCGGGAATGTGATCCAGTTTATGACTCTTTTTACGATCGCTGCCGGAGCCGTCATCCTTGTGGGCACGATTTTAACGGGACAGCGTGACCGGGTGGAAGAGAGCGTGCTTCTGAGGACGCTCGGTGCCTCGAAATCTCAGATTCAGCGGATTCTGCTCAGTGAATACCTCGCCCTGGGGCTGTTTGGGGCCCTGACGGGCAGCCTCCTCGGGGTGATCGCTACCTGGGTTTTGGCGGTTTTTGTGTTCGGAGTCCCTTTTCTTTCCATTCTGGCATCCATCTTCTTGGTTATCTTGATCACCATTCTCACCGTGACGGGTTTTGGGATGTTCCTGAGCCGCAACGTCACCGCGCATCCTCCTTTGGCCGTTCTGCGGGGCGAGCAGCATTGACCACCGCTTGGACAAATTGAGTTTTCTGGCTATGGACAATCCAGGCCCCAGGGACTAGAGGTCCTCCCTCAAAAAAATGGCGCAACGGACTACCCAAACCGAATACGATGTTCCCAAAGCAAAGCTAAATCGGGAGAATTTAAAGAAAACCCTCTGGGTTTTTGCGTATTTGGGGCGCTACAAAACCATGTTCATCCCCGGGATCATTGCGGTCCTGATTACGAGTGCCATGTCCATGGCCTTCCCGATTCTGATGGGTGAATTGATCGGGGAAGCAATGAATGCTGGCGATCCGGCAGGGAACCAGGCTCTCTTGGAAACTGTCAATCAGGTCGCCCTGACCTTGGTCATCATTTTGTCGATTCAGGCCTGCATCACCTTTGGTCGGATGCACTTGCTGGGCAGGGCAGGGGACTTGGCCGTCGCCGACGTTCGCCGAGACACCTATGAAAAGCTGGTGCGACTCCCCATGGCCTTCTACAACGAGCGTCGCGTAGGAGAGGTTTCGGGCCATCTTGCCGCTGATTTGAGCCTCATTCGGGAAACGCTCTGCACGACCACTCCCCAGTTTTTGCGCCAATGCGTCATGCTGCTCGGAGGGCTCACCTTTCTCTTTATTCTTTCACCTCGTCTCACGTTCACGATGCTGCTGAGTTTACCCGTCGTGCTCATTGCCATCTCTCTTTTCGGCTTCAAAATCCGGGGCCGCTCCCGAGAGGCGCAGGATCTTTTGGCCGAGACGAACGTGATTGTCGATGAAACCTTGCATGGGATTGCGGACGTTAAGGCGTTCGCCAACGAGAAATACGAGACGGATCGGTATGACAAAGGGATGAAGCGCTACCTGGAAGTGGCCTTTCAGCTAATTGGCGGTCGCGCCATGATGGTTGCGATGGTGATTTTCGCGTTGTTTGGAGCCATCACTTTTGTGGTTTGGTCCGGGGCCCATTTACTCGTGGAAGGAGCCATTGAGCGAGATGCCTTTACCAAGTTTTGCTTCGTGACCGCCTTTGTCGGTGGTGCCTTTGCCGCACTTCCGGAGATCGTCAGCAACATCCAGAAGGCGGTTGGAGCCACGGATCGACTGCGAGAATTGCTGGATGAGCCTTCAGAGACTGACCAGTCAAAACGCCAGGAGGCACCTCAAAATCGAGCGACCGGGAAGGTCGAATTTCGGAACGTCGAGTTCGCGTATCCCTCCAGACCGGATGTATCGGTCCTCAAAGACGTCAGTTTTGTGGCTGAAAGTGGGCAACGAATCGCCCTTGTCGGCCCGAGCGGAGCCGGAAAATCGACGACGATATCGCTGCTTCTTCGTTTCTTTGATCCCGACAAAGGAGCCATTCTTTTGGATGGCCGGGAACTCCAGGATTATCCTTTGGACTGGTTGCGCCGCCAGATGGCACTGGTCCCCCAAGACGTCCTTCTGTTTGGCGGTTCGATTCGTGAGAACATCGCTTATGGCAGGCCGGACACGAGCGAGGAAGAACTGGTACAAGCTGCCAAACGCGCGAATGCGCACGAGTTTATTGAAAAATTCCCTGAAGGATATGATACTTTGGTTGGAGAGAGGGGTTTAAAGTTATCTGGCGGCCAAAAACAGCGCATTGCGATCGCTCGTGCGATTCTGGCCAACCCTTCCGTTCTGATCCTCGATGAGGCGACCAACGCCTTGGATGCGGAAAGCGAGAGACTGGTTCAGGAAGCTCTCGATGACCTGATGCGCGATCGGACTTCGCTCATCATCGCCCATCGCCTCTCCACGGTCAGAAATGCGGACCAAATTCTCGTCGTTAACGATGGGAAAATTGTCCAACGAGGCAAGCATGATGAGCTTTCCGAAGATCAGGACGGCCTTTACCGGATGCTATCCCAGCTCCAACTGTGCTGACGCGGCTCGGGCTTTGCCAAGAATTTCAGTCTGGTTAAGGGGAGCCTTCGGGTGCCTGGAAAGACAGACGGGACAGTAAATTTTTGGCGCGGTGCCGTCTTCGATCAGTGGATTACAAACGTAGAATTCGCCGCGGGAGAGTCGCCCCAGATCACGACCATCGCCCCCTTTTTCGAAAATCAGTTCTTGCAGCGTGGCGATCGTTTCCGGCGAATGGGCCCGCCCGACAAACAAAGTTCCAAAAGAGTTGATCACGTCCCCGGGAATATCCGCGATATCCCTGAACGAAACGAGAATTCCTAAATCCGCCCTCTTGGCTTCGGTGACCAGGCTTTTGAACGAAGCGGCACATTCCTTGGATCCCCGTTGTCCCACACAATGATCCAGTTCGTCCAAAACCAAAAGAGCCGTTGGCAGGCGTTGTTCCTCGTCTCGTGGGTGAGTCTTGGCCCAATACCCCACCGCGTTCAAAAAACGAGTGATAAAGGCCTGTCGCTCTTCAGTCGGGATGCCGACGCCGCTGATCACGGAAATGGTCGTCCCCCTTTCAGAGGGCTCGATCAGGCGTTTGAAGTTGATGTCCCCATTGAAAGCTGACACAGGCAATTCTCTTCCTTCCGGAAGTCCGGGAGTCCAGGTTTTTACCACGGTCTCGGCATGAAAGAGGGTCGCTTTCCGGTTGTCTTCCATTTCCCAGCTCTCAGGTGGCTCGTCCCAAGCCTCGTCGAGAGCGGACCTCCCTTCCAAATCCAAAAACACGGTTGGAACTCCCTGAAGAGCCACCTCCTCGGTCAGTCGTTTGACGAGCGCTGATTTTCCGGATTTGGCACCGGCCAGGATCACCGCATGATCTTGGAGAATACTCAACGGCACGGATATTCCACGATGGAGTTCGTTTCCGGTAACCAAGCGTCCCAGGGACAACTGATTCGCCGGTGCCGACGGTCCCGCGGAGAGCGTGTCTTCACTATCCGGAGCGGCCGGTGCATAGTCCCGAATCCGAAGATCATCGAACCGTTGTTCGCCCCAGAGTTGGAGGCAAGGTAGGGCGGCGCGAACGAACCCAATCTCCGAGATTGGTCGACGCGAATGCACCCAATCCATGAAGTGCTTGTGATCGCCCAATTGCAGAACCTTCAACGACACCAGCTTCCTCAGCTCATCTTCGTCCGGGCAAATCACCGTTCCACCGAGAAGCTTGAGTCTCCGGTTTAAACGGTCCGTCAACATGCCGGTTGGAATCGGAGTCGTTCGGACGATTCGGAGTTGTCGGAAAGGCAATTTGGCGTCGATTCCGGAAGCGACGATCGCCGCCTTGAGGCGTGCCTTGTAGGCCAGATGATTCGTTTTCTGCAGCACGCGAAGGGAATAATGCTGTTCCCGTTCGCCTTCCTGCTCAAAAATCACCCGAAGACGGGCATGGAGCGGTCGAATTCTCCCCGATGGAAGCGCCGGATCCAGCTTCAGAATGATTCCCTCGGGAAGGTTGTTGTAGTTTTCTTCGATTGCGAGCTTCGCCGCCATCTCCAAGAGAGGGGCGAAAAACGTGTCTTCGGCCTCATCGGCCAAAACATCGGTCAAGTCCGCGTCCTTCTGTCCTCGCTCAAAGAGGTCGTCCAATCGGATCAATTCAGCCGAATTAGCCACGGCGGGAGTTGCTAACGGCGGATCGAAGTCTTTCAATTCCTCAACGATACAGCGATCGATACACTCCCTCCGGTGTCGCTCGCAGATTTTGAGAATGTCCCGGGGAGTCTCACCCACCATCTTTGAAATCGCCTCAGGATGAATTGGCCAAGTTGGGTAGCGTAGTTCGAACCTCGCGATTTTGGCAGCAGCCGCAGTCCGTTGGGCAATTAGCGATGAGATGACCGCTTCGTCACTCATCCGATTCAGGACTCTCGGCGGATCTTCGAAGCGATCGCTCGCCGTTTTCAGTTGGGTACGCTGCAGTTCGCTCCAGGTTTGCTCCAAGCAGGACAGGATGGACCACGTCCGATGCAACTTGTCACGCAGACTCAAGAGGCCCCGGCTGATTTCTAAGAGGAGTGTCTCCGCCGTGGCCTCATCCGCCGCCAATTCAATCTTTGATCCCGCCGCGAGTTGCATCACGGTCGCATCTAACTGATCAAGAGCCAGGACGGTCGGAGCGGTCTGGGCCATGACCCAGGAAATTGCGCCGGCAATCGCAATCGGCTCCTCCACAGGACGCTGAAATCCGTGCTCTCTCCTCGACTCGATATCGAGTTCCTGTCCTTGCAGCCAAGTTACGCCTAAATTGTAAAATTGGAAGGAATCCGCGTTCAGGTATGCGAGACAGCGGATCACATCTTGCTGATGGGGTTGAATTTTACGATCTCGCTTCCACAAATCCTCAATCAGCCGATTCGTGGTTTCATCGACCAGATCGTCGTTTTGGAGTTCGGCCAGGAGTGGCGCCCAGGTTCCCGGCCCCAGTTTTTCCGTCACCAAGCGTTGCAAAACAACCTGAAACTGCGGAACACCATCACTGGATTCCTGTTGCAGAGAGTCGATGTAACCCTGAAGCGCCGAATCCCAAAACGTGCGAACGTCAGTGAGATCCAACAACACAAAATAGGCCCCACGCTCGACGGCAAATCGACGAAACGCATTCAGAAGATGGGTTTTCCCGGATCCACCTTCTCCGAGGAGGACCCAACCGATCGGTGATTCCAAGTTTGCCCTGGCCAAGAGCGAGTCCACGCTGCGCGCGAACTGCGCTCGCAAATTCGGGTGAAGGTCATCCACATCGTGAATCACATCTGACCACACGTCGTTCAGTCGAAAAGCCCACCCGAACTGAGCGGCTTCGATCATATCAAGACTTCGATCACTCATGACGGTGCCCCCCCCAGATAAACCAGGTGCATTTCGGTCCCTGAAGGCGTTTGGAAGGCTGCCTCCTGATCGGCGGAGCGAATCTGCTTCGGATCATCCATTCGAAACATGGTAAGTTCATTCTTTCGCATCATTCCGGCAAGGGCTCCGTCGACGGTGGCTCGTGGTTCCTCAACGTGGCGGCGAAGCTCCGCGAGTCTCACCCGCACGTTTTTTTGTCCGGCAGACAGTCCGTTGTAAGCTTGCCGGATCAACTCCTCGACCGGCGGTTTCGTGGCGAAAACTTCGGCGAGAGGGATGTTTTCCCGTTCGAGAAAGTACCTCAGAGCGCGGAGAACCTGACAAAGTACCTGATCCGGAGCCTTCTCGCGAGGATTCGGCAACTCGCCCATGTTCTCAGAGGCCCAAGCCCAGCCTTCCTCCGTGACTGAGATTCGATTCCCCTGCGCGCCCAGTCGTTTGACCCGAACCAGATTCCAAGTTTCGAGCGGGAGCCGCAACTTCGGGATCGCACGAGGCCGAATCTCTTTTTGAAGGCGACTGCCTCCGTTCGCGACCAGATTCCACATAATGAGCCGTTGTGTCGCATTCAATTGCCGATGCATTGTCGTATCAAATCGTTTTTGAAATACCTCCCCCTAACAAGGAAAGATCCAGTAACATCTTTGGAGCAATGATCAACTGTCAACCCGTTCGAGCCGGAACCCGGGTTTCGATCTTGTCGGCGGAGTTTGACATCGACTCCCGAAAAACGGGCCTAGCACATTTGGAAGATTAGGTGCAAGTTCATCCAATGTCCGCTTTCACTCGCCTGTTCCTCGTGATTTTCACGATCCCGTTTTGTTCAACCGCCGATGAGAGAATTGATACCCTCAGTCAGAATGCGCTCCAGGAGGCTTTTGGGATCTTAAAGAGGGATTACATTCGCCCGGAGGCGCTCAGCTACGATGAATTGAACAAAGCCGCCTTTGAAGGACTGCTGAGGCGATTGGCCTTTGGTGCGAAGTTGGTTGACCGGTCAGCCAGTGAGGAAGTGGAAGAGCAGCGGTTAGAGTTTTTCAGCGAGCTGATTTCCCCTGAGGTCGGCTACATTCGGTTTGCGAATTTCCGCAAAGAGGAAGTTTCAAGGCTCGATGAAGCGCTGATTGCCTTTGATGACGCGGATGCCAAGAC
>CAYGQD010000016.1:0-57742 GCA_964351855.1 uncultured Verrucomicrobiales bacterium
CGTTTTGCTCGATGACTTGGTCAACGAACGCTTTCGTCTTTGAGTTGCGCTCGCCTTCCTCGAATCCTTCGACCATCTCGATAGCTGGCTTAATGTTTTCGAGGAGTGCCGTGATGTTGCCGAGTTCCACGTGATCGCAGGCACCTTTGACCGCTCCACAAGCTTCGTGTCCGAGAACGAGGATAAGCTTCACCCCGGCGACTTTGGCGGCAAACTCCATCGATCCCAGCTGGTCGAGATTTTCGATGTTGCCCGCCACGCGACCGACGAAGATGTCGCCGAGACCTTGGTCGAAGACTTGCTCAACGGGGACGCGGGAATCGATGCAAGAGAGGATGAAGGCTTTGGGAAACTGGCCGGCGGTCGCCGCTTCAATGCGGGGGAGCACGTTCGGAGGGCTCAACTCGCCTTTCACGTAGCGTTTGTTCCCCGCGACGAGGTCGGAAAGCACCACGTCGGGCGTCAACTTGGACTGTTCATCGGCGGTCACGGGAAGACCCTGGGCTTCTTGAGCGACGCTGATGGTGCTAAAGGCGGCGACGAGACTGAGGGTGAGAAGGGGAGTGTATTTCATCTTGGCTTGTTGGTTGGGTAGGGGGTTGAAACGGTTCATTGTTTTCCGGTATACGGAAACGCGTCATGAATAACATGATAAAATAGACGTGTAAAATGGAAAAAAGAGTGAATTGGCAGGAGAATTCGGGGTGGTCGGCTAGGCGCATTTTGTCTTTTCACATGGCAATCGTCTCGCCAAGGCCGACCTCGGGAATCTACCGGCTTCCTCCAGAATCGCTTAGGCTTCGGCCGGAAAATGATCCCAGCCGCCTTCGAGGGTTTGCGATTCGTTTTCCGGGACGATCCGACCGATCGAGGTGACAGCTAACTCCGGAAACGCCTGCTTCCAGCCCCGGAGCCATGCGTCGCTCTGGTGTTCGCTGACGGTGAAAAGGAGCTCATAGTCCTCGCCATCAGAGAGTGCGTTCTTGACACTGGCTCCTGAAGTTCGGGGTAACGCGTCCAAATCCAGTTGAAATCCCACACCGCTGGATTGAGCCAGCCGGGGAAGGTCTTTGGCGAGGCCGTCGCTCAGGTCCATCATCGCGTGGAGAGAACGGTCGAGCTGCTCGCTTAACCAGGCAGCTTCACGAAGCCGCGGCGTGAAATCGAGATGCTTTCCGGCGATGGAGCCGCCCAGGCTTCCGCTGACGAAGATGAAGTCGCCCACCTTCGCTCCGCTCCGAAGAACGCAGCGATTCGGCGGGATCGAACCTGTCATCGCGATCGAGATCAAGGCCAGCGGCGATCCCGGGGGCGATTGTGAAGTTTCCCCGCCGACGACTTCGAAGGCGAACTCGCGTCCGCAGCGCTCGATCCCTTCATAAACGCGCGTCACCCAATCCGCTTCACGATCTCCCGGTGCGACCAGCGTCACCAAGGCATGCTGGGGAGACCCACCTCCCATCGCGGCGAAGTCGCTCACAACTCGCGCAGCCGCCTTCCAGCCGACCACTTCGGGATCCGCGTCCGGAGTAAAGTGGACGCTCTCGATCACGCAATCCGTCTTGAGGAGCAGATGATCGCGCCCCGGTTGTTCGATCACGGCGCAATCATCCCCCGGCCCCGTCAGGACGGAAGCGGTACTGCGCAAATCCCGAGTCAGAAGACGGATCAATGCGTCTTCGCCCAAGGATGCGAGCGTCTCAGGAGGCGGGGGAGGCATTGACCGAAACGAACGTGTAGACCAGATTAAACGCGTTGAACCCAAAGTGAACCAGAATGGGAGCGAGCAAGGTCCCGGTCCATTCATAGCAAATCACGAGGAGAATGCCGAAGACGAAAAGCGGAGCCAACGACGCCGCATTCACCGGATGAGCGATCGCGAAAATCCCGGCGACGATGACGGCGGCGGCGAAGGGCTGGGTGAAGCGTTTGAGGACGGGATAAAGAAAGCCGCGGAAGAGGATCTCTTCGGCAATGGGGGCAATGATGCAGGCTTGGATGAAGAGGCCAAACCAGATGCCGATGCTGCGGGGGTTATCGTGAAGCATCTGGATGGTAGGCTGAGGCGGCAACTCGCCAATCAAGTCTCGGAGCCAGAGTTGCCACAGCGCCATCGTAAACAGGGTGAGGAGAGTGACGGATGCGGCCATCGGCAAAATCCAGCGCAGGAAGAAGGATCGGTTCAAGGGGCGATCAAGACCAAAGAGGTCGATGATGGAGAGACCACGGATAGGGCCCAGGTGAAGCAAAATCAGGATCGGGGCCAGCATCGTGATCCAGGAGGCATCGAAGCTGGTGGTGCCCTTGATGTAGTAAATGGCGATCAGGCCGAAGGCGATGAGCAGCTCAGGCGCTCGGAAGGGCTCCACCGAGACGCGCCCGAACGGAGCCGCCTCCAGGAAGCTGAATTTTCGGCGAAAGAGCTGGCCCGCCAACAGGGTCACCCCGAGCAAGATGACGGACAGGTTCGCCACGTCCTTGAAAAGTTCTTCGGCCACGTTCATTCGTTCAAAACATCGGAGGGGTGGGGGATACTTGGACGAGAGTGTGGACGCGTCCACTGGTTTTCTGGGATTCCGGCCCCACTCTAAAAGTCGCCGCCTCGGTTTACATCGGGCGGAATCTGGCTCCAGTGGACGGCATGTCTTCCTCGATTCCGAACGTCCTTGCCGAACGCTACGCCTCTCCATCCATGACTCAAATCTGGTCGCCGGAGGGCAAAGTGGTCTTGGAGCGCGAACTCTGGATCGCCGTGATGAAGGCGCAGCGGGATTTGGAGATCGAGGTACCGGAGGAGGCCATTTCTGCCTATGAGAAGGTCAAGGACATGGTGGATCTGGAGTCGATCATGAAGCGGGAGCGGATCACGCGGCACGACGTGAAGGCGCGGATCGAAGAATTCTGCGATTTGGCGGGTTGCGAGCAGATTCACAAGGGAATGACGAGTCGGGATTTGACGGAAAACGTGGAGCAGCTGCAGGTGTTTCGTGCGCTGCAGGTCATCGAGCAAAAATCAGCGGCGGTCTTGTTTGCCATGGCTCGCCGGGCGGAAGAATTCGCGGACATCGTGATGACGGCGCGGACGCACAATGTCGCGGCGCAGTTGACCACCTTGGGCAAACGGATGGCGATGTTTGGGGAAGAGTTCTACTCCAGCTTTGAGCAGCTTCGCCAGATTTTGGCGAGCTATCCGGCCCGGGGATTGAAAGGCGCGGTCGGGACCCAATTGGATCAGCTCAGTCTAGTCGGTGGCGATGCGGCCAAGGCGGCAAAGCTGGAAGAAAACGTCGTCGCGCACCTCGGAATTTCTCGGAAATACGCGGCGGTGGGTCAGGTTTATCCGCGGAGCTTGGATTTGCGGGTCGTGAGCACCTTGGTGGAGCTGGCCTCGGCTCCGGGCAGCTTTGCGAAGACCCTGCGGCTCATGGCCGGGCACGAAACGGCGAGCGAAGGGTTCGCCAAAGGCCAGGTCGGTTCCTCAGCGATGCCCCATAAGATGAACAGTCGCAGCTGCGAGCGGATCAACGGATTCCACACCATTTTAAAAGGCTATCAGACGATGGCGGCAGGATTGGCCGGCGATCAATGGAATGAGGGCGATGTCTCTTGCAGCGTGGTCCGGCGGGTCATGCTGCCAGACGCGTTTTTTGCGATCGATGGACTGCTGGAAACCCTCCTCACCGTGCTGGGCCAGATGGAAGCCTACCCGGCGGTGATCGAGCGTGAAAATGCCCACTACCTTCCCTTCTTGCTCTCCACCACCTTCCTTATGGAAGCTGTCAAAGCAGGGGTCGGTCGGGAAACCGCGCACGAGGCGATCAAGGAAAACGCGGTCGCGACGGTGAAGGCGTTGCGATCCGGAGAACAAACCGAGAACGACTTTGTCGAGCGATTGGCAGGAGATGCCCGGATCGGGATGTCGCGCGAAGCATTAGACGCGATTTTGGAAGCTGGCCGCGAGCGAACCGGCGCGGCCCACGCGCAGATCGAAGGATTCGTCGCCAAAGTGGCGGAACTCAGCAAAGCATTTCCCGAGGCAAAAGCTTACGAGCCGGGCGCGATTCTCTAAGACCCGTTAGGATTTCCTGCCTTCGGCAGTGTTCCGGTATGCAGTTGCTCAAATTCCCTTTCTTCGGTCTGGTTCTGCTGGGGATGGCTCTCCAGCCAACCTCCCAGGCGGAAGCGAACCGACCCAATGTCCTCTTCATCATCTGCGATGATCTGAACGATTATGTCGAAACGCTTGGCGGGCATCCTCAGGCGGCGACTCCCAATATCCGGCAGCTGATGGAGAGCGGCGTTTCATTTACTCAAGCGCATTGCAACATCCCCATCTGCAATCCTTCGCGGGCCAGTTTGGCGACGGGTCTTTACCCTCACACGTCTCAATTGTTCGGGTTCCAGCATTGGGACGAGAACGAGATTCTGAAGAACTCACGCACGATGATGGCGCACTTCAGTGCTCACGGATACCACGCTCTGGGGACGGGTAAGGTGATGCATAATCGCGATGCGAAGGAGTGGGACGAGTACGGGCATCCTTCGGATTACGGCCCCTTTGCGTATGGTGGCGGGAAGGGGAATCTCCCGCACCCGGACGTTCCCTCGCCCTTCCGTGAGAATTTTGATGCGGTGGATGGCTCGTTCGGGCCGTTGCGAAAGCTAAAGCCGAAGGAGAACCTGATCTGGCGGACCGGAAGTTGGAACAAACAGCGGGAGTTGCGCTACGAATCGGATGAGGATCGCGATCTGACCGGAGATGAGCTCAATGCGAAGTGGGCCGTGGAAAAGCTGAGCGAATTTGCCGAGCAAACCGGCGAGAAGCCGTTTTTTATGGGAGTCGGATTCGTTCGCCCTCATACTCCGCTCATCGTTCCTCAAAAATATTTTGATCGTTTCCCATTGGAGGAAATTGAACTGCCTGAGATCATGGAAGGCGATGCGGAAGACACCTTCAAGAGCACCGTGGTGTCTGACGAAGACGACCGGAGCAGCGATCGGGGAACGAAGTTGTATGACAGCTTGGTTGCGTCCTTCGGCGGGGACCGCGAGTTGGCCCTGAAGAAGTTTATCCAGGCCTACCTGGCCAGCGTTGCTTCGGTCGATGACTTGGTTGGGGACATTCTTGAGGTCGTGGATCAATCGCCGCTGAAGGAGGATACGATCCTTGTTTTCACGAGCGATCACGGTTGGGGAATGGGCGAAAAAGATTATCTGTATAAAAACTCGCTCTGGCAGGAGAGTACTCGCGTTCCGCTGGTGATTCGCGCACCGGGAGTATCGCAAGCGGGGCTCACTTCGGACGCTCCGGTGAGCTTGATTGATCTCTATCCCACCCTGATTGATCTGTGTGGTTTGCCGTCAGACACGGTGAAGAATGAGAACGGTCGACCGCTCGACGGATTCAGCATGAAGCCGCTCTTGATCGAGCCTGTTGCTGGAAAATGGGCCGGTCCCGATGCGGCGCTCACGGCCCTTTACAAGTGGGCGAACTACCATGATCCTGCGTTTCAGAGTTACACGTTACGGAGTCGGGACTGGCGCTATATACGCTACGAAAATGAGAAGGAGGAGCTCTATCACACCGCAACAGACCCTCACGAATGGATCAACCTGGCTCTCAATCCCGAATATGCCGATCGGCTAGTAGCGTTTCGGAACGAACTGCTTGAGCGAATCCCGGAATCGATTCCCGCACCGGAAATCAGCGCGGTAGCGTGGAAGGACCAGTATTTCAAAAAGCATCCTCAGGCAGACACCAATCGCGATGGGAAACTGACTTGGCCGGAGTTCCAGGCGCATAAGAAGGGAATGGAAGACGGTACGATCCAGAAACCCGAGCCGCCCGTGCGATTGCAAGCCCGAGGGGTTTTTCGCAAGAGTGACGGCGGCGGACTCATCTTTACCGACAGCGCGGACAGCGGGATCTACTATGTGATCGATTCACTCCGGGAGAAGGTGACGTCTCATCTCGATCAACCGGTCAACGTGGTCGCAAACATCAAACCGACTAAGACCGGGACGGGTAACGTGATGGTCTATATTGTCACGATCAAGTAGACGAAGATTACGCGGTTGCTGCTAAATCGTTAAAATCGCGTTTGAAGAAGAGGAAGAAGAGGACCGGACAAAGCGCCAAGGTCAGGAGCGTCGCAAACCCGAGGCCAAACATCATTGCGTAGGCCATCGAACTCCACATCCCACCGCCGCTCAAGGCGAGTGGCATCAGGCCGATGATCGTGGTGATTGTGGTCATGATGATGGGGCGGAGCCGGGATTTAGCGGCATCGACGATGGCGTCTTCCAGGCTCTTGTCCGTTTTGAGCTGGGCGTCGGTTTCGTCGATGAGAAGGATGGCATTGTTCACGATGATTCCAAGGAGGGCGATCATCCCGAGCAAGGTCATGAAACCAAAGGAAGAGCCGGTGAGGAGCAGACCGGGGACCACGCCGATGAGCATCGGTGGAATGGTGAGGAGAATGATGAAAAAGCGACGCAGGCTATTAAATTGGCTGATGAGGATGAGGGCTAACATCGTGAGAGAGATGGGCATGGCTGCGGCGATCGAGGCTTGGGACTTGGAAGTTTCTTCCTGCTCGCCACCGTATTCGATCCAATAACCGATCGGCCAGCTGGAGCTCTCGACGAGGGCTGCGAGACGGGGCTGGATTTCAGCGAGTGCCTCACTGGCGTAGCGGCCTTGGACGCGCCCTTTAATGGTCATGGTGCGGACCGTGTTCTCCCGAAGAATGGAGCCCGGCAGAAACTCGACCCGGGTATCGGCGACTTGGCCGAGCGGAACGGTTCCAGTGCTGATGAAGATGGGGAGATCCGGTATGCGTTCCGGGTTCTCCCGGAAGTCTTCCTTCGATCGCATGATCATGGGTATGGCATCTTCGCCCTCGCGATAGGTCGAAAACTGCAACCCGCTGAATTGGAGATTGAGGCTTTCCGCGATGCTGCTGGTGGTGAGGCCCAGTCGGACAGATCGAACTGGATCAGGATCGATCGAGACTTGTTTGACCCAGGCGCCCCAGCTGTCGCGGACATCGAACATTCCTGCGACAGCTTCAACCTCCGGAATGATTTCATCGCGTAGGGCGTAAAGCGTGTTCATGTCCGGGCCGTAGAGTCGGATTTGAATGGGGTCGCCCACGGGAGGGCCGTTTTCGAGGGTTCGGGCGACCACGCGCACGGCGGGAAGTTCCGTCTCCGCGAAGGCGTGAATGTCTTCGATCAACGGTTGAATGACGGCGGGTTCGCCGGAGTGGGTCAGGACGGAAAAGAAGGCGTAACCGGAGTTTGGCGGCTCGGGGGCCAAGGCCAGATACCAGCGTGGACCACCGTCGCCGATCCAGGTCGAAATCGTCCGAATCTGGACACCGTGTTTTTCTTGGAGCCACGACTCCAGCTTGAAGACTTCCGCCTCGGTTTGGGCGATATCGGTGCCGAGGGGCAATTCGAAGTCGATCACGAACTGGCCGCGTTCATTCGGCGGAAAGAAGATCGTGGGCACCTTTCCAAAAAGCATCCCCGCTCCGATCGTCAGGACCAGAATGATCAGCGGATAGACCCAGCGGAGCTTGAGCAACGCGCGAAGCAGTTTCTCATAGGGCTCGTAGACCAAATTCAGCCCGCGGCCGACCCAGGTATCGCGTTTGATAGGGCGGAGGAAATAGTAGCAGAAGAGCGGGATGATCGTGATTGAAAGCACCCAACTCCCCAGCAAGGTGAGGGTGACGACCGCGAAGAGGCTATAGGTAAACTCGCTGGTTTGTCCACTGGCGAGGGCAATGGTGGAGAAGGCGGCGATCGTGGTTCCGCTGGCGGCGAGCAGCGGAATCATAAGGCCTTTGACGGCTCCGTAGACGGCGTCTTTGCGGTCTTCCCCTTGATTGAGGCGAACGAGAATCTGCTCCGTAACGACGACCGCGTTATCGACCAGAAGACCCAACGCAATGATGAGCGCGGCGATGGACATCGTTTCCAGAGCGACGCCGACTGAGGGCATCAAGGCAAAGGCCACAAGGATAGCCGACGGCACGAGAATCCCGACGATCAGAGAGATTCGCCACCCGGCGAACAAGAGCATGACCAGGACCACGAAAAAGAACGCCTGGCCCAGATTGACGACGAAGGATGTGACCGAAGCGTTGACGTATTCGGGCTGGTAAAACATCGGTTCGAGGTCCAACCCGATGGGAAGGTTCTGGGTAATTTCGTCCAGTTTGGCTTCGATCTCTTCACCAACCTGAGTCACCGCACCGCCTTCAACCATGGAGATGGCAATGCTGATGACGGGTTCTCCGTTGAAATGGGCGATGGAAGTTGCCGGGTCCTGATAGCCGCGGGTAACGTCGAACAAATCCGAAACCTGGAGGCTGGTGGAGTCTCCCGGAAAGGTCAGACGATAGTTCCGCAGTTCGTCCAGATCTTCAAATTCACCCAAGGTCACCAAGCCATAGCGCTCTGGCCCAAACTGGACATTCCCGCTCGTCGAAACCGCGTTCTGATTGTTGATGACTCCGGCGATCCGGGTGGGAGAACCGCCGTAGGCACTGACTTCGCTACTGGAAAATTCCAGGTAGACGCGTTCCTCTTGCACGCCCTGAAACTCGACCTTTCCCACGCCGTCAACGGTCAGCAAATCATCGCGAATGTCCTCCGCAAAGTGGAGCATTTCTGAATAGCTGAAGCCTTCACTGGTGAGGGCATAGATATAGGGAAAAACGTCGCCATAATCGTCATTGATGATGGGCTGGGAAGCGCCCTCCGGCAGGCGCACGCTGGAAACTTCATTCCGCATGTCCGTCCAGATGTCTTCCATGTCGAAGTATTCTTCGCCGATCTCAACGATGATGATGGAAATGCCCGGTTTGGAAATCGAGGTGATCTCACCCATCTCCGGCATTTGGCGAAGCGCCTGTTCCAGCGGTTCGGTGACTTCCTGCTCCACCTGAACGGTCGATCGGCCGGGGTATTGCGTGATGATCTGGGCGTTCCGGATGGTGAACTCGGGATACTCCAGCCGACTAATCGTCAAATAGGTCGCGAATCCGAACAGGAGCGCCGCACCATAAATGACCAGCGCAGTGCGGTTGTTGTTGAGGGTCAGCTCTGCCGGATTCATCTTACTGCTCAGCTAACCGAACGGTCTGCCCTTCGCGTAGCCGGGAGATACCGCGCGACACGACGATGTCCCCGGTTTCTAAACCGGTGATGATTTCGAGTTCCGCTCCGCTGCGGAGTCTTCCGGTTTCCACCTCCCGCTTCTTCACGGTTCCCGTGTCACCGCCTGCGGATTCGAACACCCAGACAAAGGTGGAGTCGCCCGGTTCAGCGCTAACACAAACGGCGGGAATCGTAAGGAGGGAGCCATTGGGATTCGGCAAGTTGAGAATGGCTTCACCGTCCATGCCTTCGCGAATCCGGGCATCGGTTTGGGCGAATTTCAGGGTGACCGGATAGGTGGTGTTGGCTCCGGGTTGAGGAGAAACGGTCTGAACCGTCGCGGAGAAGATCTGGCCGGGGAGCGTTCCCAGTTCGATCGTCGCTGGCTGGCGAGGTTTGACACGAGCCACGATTTCAGCCGGAACTCCGATTTGGAATTCGAGTCCGGCCTCACCCTGAATTGTCATCGCTAACTGACCGGTGGAAACGACCTGTTGGGGATCGATCGATACCTCGCCGATGACGCCGTCATAAGGCATGGTCAGCCGAGAATCTTCGACCCGTTTTTGAGCGCTGTTGAAATTGGAGCGCGCGGCTTTTTCCCGGGCGATTGCGGTTTCGAGGGCACCTTGTGCGGCGTTTCCGGTTTCAAAGAGTTGCTGAGTTCGGCGAAAATTCTGCTGTGCTTCCGTCAATTGGGCTTCTGACCCAATGAGCTGGTTGCGGTATTCCGTGTCGTCGATCCGAGCCAGAAGCGCCCCTTCTTCGTAACGCACCCCATCTTCGGCGATTACCTCGACGACTCGTCCTCCCACTTCAAACGCGATGCCAACGCCCTCGGCCGATTCCACCAAGCCAGAGAAGGCGCGCTCGATTTCCGTTACCGGTGGTTCGACCGTGATGGTGAAGACCGGACGCGGAAGGTTCGCCGGAGGATCCGGTGGCGGACTGCAACTGGTCAGGACCGAGAAGCCGATCGCGAGAATGATCGGGAGGTGGAGGCGTGTCGTCATGCTGAAAGTGATGGCCGCCGCGTTTATCGGCGAATCCGAACTCGGTCGCCAGCTCGCTGTCCCCTTTTCTGAGGGACAGGTTCGGGAGTAGTCTGGGAGACCACCGAAACCGGGATGAGGTTCGGAGGTGGGGTTGGGCCTGTAACGGGTGCGGTCTCCAGAGCGGTTTTGGAGCGGCGATCTCGATCCGGGCTCGCCGCCCCCGGGGCCGCTTCATCCGGGGTAGGGGAGACCTCTTCGGGCGTCTCGACCGTGTCATTGGGGCCGATGATTTCGTATTCGACGAACTCGAAATCGCTGGAACCCAGGGCGACGTCTTCTTCCTCTCCGGAGGACGTTTCGTGATCGGAATCGGACTTGTTCTTCTTCGACTTCTTGCTCTTATCCTTCTCCGCTGCGGAAACGATTGCCTCCTGCCAATCCGGAGCTTCAGGCACCGTCACTCCGGGATCGAATTTGAAATCGCTCAGATCGCCGTCTTCGAGAAAATCCTTCAAGGCCGCTTCCGAAGCTTGTTTTTCCGTGGCGGTTTTTTCGTATTCGAACCAGGCGATCGAACGCTGAAGTCGGTGAATCTGTTGGAGGTAAGAGTAAGTGGCGACGGCGGATTGTTGGCGCTGGAGGAGGAGGGCCGATTGGGCGTCGAGAAGATCCAGAATGCTGGCTGCTCCTTGGGAATACTTCTCTTGAACGGACTCGTAGGTTTTCTCGGACGCTTCCAAGGCTCGGCGACTGAGGCGAATGTTTGGGTGGGCCGCCGCGATTCCGTTGAAGGCGGTCAAGGTTCTCTGCTCGATCAGCTCGAGGGCGTTTTCGCGCTGGGCAGCGAGTTGCCGAATCGTCGCCCGCTGGCGCTCCGTTTCCGCGCTGCGACGTCCACCTTCAAAGAGCGGCAAACTGAACTGGAAGCCGACGGTTGATTCGTGCTGGCTGAGGTGATCGGGAAGTCCGCCACTTCCCAGAACGGTCCGGTTCTGGCTCACGAATCCGGAGATTTCCGGGAGGAAAAAGCTGCGTCGATTTTGCCCCAGGAGGATGCCTTGAGCTTCCAGATTGTGTTCGAAACCGCGAAGCTCAGGTGAGTTGACGACGGCGATGGTTTTGAGGAATTCGCTAAAGGCGGCGAAGTCGCGAATGTTCTCGATCAAGGGCCGCAAGGCGTCGTCCATGAAGAAAAACTCGTCGTTTTCCACCTCGTAGTCCTCGAAGTCCCAATTCTTGTTTCTCGGTTCGCCCATGACGCGATTGAACTCCACCAAGGCGTTGTCGCGGTCGGAATCGCGTTGGAAGAGCGTCGCTCGGCTGCGGGCGGCATCCTGTTCCCAGCGAAACCGCTCCGAGGGCTCTGCCGAGCCAATTTCGATCCGAAGTTTGGCCAGTTGGAGGTTGTTCTCGGTCAGGCGAAGGTTCTCTTTTTCGATCTCGTAGAGCTCATTCGCGCTGAGATAGTTGAAGTAGGCGACCGCAGCGTCTTCCATGGCGTCGAGCTGAGCGGAGCGTGTTTCAAGCCTTCGCGAAACGACGGTTTCACGGGTGGCCTGAAGATTACTGCGGATTTCGTCATTGAAGAGAACCCTGCGAATTTGGACGCCGTATTGGCCCTGGAAAACGTTGTTAGAAAAATCGAGGCCGGGGATCGTGAAATTGCCCGCCGGAGTCGAAAGATTGGTGGCGGGGAAGTTGAGATAGGAGTCGGCAAAATCCTGCCGAGAGTGGTTCCCGTCGATCGAAGCTTGCAAGCGCCGATTGCTGCGCACGATGCGGACGTCTTGCTCCGCGATGCGTTCGCCTTCTGCCGTGGCGCGCACCTCCGCATTGCGGGTGGCGGCTTTGCTCATCGCTTCGGCCACATCGATCTCATCGCCCCGTTCTCCGGCTTCTTCGTTGATGAATTGAGCGGTGAGGACGGTTTCGTAATTGGGATACCATTCGACGGCATCCGTGGTCTCGAAGTTGATCACGAGATTGTCTTCCACCGGAAGATAGACCGGCAGGAGATCGGTGGAGACGCCTTGGAGGAGTTGGTGGGCATTGACTGCAGTCCGGCGGGAAACGGCTTCGGCGTTGTCCGGGGCCAAGCCCGCCATCGCCCCGATTTCCACATCGGAAATTCCCAGCATCGAAACGGTCCGGATTTTGCGCTCCGCCAGTCCGATAAAGAGTTCTTCGCGCTCGGAGATATCCAGGCTCGGGAGAATCGTGACGTAGAGCGATTCGACGCCCTCCGGGATCGCATCGAGCGTCTCCTGAGCGGTCGAATGGCTTCCAATCACCTCGATGGAGATGCCGAGGGTATTTTCCGCCTCTTCGCGAGCATCGTCCAGACCTTTGAGTTCCGGGAGGGTGTAGGCGTCGATCAATCCGTGGACCGTTTTTGCCTTCGTGAGATCGCGGAGCAGCCGGAGATCTTCCCCGACGCGTTGAGGATTCGTAATAAAGGTCAGGTTGGGAATCCCGGACGTTCCTTCGGCGGAAATACGCAGTCCGCGGACATCGGAAAAGCGAACCGCACCTGCCATGATCGGGATGTTGCGATCCGCATCCGGCATCGCGGTCGCGATTTCCGTGGCGACGATCCCAGCCGCGTAGATCAAATCGACATCCGGGCTGGCCACGGCTTGATCCAGCAGTTCGCGGATGACTTTCGGGTCGTAATCTCCACTCGCCTCATAGATTTCCAGCCCGTAGTTGTCCACGGCCAGTTCCTCCAGCTGAAAGATGAACTCTTCGACCAAGTTGTCGAAATACCAGGAATCTCCATCCCGGACAATCGCCAGGGTTTTCGTTTCTCCCCCTTCCGGAGCAGGGAGTCCCACGTCCTCTCGCAGGTCTCCGGCATTGACCAGGTCTCGCATTTTCTGGGTTTCGGTCAACGGAGGAAACAGGGTCGATGGCTGGTCCGGCTTCATCGCCGGGGTGGGATCCTTTGCCGCGTCGTTCGGTTTGGCGGTGGGCTTGGAAGGGGCTGCTTCCGTGACCGATTCGGCGGAGCCGGGCACCTCAAGTGAATCGATGTCGGGAGATTGAGCGACGAGCTCACCTGCAACAGCGATCGCGATAAATGCGGACAAGAGGTGGTAGTTCATGATAAAAGGAGGCTTCCTAACGAAACATAATGCCATCATAAAGCTTAACTTTTCCATAATATCAAGAAAAACTTCTATCTTTAGAAGATTTGAACCTTGCATATTTCTCTTTTCTGGCGATTCTGCCAATCCGTTGACGACTCCAACACGGGGAGTAGCTCAGTTTGGTAGAGTGCCTGCTTTGGGAGCAGGATGTCGCAGGTTCGAATCCTGTCTCCCCGATCCTCTCCAAGCCTTCGTGCCCATCTGTCATGCTCTTTGCTGAGTCGAAATTCGCCGATTTTCCCGAGCGAATTCACGCCATGACGGTAAAGGAACTCCGCCAGGGTCTCCGTGCGCGGAAATTTGTGGTCCCGTTCATCGCAGTGCACATCGTCATGATTCTGGCTTGTGCGCTGGAGTATTTCATCGTCAACCAGATGGCCTCGGGATCGAGCACCTTTGGTGGGGTGGAAGATGGCGTCATCCGATACGGTCTGATTTACTGGGGCGTCGCCTATTTCATGCTGCTTTTCGTCATTCCAGCGACGCGATTCTTCGACCTCCAACAGGAATTCACCGGGAGAAACGCGGAACTGCTGCTTCTGAGCGGTTTGAGTCGTTGGCAAATTGTCAGGGGGAAATGGGTCTTTTCCGTGGCGCTCAGCTCTCTCATTCTGGTTTCGATTCTTCCCTACCTCCTGCTCCGCTATTTTTTCGGCGGGTTCGAGTTGGTCGAGCATCTTTTGATTGCCCTCGCCTTGGTCCTCAACAATGCGGTGTTTTGCGCCATGGTCATTGGTGCCTCGGCCTACCGAAGCTACCTCGGTCGCATCGCGTTGATCATGGCCGCGTTGGTCGTCCTTGGTTTCACCATGATCCCGGTGACGTTCTTCATGGTTTCGATGCTGGAGCAACCAGGGATGGGACGCTGGCTTTCTCCGGCCCTTTTCCTCAATTTGGTGTCTGCATCGACGTTTTTTACGATTCTGGGCCTGCAACTCGCTCGGGTGAAACTACGGACCTTTGAAGATCCCTATGATCCGGCACCTGGAAGCCAGGTCGTGATTCTGTATTTGTTTGCTCCCTTGTTGATCGGGATTCCCGGCATCTTTATCCCGGCGGTAGGCAGCATTATCGCGGCGGTGTTCTTCACCTGGATCGCCATCAACATCGATCCTCCGCCGAAAAAGGGGAAGCGCGCCTTCTTTGCCCAGCATTGAGTCAGCGGATTCGCTTGCGCCAGCTTTCAGCTTCGCTTTCACTAAAAATCTGGAAATTCCAGAGCAAGCATGAAATCAGACATCGTTGTTGGCCGATTTACCGGTTCTCAAGAGTTTTTGACTGTGGACGGTCCCATCATTTTGACGAAGGCGTTGAAGGGGCAGAAACCGGCGGATCACCCGTTTCAAGACGCCGTCGAATTAGAGCAATTCGCGGTGGTGACAGGGGTCCTCGATGACGGCGTTCTCTATGACACCGTGATCATGGAGCTTCTTCCCTCTATCACCTCGGAACTCCTCCAGCGGTATCTCGATGCGGGACACATCGATCGTAAAGATCTCGAAGAACGGGTCTTGGCCATTTTGGAAGACGTCATCGGACCGCCGGAACCCGATCCGGGACCGACCGACGTGGTCCCCAGTTCGCCGAAACCACTCGTCGCCGTTGTCGTTGGCCATCGCCGAAGTTCGCCCGGAGCCAAGAATGCCTCTCTCAACGTTTCCGAGTGGGACTACAACGACGACGTCGCCAAGCGTGTGAAATCAAAGGTAAAAATGGCCGATGTGGAAGTCGTTTATCAGGAGGATGTTAGTGATGGGCACCTCCGGTTTCCGGCCAAGCTCAACGACTTGGACCCCGATTTCATCGTCAGTCTCCACTGCAATTTCACAGCGGGAGCCAGTGGAACGGAGACGCTCTACCATCATCAGTCTCGCAATGGCGAGCGGCTCGCATCAATGCTTCAAGACGCGGTTCTCAAATCTCTGGGGTTGCGGGATCGGGGGATTAAACCGGTTTCCGGAGGCCGCGGCTGGCACCTCCTGGCGAACACCAAGGCTCCGGCGGTCATCGTCGAACCGTTTTACATGAGCAGCGATCGCGAGATGAAGCTGGGGCTGGAGCGCAAGGAAGAGTTGGCCGCCGCCTATGCCTCCGCGATTGATGACTACGCGGTTTCCATCAGTACCGTTCGTCCCACGGATTCGCTCATGACCGAGGTCGAGCGCTCCCATCCGGCAGACCAAGTTGCGGGAATGACCTTTGTTTTCCAGGACCTGAGCAAAGAGCAATTTCTCGACCGGAACCAAGAATCGCTCGAACTCCTCATCGAAGAAACCAACCAGTGGCGCGACACTCAAAACGACGGTTCTGAGTTGATCAAACTGACACCCGAAGACGTATGGACCGTGTTCTACGCGGAAATGGGCCTCAACCGCCAGGGTAAGGTTAATCCCCTCCACATTCACAGCGAGGGCGAACGCGGGATGCTGCCGCTCCCGGATCGGATTCGGTTCTGGATTGGCGAAGACGCCCCTACCTGGAATCGCCCCATGCCGTTGATCGAAAACCTTCGCGCCTTCTCCCGCTATCTCGCCACCCTCAAAAACCGCGTTGTTCGGGTCGATAAAGATCGGGAACTCTACCGCTCCCTCTTCGAGCACCCCGGCATCAGCGCAAACCCAGAGCGCGGTGCCCGTCTCCTCGCCAGCGTGGTCCACGGCTACTTCTACTCCGGTGCCTACCGCCCCGTAGGGCCGGTCCCATACGAAAAAATTCTCGAAGGGCTAGCCAACGATACTCCCGTTCCCACGATCATGGCCAAGACCAACTACCGTTGGGCCAATACCGACATTTTGGAGAATCGCGAGAAAAACATCCGCCGCGCGTCGAGCTTGTTGGCGGATACTTGATTTCGGGTTGGGTTTCCAACCGGCACGCAGGCTGTTCTACACATTAGCGAGCGGCCCGGTGCTGTCGCCGAGGCGTTCGGAGGGGGCTCCCATTTTGTCGAGCATTGTGAGGAAAAGGTTCGTCATCGGCTTGTTGCCGTGATGGACGTGGCGACCGGGCTGGAGGTGGCCATTCCCTTTACCGGCGAGGACGACGGGGAGGTTTTCGTGGCTGTGGCGATTCCCGTCACTGTGACCGCCGCCGAAAACGATCATGGAGTGATCAAGAACAGAGCCATCGGCTTCCTGCATCGTGCTCAGTTTCTTGAGGAAGTAGGCGAACTGCTCGACGTAGAATTTGTCGATTTTGGTGATTTTCTCGATCTTTCCTTGGTCGTTGGCGTGATGGGAAAGGTAGTGGTGGCCTTCGCCGACGCCGATATCCCGGAAGCTGCGGTTGCTGCCGTCATGCGCGACGAGGAAGGTGCCAATCCGGGTGGTGTCGGTCTGGAACGCCATCGCGAGAAGGTCATATTGGAGGCGGACGTGAGAGGCGAAATCGCTGGGGACGCCGGTGGGGGCGTCAATCGTGGGAAGTTGCCGGGAAAAGTCTTCAGTGTGTTCAATCCGACGCTCGAGTTCGCGAACCCCGGTCATGTATTCGTCCAGCTTGGCCCGATCCGTGGTTCCGAGTTTCCCTTGGAGGGCTTTGGCGTCTTCCATCACGAAATCGAGGATGCTTTTGTGATACTTGGCGCGGAGGGCTTGGTTCTTTTTTGATTCGCCAAGGATGCCGTTCCCGAAGAGCTTTTCGAAGACGACCCGCGGATCGACTTCCGGTGCCATTGGCAGGGTTTCCGTCTTCCAAGAGAAGTTGAACTGGTAGGCGCAGCTGTAACCGGAATCGCAGCGGCCGGCTTTGCGACCGACATCGCAACCGAGTTCCAGGGAGTCGAGACGCGTAGATCCAGTGAGCTTTTTGGCAGCGACCTGATCAACGGAAACGCCAATGCGAATATCAGCCCCGGCGGTCTTTTTTGCTTGGCAGCCGGTGAGGAAGGTCGCGTTGGCCCGGGCGTGATCACCTCCCCCGTCGCCATTGTTGTTTGCCTTACGATGATCCAAGCCGGAGAGAATTTGAAGATGGTTTTTCATCGGCTCCAGCGGCTTGAGCGTGGACGGGAAGTCAAATTGGCTTCCCGTTTTTTGAGGAATCCAGCGATCCATGATCACACCGTTCGGAAGGTAAATGAAGCCCATCCGGAGGGGAGACGGGGCCTGCGAAGCGGCGTAAGAGCGGATCGGTCCCATCGCTTCGAGTAGGGGAAGGGAGAGAGAGATTCCGAGCCCGCGAAGGGCCGTGCGTCGGGAGAGTGGTTGGAGAGAAGCCATCTTCCTCTCTCAGACACGTGTTGAAGAGGGGTGTTCGAATACTTTCGAGCGCTGTTTGAGCGATTCGGAGTTCATTAAGGTTAAGAACTGTGAAATATTTAGTTTTAATGTGTGAGATTTATGGCAGAGTTCGCTGGTGCACCCCGCGAACGTCCAACCACCTCAGCAGATCGGCACGCCCCAACGGCTGGTCGATTCGGTTGCGCAAATCTACCAAAAAGCAGGTTTTCAGCTAGGCCGTCCCGAACAACTTCCGCCGGAGGTGGCTTTTTTGACGGCTCCACCCCATCAGCTAGAACAGCCGGTAGCTGTCGGCTGTTTCGCGACCGACGCAGCGCAGCTAGTTTCGATGCAGCACTTGGATCAGTTTTGGCGGGGGGTGACTCAGACTGGGGCACGCAGCGCGGTTTTCGTGACGAATGGCTATTTTGATCCCGCAGTGATTAAGGCGGCGGAATCGGTTCCGCTTCAATTGATCGACCGGGCGGGGCTGGATGCCGCACTTGGGCATTCTACTGAAACGGCGCAACCTGCTCCGGCCGAGGTGGTTCCAGCGAAAGAACCGGAGATTCCGCCCCTCACGGAAGCGGCGAAGATGGAGCCGGAAGTCGAAAAGCCCGTGGAGGAAGGGGACCCGAGAGCGCCTCAGGTCTCCAAAGAAAGGCCGCCAGCCTCTCCGAAAAAGGGGTTTGCGGCGGCGTTGGCGGCACGTGGTCGCCCCATGGCTCGGGCCATGCAGCGTTTTCGGGATCGAGGGAACGAGGCTTCTCAATCGACCGAACCATCCGATCCGGTCGAGTTCCCGGTTCCGAAGGGTGAGGAAAAAGAGGGGTCGCGAATGGATTGGGCGAAGAATCCTGGCGAAAAACGTGGCGTTTCTCAGCCGGTCGCAATTCTGGCTGCCGTGGGGATGATCATCGCGGGATTCCTTTTTGTTCTGGATAAATTCCCCGCAGAGCGCGAACAGCTGACAGCCTGGATTCAGCGCTATATTATTTTTCCGGTGATGAATCCGGTCGATGGTGAGACGGCGACGAAACCGTTCGATCACAAGCAGGCTCCCATTCAGGTGGCACCGCCGGTTTCGCTGAATATGGTTCCGACGACGCCGGTGGAAATGCGGGAAGCCGAATCCGAGAATCCAGAGCCTGAAGCGACGCCCGTCAAGGATCAAGAGCTAAAGCAACTGGTGATTCAGCGGATTCGTTCTCTGGAATCGCTCAAGCAGCGTTTGCAATCGGAACGGCTCGCCTCTGAGGTTTATCTACTGGGGCGGTTTCCGAAGAACGCGAATATCAACTTTGTCGAGCAATCCGGAGGTGACCTGAAGGAAGCGATCCGACTGATTTGTGAGATTGGAGCGATGGGGCCAAGGCTGACTCCTCAAGAGCAGGCGCTCGCCGAGCCATACCTGCAAATTGTCGATGGCCAGCTTGAGCAAATTTACCCACCGCTGGTGATTGATGAGTGGTTGGAGACGCCTGCCAATCTTCAGGAAATCGATCCCAAGGATTTGGAGTCTACCTTGCAGGATTTGGAGCGCCGCCTCTTTGTTGAGGAGAGTCTCGAAGCTCGGCGCTATGCGCAAAGCATCGCGGCCGTGGTTTCCGCCGCTCAATCGACCGGGATTGATTTGGTGGCTGAAAGTGGAGGGAATCTGGACCAGCTGATTGTCAACGTCGTGACAGGCCGCAAGATCCGCGACCCGGAAAGCCCCTTCGATGGGCACACCTTTAAAACCCCGGCCCCGCCCCAGGATTTGCTTCCGGAGATGAAGAAGTTTCTGAAAGTCTCCAGTGGTCGGGTGCGCTATTACGAGAATTTGCCCTCGGACGTGCGTTTGGAGTCCAGATTTCAGCCGATTGATAATCCCCTGGTCTTGCAAAGCGCCGTGGAGACCGCAGAAATGCTGATTCGGGACACGGCCGAGCAAATCCTGGTGAATCAGGCGAATCGGAACAAATCGTTGATGCCTGTCAATGGCTTGGAGGACTAGTGCATCATCCGGGAAATAACCGGTGCACTACGCGAGAAATTTTGTTCGAGTTTCAAGGCGCGAAGAAGGAACGAAGCGAGCTTCGTGACTGATGAAGCAACGCCGAAATCGGGCAAACGATCCCCAACTCAAGCGAGCGCAACGAGCCACTTTCTTTTGCTTTCGAAAAAAAATCCTCAGTGTGCAGTTGCTCCTCCTTAGTTCGGAGTCGGCCCTTGAAAACAAGCATCCACTAAACGACCGCGTTTACTCTCAGGGCACGAAATCTCCTTCCATTGTCCCTGAACTTGAGAATACAAATGCCCAATTTATAAGATGGACCCTGGATTTTCCACGATCAAGGAATTCGATTTCTCCATGGGCAGGCAGCATAATTGTCCGGCCGACTGAGCTACGGACAAGCTAAGACTTGGGTGGAGAAAGCCGCTGGGGGCCTTTTCGCGGCATTCCCATCCGCGGCATCCCTTTTCCACTGACCGGAAGAAGTTCCAGCGGCGGATGTAGAGAATTGGCAGCGCCTTCACTTTCCTCGACTGGCGGTTGTTCGGCCTGTTCGGGGATCGGAACAGGCTCATTTCTCTGCGAACCCGGAAATCCCAAGAAGAGGAAGAGGGGAATGAAGAGGATCGCCGCGACTTGGGCGACAAGGATTGCCGGTTCTTTAAGGCGGGCGATCAAGTTGAAGCGTTCTTCAGATTCGTCCTTTTCAGAAGCGAGCGCCAAGTCGATCGAAACGATCTTGTTGGGTTCGGGAGCGTCGATTTCGAGGGCGAATGAAGGATCCGGCAAATCCAGGTTCTCGTCCGGCCACGCCTCGGCTCGGTCCGGATTCGCGGCTTGCGCTTCCTTCGCAGCGACTGCCGCGAGGATGGCTTCGCCGACACCGAGCGGCTGTTCGTAGCGCGCTTCCAATTCCCCTTTGTCCCACAAAATCGCGGGAACGGGATCGAGACTGCCGGGAGCCGGGATGAGTTGGCCGCTTTCCTCATCTTCTACGAAGGGCCCTTTGTAAAAGGCCCGGCGTTTGATCCCAATAGCAACGGTTTCCGGAATATCGAGGTCCTCTCGCTTCGGTCGCACCGGTTTGGAAGCGGGTTCGAGAACCGCCTTGCCGTTCGGAGCGCCGGCCCAAAGGTAATTGCGGAATGGAGGTTCCTGAGGAGCCGAATCCAATTGAGCTTCGAACTCTTCCACGAACGCGGCAGGTTCCATGACTGGATTTCCCTCCCGGATGTCGCGACTGCACCGTTCGAAAAGTTGGTAGATGCCGGCAGGGAGATTGCTCCGGGGAAGGGTCCCGGTTTGGCCGGTCAGAAATTCAATCGCGAGGGCCACGAAACGTTGTTTCAGCAGTTCTGGCTGCTGCTGCTTGAGATCGACAATGGCGGATTCGATTTCTGATTCGGGTTGAATCAACGCGCGAATTGAGGAGTGGGTGCGCAGCTTGATGACGAACTTCGGCCACATGTCGATTCGTCGCTCCAGGAGGTGACGCATATCCGCCTGAGTCGTCCGGTGGGGGAAGCAAACCTGAAAATCCCGGGGCCGAATCTGGTGAATCTTGATCCTGCTCTCCGTGGCTTGGCGGAGACCGTGGACGACCTGACGCAACAAAACCAGCGTCTCAATCGGCTTGAGCCGACCTTTGATCCGTAACAAATAGGGAAGGGGAAACCCGGGCCAGTTCTCTTCCGCCAGATAGATTGCCTGGTCGGATTCCCACCCTTCAAAGACGTCCATGAGATGGGGGAACTTCGCCATGTTCGCTCGATCGAGCGACTCCGGAACCGGCGTGTAGTTCTCCTTCGAAAGGATGCGAAACGGCGGGAGGATCTGCATCGCCAGTCGATCAGAAGTTGCACCTTCGACGAGATGGAGACGGAAAGGATCCTTGGGGCCGAAGGCGCGCTCGTCGTCCCGAAACCGATCGCTCAACTCCTTGGGAAGGGTTGGGGTCGGAATGAGGTGGCGTTCCAGCGTGGTTTTGGGATGAAAACGGCTCGAAACAACGAGGTGACGTCGTTGGGTTCGGGCCAAAAAGCTCCGCTGAACGGACTTGAGCGCTTCTTGGAGAGCCTCATCCAAGGCGTAGAGATCAACCGGTGCGGTTACCGCTGAGGTGAGAAGCCCTTTCAGGAGCTGTCGCAGGGTGATGGGTAGGCCCCCCAATTTGATTTTCGGTCCGCCTTCGCCGTCCACGGGGCGTTCTTGACCCGTCATCATGTTGAGAAGCAGCCAGGCGAACTCGCGGACTAAAATCGCTTCACCATTGGCCTCCAGTTCCGGACGAGCCAGGCCGAAGTCTACCACGCGGATTCTCAGGCTACCGCCTTCTCCCACCATCAGCATTGCGTTCGTGAGGCTGACCGCGTTGAGGATCCGCTGAAATTTGCTCAACGATTTCAGCTTTTCACTGAGATCGACGGCCAGACCCAGGGCGGTTTCGACCGGAATGGGCCCAAGTCGCCGGACGTATTCCGTCACCGGCTCTCCGTCATTGATATTGGCGGTGTAAAAAAGGGTTCCAGAGGCGTTGTCACCCCGCAAAACGGAAGAAAACCCGGAATCACCCCGAAGGCCGCGGGCCAATTTCAAGCGCTCAAAGAAGCTTTGTTTCTCGTCCGGCGTGAGTTTGGTGGATTCGGATAAGAGGTGGAGTTCGATGAGGCAGCGCCTCCCTGTATCAAAGGCGAGACAAATTTTCTCTCCTCGGGCTTGGTAAAGCTCGATTGGCTTGCCGCTGAAATCTTGTGAGATCTCGTAACGGCCGAATCTCTGTAATTCAGGCATCGTAAACTCCTTGAGAATTAATAATAACTCTACCCATCATAATGATTAGTTATTATTAAATATCAAGATATTTTACTCAGTTTGGCATTTTTCGGCCTTAGCGACGGGAATCCAGCGGCTCGGTGACCGCAAAAATCGCCCCGAAAC
Organism: uncultured Verrucomicrobiales bacterium; assembly: GCA_964351855.1. GTDB lineage: Bacteria > Verrucomicrobiota > Verrucomicrobiia > Verrucomicrobiales > DEV007 > JBCDHN01. The sequence continues at coordinate 22,469 of CAYGQD010000016.1, forward strand.
TGGTCGTCGCTTGGACTTCCGGGTTCTCCGTCCGGCGATAGAACTCGGAAATGTCTCCGTCGAGATACAACGCGTTTGGGCAATCCAAGCTCAGGAAGAGCCGGGCGAAGGTGTGCAGATTCACGCGACCGCGCTCGCTCCGTTCGGTCGAGACAAAGACGATGTTCCCTTCTCGATCAACGCCAACTCCATTTCGCAGGAGACGACTGGTGGATGTCGGCCCAAAAATCGGATGAACCTGGCCTTCGGCGAGGAGAAGGGGGCCCGATTGCACCGCCAAGTTGGGATTCCGACCGCTAACGGCAAATTTCTCCGTTTCGATCACCGCCGGGCCCAGATCATCGATGAAAAAGACGCCATTGGGTTTGAGGTAAAAGTTGGGCGTGTATTGACCGGGTTGGAGCTTGGGACCCGGTTGGCGATTGAGGGGAACGAGTGTTTTCCCGTTTTCGATGTGCAAACCGGTCGGGATGAAGCCGGGCTCGTAAATCCCGGCGTTGGTGGCGAATCGAAGCTGTTTGCCCTGAGTCGCGAGGTGAGTTTGGAGCTTCTTAAAGGTGGTGAACGGTTGACCGTTGGAATCTTTCCAGAACACCTCCAGTTTCTCCCGGGCGGGGTCGATGCGGTAGACCCGATGGCGAATTCCTTCGAATTCCTGGATTTGAGCCTCCGTCCTACCCGGCATACCACCCACGACCAGGAAGGTCGCCACCCACAGACTTCGAAAGGCAACGCCAAACGACTGGCCAATAACCAGGAGAAAGAAGCTTTTTGAAGCACACGTAAACGAAATACCACGACAATTCATGAGCAAGGGGAGTAATATGTTGTACCTTGTCGAGACGAATTCCTTACCAGAAGACGAACCCTTGAAAACCGGAAGGCGCACATGGCAGGACTGGCTCGGTCAAAACAGCGCAAAATGGCTGTTGTTTGCTCGCCAACAGACGCGCACCGGTTCCGACGCGGAAGATGTCCTCCAAGATGCTTTACTAAAAACTTGGAAAACCTGCAATGGTGAAATTCGGGACGAGACCAGCAGCTTGGTCTACACCAACATCCGCCGCTGCGCGATCGATCGAGCCCGTTCCAACAATCGTCGCTTTGATCGCGAACAACGGGTGGCCGAAGAAACGCCCCAGACGGAGGAAGCCCTTTTCGAGTTCGACATGGATAATGAAGTCTTTGCCGAAGCCTTGCAGCAAGCGCTGAGCAAGATTTCGCCCAAGTATTCTGAGGTGATTACCCTCAAAATTTGGGGAGAGCAGACGTTCGCCCAAATTGCCGAAGAATTGGGAGAGTCGCAGAACACGATCGCGTCCCGTTACCGCTACGGTCTGGAGAATCTGCGTCGCATTCTCGGCGAGAAGCGCGAATTGGTCGCTTGATCAGGAGGATTCCGGGGGCGCCAAAAGAATCGTGTAGGAGAAATTTCGGGGATCGTGCCGAATCGTCAGCTCGTTTTCGTCGAGGATCGGAGCCTGGAGTTGCCATTTGGCCGTGAAGACTTCCCGGCTCACTACGCCCTGAACTTGATCGGGCTCGATCAGCAAGGCTTCGAGGTCGAGCGAGAGCTCGAAAGGTGGGCAATCCGGGAGCGGGGTGACGACGAGACCGTCCCGACCCTGAGTGAGCCGAAACGCGCCATTGGTCGTCGTCCAGCCAAAGTCGACAGGCTTGAGCGATTCGTTGATAAGGGAGAGCGTTTCGAGGGCGATCGGTTTCGTTGGAATCACTTCCGCGCTCGAAAACTGGCCGCCTCCGCCAAACCCGAGGGAAATTTGGCCGATGGTCGTGGCCATTCCCGCATAGCGTCCCGCCGTCATCGATTCTCCAAGCAAGCGTAAAGGGCGTCCGTTGGGAGCAATTGCCACCACGGAAAGGCTGGCGCGCACCCCGGGAATTCCTGCCAATTCCAGAGGGGTCTCCGTTTCCAGGGCACCAATCCAGTTGGTGGGTGCTTCCGCTGGTTCGATGATGGCTTCTGACCAAATGGTATGGGGAGCTTCCGGATCGCTTACCTGCACCATGAGCTTGACATCATGGGGAAACGTCTCCTCACAGTTCCAGTCGAGCACCACGGACGCCTGCCCAGCGTTCACCCGCACTTCTTTCAACTGAGGACGAATTCGCAACATGGACCAATGTCGAGGCCGAGCATTCGCATAGCGCGTGATTGGGCTGATGACTTGCTCGCAAACGACGCCATCGCGGAGTTCGATGCTCGCTTCCACGTCTTCCGCGCGAACGAAAAACCCATTCGGGGCGATGACCCGATCTGAAACCTCCCACGCCTCATCGCTCCCATTGATCCAGACCAGCCCGTTCTTTCCCCAGAGGCAACGAATCCGCCCCGGATTGGCCTGCAACATGGAAACCCGTTCAATGTGATCATGAGCCAATGCTTCAACGATCGGTTGCATGAGCCAGTCCTTTCGGACCATGGCGTGACCCCAGCAGCGGTCGTCGGTGACCGGAAGGCGACCTCCCATCGCTTCCGTCAACAGGATCAGGGGGTCGCCCGGGTCTTTTTCGGGGCGAAGCTCGTAAATCGGCAGTCGCTCATGGTGAACGATCGAAAACCAGGGGACGCGTCGAAAAGAACCCGGAAAGTCCGTCTCGCGAACTTCGAACCCGGCGCCGTCCGTAGTTCCCAGTAGCCAGTCACCACCGCCTTGAGTCACCGATGCAGAGTTGGGGCCCAGGTAGTTCTGAACGTAAGCCATGGTTTTTTTCCATGCTTCCTGGGCCCGGGCAGCAGGGAATCGCTTCCCATCACGGTCAAAAAATTCGTCGAGTCCCGACTCGGCCCCTTTCACAGACGCCAGCGTGGGTGTCAGATAATAGCGAATGCGCTTCAGGTTGTGGGCGAGGTGGGGCTCGATCCGATCCGGGCGAAAGGAGAATTTCAGGGTTTCGGTTCCGGCGGCACCTTCTGTTTTCGGGGCTCCGTCTGCTTGGAAAGCCACCGCGTCATAGCTGAATTCGGAAGCTCGCGGGTCGATGAAACCATACGCATCTTCCAATCCCCAAAGCATCTCGCTTTCCCGGCAGTGCTTGGCCACGATCTGTAATTCCATCAGGCTACCGAGCGCTTCATTGGGTGGCCAAATATCCGGGAAGCGGGAATTCGGGTTGTATTTCTGCCAATTCCGAACCAGGAGGGCGGACTTCGTCACTCCGTAACGGCGAAGCTCGAGGATGCGATCCGCCAAGTCCCCAAAATGGGGCGTCGATACATCGATCCAATGTCGACCAGCCAAATTGCGAACGCCCAGGCCTGTTGATCGCTCCTCGTAGCCGCGAAATCCAGCGGCGGCTTCAAAAACGCTTTCTTCGCTGGGAATTAGATAGAGCCAATCACTGCCTGGTAAGGTGATTCTTCCCAGTCGCTCATCGGGGGAAACTTCGATCGTCTTCAGAGGTGCCGTAGATGCCTGCACCAGCTTCAATCCGTTCGAAAAATCAAATCCCACGTGGCTCACGGCCAGTAGCGGTGAGTCCGAATTCAGAACCCAGTCTCCCAGTTCCTCGAAGCGGAATCCCAAACCGGCCGTAAGAGCAACTGGCTTCTGGTCCGCAGGGCCGAGGCCAAAGGAGCTGATCCGATCCGGGGATAGGGCACGAAGTTTTAGCCCATTTTCAAGCGTCCGAATCTGCACCACGACCTCAGTCCAGAAGTCGCCGATTCGAATCTGATGGGTCACGTCCAAACCGTCATCGAGAGGATCGACCTCAAAACCATCGACGACCAGCGGTTCCGTTTCGCCAACTCCGGAAGGCGTTTCCAGATCCAGCTTGAGGCCGCGAAATTGCAACTCCGTGCTCGGGCCGATCAGCGAGAAAATCCCATCGAAAAGCCCGTTCTGGCCCGGTAACGTCAACAGAGCGAAGGCGTCCTGACCCGATCCCAGTCGAAAGGCCTGCTTGCTATCCAAAGCCGGAGTTTCGCGGATGAAATCGGCCAAAGCGGCGATGCGTTGACCCTTCAAGACTTCGCGGATCGGATTGGTTTTGGGAGCCGGTTCAAACGCGGTTACGCTTGGTGCTTCTCCGGCCCAGGGATCGGCATCGGCAAATTCCGTTCTCAAAATCCCCACGGCTTGTTCACGAAGATCGCGTCCGCTGGTCAGGGAAACGAAGGCGTGAATCGGATACCAGCCGTTGAGGCAGGTCGTGTCGAATGCGACTGGAAAAGTGGTGGTGAAGCTGGCACCTGGCTCCAGGCTGAAGACTTGAAGTGGATTAGCCAGGGGATAAATCCCGCTGGTTGGCCCACCAATCACAATTTCTCCGGAAATGGGATCGGGACTGACGTTGCGAACCGTGACCGGAACCGCCACCGGGGCATCGTATTTGGTGATGGGATCCGGTTGCCCGATTTCGATTTCGATCACCGTCACTTTCGGAGAAGGCATCGCGCCCACCCAGGCGGCGATCCCCCATAAAAAGACCGCGATCGCACAGGAACGGAGGAGGTATTGTCGATTAGCCAGAAGCGAAAAAAGTTAGGTGGGCGAGAAGATAGACGCCTTCCCCTTGATGAAAAGCTGAAAAGGGACCTCGCGGCAAATCTCAATCCCTGAAAACACCAAGAAACCCCGCCGGGGGCTTCCCGACGAGGTTCTGGGGGAGGGGAAATCAGGGCCGAATGGCCAAATTTTTAGGCGTGGGCTTTTCGAGCCCGTCCGGCCAGGTAGTCTGCCAACAAGACTTCTTCAGGCTGGCCGGTAACGGCGGAGAGGAGCCGGATGTAACCGTATTCGCGAGGCGTGATCGCTACCGCAGCAGCGCTGGATGGGAAGGACGAAGAAGAAGTGGTCTTAGTTGTCGCAGTCATGCCAACCAAGACGGAACCCGGTTCCCGATTTGCAGCGTTTCGGCAAAAATTTTGCCTTCGTCAGGTTTGCCCTACTGATCGCCCATCACGTCACGCACGTGGGCCAAGCGGGAACTGATGATGCGCAAATGCTGATCATTAAAGCCGTCCCAGACCACGAGAATGCCATCGGTGATCCGCTTGTCGATTTGGAGAAACTTGCGCTGGCCCGGATTCTTTTCGCTAAGCGGCTGAATCACGGTGGCTAAGAGGCGCCCATTGTTTTCCGGGGAACTGGTGATGAGAGAGAGGGCGTTGGTTCCCCGAGCATCGAGCTTAAAGGCAGCTCCGTAAGTCTGGCCATCTTCCGCTAAGAACGGGTAATACCAGAGAAAATTGCCATCGGTCAGAACGGGCGAAAGTTTGAAGTAGTATTGCTGACCATCCGGCATCTTCACCGCCTGGGCGAACTTCGGGTATTCCTCTTTCTCCGCCTCCAGATGAAAGGTGATAAAGACGGAATCCCCTCGCTTCCCGGAGCCGAGGAGAGGGAGGCTGAGGGCAAGGAGGAGAAGAACGGTAATTCCGCGAGACATAACCTATTAGAACCTGGATTGAAGATCCTTTCAAGCCTGACGAAGTTCATCCCCGGCGGATTCAAAAGAAAACGGTTGTCAGGCGTGCTATGATTCTCTAGAAGAACGGTTCCCTCTTTTTCGTGCGTTTCCCGTCAAAGAGGGCAGAATCCTTGAAAGAAACGTCCCCAACGTTGGATTGATATGACTCCTGATAATAATTTGGCAACTCCTTCCATTGATCCAACCCAGGCCGAAGGGTCTGAGGTTGTGACTGAAGATCAGATCACCCCAAAGCTGCGTCAGCTTTTCATGAAAGGCGTGAGCGCGCTCGACCAGAAAAACTTTGATTACACCATCAATCTCCTTCAGGCGGTCTTGAAAGAAGAACCTCGCTTTTTGATGGGAAGAAGGCGGCTGCGCGAAGCTTCCATCAAGAAAAAGGAAAGCGAGAACAAGCGACTCAACATCAAGACAGGCGGGATCGGAGCCATGAAGCTCCAGCCGATGGTCAAAAAAGACCCCGCCGGAGCCATCGTCGCGCTCGAAAAAGAGGTGCTCGGGGCTGAGCCTTATAATCCCCAGGGCAATCAGTTGCTCTTTGAGGCCTGCAAATTGGCGAATATGCCGATGACTGCCGGTTTCGCGCTGGAAACGCTGGTTCAGGGGAATCCGGAAAACACCAAGTACATGCACCAGCTGGGTGATTTCTACATGGATCACGGATTCTGGGAGCAGGCATCGATCGTGTTTGCCCGTATTACGACGTTTGATCCCACCGATCTGAACGCGACCCAAAAGGAGAAGAACGCCACGGCGCGTTCCTCCATGGATAAGCAAAAAGGAAAGAGCCTCCGCGACAACATGCGCGATGCGGAAGGAGCGGCCGAACTGGAGAAGCAAAACCGCTCCGGGATGACCCGAGAACAACTCGAAGAGCAGATTGTCAGTTATCAGGGGAAATACGCCGAGAACCAGAACGACTTGGCGACGGTCAAAATTTTGGCCAATCTCTACGAGCAGATGGAGGATTTCGACAACGCGCTGGTCTATTACGAGTGGGCTCACACCCTCAGCAATGGAGACGTCTCTCTTGAGAAGAAGGTCATCGAAACACGCGAAACTCAGCGAAATCGCAAAATCCGTGAGTATGAGACCTGGCTCGGAGAAAACGAAGGCCACGCAGATTTCGAAACGGTCAAAGCCGACTATGACGAATTTCGCGGCGGACACTTTAAGGCGCAGATTGACGCCTATCAGGAACAGGTCGATCGCAATCCGACCGACAACGGGCTCCGGTTCAAACTTGGCCAAGCTTTCTTCGAGGCCGGTGAACTAAAAGACGCGATTCCTCAGCTTCAGCGCGCCCAGTCCAGCCCAAATTTGCGGACCAAAGCGATGCTCCTCCTCGGAAAATGCTACGAAGGTCGCAATATGAACGACCTCGCCATCGACCAATTCCAGAAGGCCGCTACCGAGCTGCAGATCATGGACGATACCAAAAAAGAGCTCCTCTACTCTCTGGGATTAATCCATGATAAAGTCGGCGACAAAGCGGCTGCGCTTGAGTGCATGAAAGAGATTTACGCAGTCGACTACGGCTATCGCGACGTGGCCGATCGCGTGGAAAGTTCCTACAGCTAGGCGAGCTTCTAACGGCATGCCTGCCGAAGGCGAGAGCTATTACGAAGGTCCCTGGTAGGCCGCCAGATGTTGGCCTTCGAGTCCTCGGAAAAGTGGTTGTCTCCGTAAACCGAGACTAACCCCCAACTGGAACCGTCGCGCCACTCTCGGCGGAACGGAGCCCCGCTTCCAGCACCCGGATAATGCGCGCTCCGTCGTGGAAATTCGGTGTAATCGTGCGCTTCTCGGCGATCGCCTCGATGAAATCAGCTACGGCGTGGACGAATGCGTGCTCGTAGCCGATGACGTGACCGGGCGGCCACCACTTGGCGGCGTAGGGATGAACGGCCTCGGTCGCCAGAATATCGCGCCAGCCTCGGGTGTGAGGTTCATCGTCCTCACTCCAGAATCGGAGGCGATTCATGTCTTCCAAATCCCAGGTGATTGCTCCCTTGCTCCCGTAGATTTCGAACGTGTGATGATTGCGACGTCCCGTCGCGTAGCGCGTCGTCTCGATGGTTCCGACGGCACCGTTGGCGAATTCAACCGTCATGAGGGAAGCATCATCCACTTCCACAGCACCCCTTTTGGTCGGATCTTCTGCTAAAGGGCGCTCAGGGGTGAACGTTTTCGTCAAACAATGGACGGTTTCGATCTCGCCAGCGAGGAACAGTGCCATGTCCACCGCGTGAGAACTGAGATCCCAGTGGGGGCCTGCGCCTGCCGTTGCTTTTCGCAGTTTCCAGTCCACCGGAACGTCCGGATCGATGAGCCAACTCTGCTGGTAAGCTCCCCGCCAGTGATGAATCGTTCCCAGTCGACCTTCGTCGATCAACTGCTTGGCCAGAGCCACGGCGGGACAGCGCTGGTAGTTGTGATTGAGGTAGTGAACCACGCCCGCAGCATCGGCTGCTTCCGCCAATTCCTCAGCCTCGGCCGAAGTGATCGTGAACGGTTTCTCGCAAAAGATATGTTTCCCGGCCCGGATCGCGGCCATTGCAGTCTCATAATGGAGATGCGTCGGCAGGGAAATATCGACGATATCAATGTCCTCCCGAGCCACCGTTGCCTGCCAATCGGTCGCCGTCTCTTCCCAGCCCCAACGTCCGGCAAATTCCGCCAACGCGGCTTCGTCCCGACCCGTCGCCACCTTGAGCACCGGTTTTGCCGGCAAATCGAAGAATAACGGAGCTTTGATCCAGGCATTGCTATGGGCGCGACCCATAAAGCGGTGACCCAGAAGAGCGACATTGAGCGTTTCGTTCATGGAAAGGAGCTGAAAATCTGTGAGACCAATTAGCTCGGTTTCCCAATGCCGGAATGAAACTCGTAGTAATCCGGATTCAGATCGGCCAGGGGTTCCTTCAGCTTGGCCAGTTCTTCTGCCGGACCGTGGACTTCCACCCGAACCAAATCCGAAACCGTGAGAGCTTCGGCGATGATCGCTTCGACATTCCCCAGATGGGTGAGAAGCCCTTCTGCCCCGTCATAGCCTTCACGGCAATGAACCGTGTCCTCGCAGATCGTGAAGTCATACCAATGGCAGCGCTCCTCGGAACTCGTGGCGGCAATGAACTTGGGAAGCAGCGCCTTGAACGCTTCGAGTTTTCCTTCGTGAGTTTTGAAATACGGATGGATGCTGACGACGTTACTCATGGGTGTTTTTGAACCCGAAGCGGCCTTCGGTCAAGGGTTCTCTCTGTTCGGATCCGGCGGAGGCCGGTTCACAGACGGGACGGTTTTTGGTTGCATTCTCTTGGTCCAAAGCTAATCCCAACGGCATCGGCGGGAGTCTGGTCCCTTTGATTTTCCCAGGCTAGAAACTCGCAAATTCCCTAATCCTGCCAAACGTTTACCTCTATGGATAGCACCGATCCCCAACCACTTGTCGGCATCATCATGGGCAGCACTTCCGACTGGCCGACCCTGGTTAAGTCTGCGGAAACCTTGCGCGAATTCGGAGTCCCGTTCGAATCCCGGGTCGTCAGCGCCCATCGGACGCCTCAGTTGCTCTATGATTATGCGGGCAGTGCTCAGGATCGCGGGCTGCGCTGCATCATCGCCGGAGCGGGAGGAGCGGCCCACTTGCCGGGAATGGCTTCGGCCATCACTACCGTCCCTGTTCTCGCGGTTCCAGTGAAGAGTCGCACCCTGAATGGTGTGGATTCGCTGCTTTCCATCGTGCAAATGCCGGCGGGAATTCCCACGGCCACGTTTGCGATTGGGGAAGCGGGAGCGGTGAATGCGGCGCTGTTTGCGGTAGCGATGCTTGCCGGAACGGATCCTGCTCTGGCCGATAAGTTGGCCAAGTATCGAGAATTCCTTCGTGAAAAGATCGAAAACAGCGAGCTGCCGACCCTAGGCCAAGGCTAATTGAACGCGTTTCGCAACGATTCAACACCACGATGACGCCGCCTTCCGCTCTTCCTCCCGGTTCCACCATTGGTGTCTTGGGAGGAGGTCAACTGGGTCGAATGCTGGCGTTGGAAGCCCGGCGTATGGGCTACCGAATCCTTACCTGGACGGGCGTTGAAGGGGAGATCGGCCCCGCCGGAATAGCCAACGAAGTCCTCGCCAAACCGTTCGATGACGAAGCGACGTTCGCCAGATTCACAGAAGAAGCCGCCGTCGCCACCGTCGAATTTGAGAACATTCCGCGTTCCTTGCTCGATCGCATCACCGAGCGCCTTCCCTTGATGCCATCCGCCGAAGCGGTCGCGACCTGCCAGCATCGCGAACGCGAGAAACGGTTTTTGGAACGCAACGGCTTTCCCTGCGCCCAGTTCCGCATCGTCGATGATCCGGATTCCTTGCGGGCGGGCTTGAGCGCCATCGGCAAGGACACCATTCTGAAGACCGCTGAATTTGGCTACGATGGAAAAGGCCAGCGCGTCACCCGAACGGACGAAGACGCGGAAGCGGTTTGGGCGGATTTCGATACTCCGCGAGCGGTCCTGGAAGAGAAAATCGCCCTCGCATCCGAGCTCTCCGTTCTGGTGGTGCGCGATGGATCGGGAGCGTGTTTGAGCTACGATCCCGCAGAGAATTTTCACACGAATCACATCCTGGATCTCTCGATCGTCCCCGCCCGCCAAGAACCCGCGCTCTGCCGGGAAGCTCGCGAAGTCGCGGCTGCCGTCGCCGAAGCGCTGGACTATGTCGGCGTCATGGCAGTGGAGTTTTTCGTCGATACTTCAGGCCGACTTCTCGTCAACGAAATCGCGCCTCGTCCCCACAACAGCGGGCATCACACCCTCGATGCGAGTGAAACGTCCCAGTTCGAGCAGCAACTTCGAATGGCGACCGGTTTGCCCATTGGCAGCACCGGACTCCTGCGCCCCGTCGTCTTGTGGAACCTGCTCGGTGATCTCTGGCCCGCACCGACGGAATTTCCCAACTGGACCCCAATTCTCGAAATCCCGGCCGCTAAACTGCATCTCTACGATAAAGAACGGGCGAAGCCGGGTCGGAAAATGGGGCACGCCACCTTTCTCGGATCGACGGTGGAAGAAGCCCTCGCCAAAGTCCGTCAAGCCCGCCAGGCACTGGGCGTTTCCATGCCGGTATAAGGCTCCCAAGCATTGGGTTCCCAGGACGAAGGAAGGACATCGCGAAGCGCGGCCACGAATTCCGAGTCTTCGATCGCTCGGCGCTGCTGATCCACGCGTTTTTCAACCCCCAAATAGTAGTCCTTGCCATTTTTATGGTCATGGATCGGAATCACCACGACCAGCGCCCGATACTCTGACCCGTCGCGATGGTAGTTGGTCACGCAAAAGGCGAAAATCATCCGCTGCGGCAAGAGCGCACGCACGTATTCCATCACTTCAGGTTCCGTTTTGGCGCCGTGTAAAATGGGGCCGAGACGGTTTCCAATCAATTCTTCCGTTTCGTAGCCGCAAAGATCCAGAAACCCCTTGTTCACATATTGAACCCGAAGCTGATCGTCGGTCAGCACATGGGCGACCGGACTCTTGTTGATCAGCGTTGTTAAAGTCTCCAGCATCTTACCTCTCTCGTTACTAGTCTTTCAGAACCGAATTCGTCCGTCAAGAGTGTCATCCAAACATTCGCGATTCGTTCGTTTCAGTAACACGTAAACAGAGCGTTACGGGTTACAATCTCTGGCAAGAAAAGAGAGTCGATGCACAAAAAAGGCCAACATCCGACCAATCGTTATGATGATTCGAATGGCTTCATTTCCAACTCGCGAGCCAGAAAACTCCACTTATCGACGATTTCTTCGATCTGCTTGGAGGTCGGCTTGCCCGCGCCATGTCCGGCCTTGGTCTCGATCCGCAGGAGAATCGGATCGTCGCCGATTTGGACGTTCTGAAGCGCTGCACCGAATTTGAAACTGTGCGCCGGGAAAACCCGATCATCGTGATCGCCCGTCGTAATCAAGGTCGCGGGATAGGGCTGGGCGCTCTGGACCTGGTGATAGGGCGAGTAGGCGAGCAATGCGGGAAATTCCCCTGGATCTTCGGGATCACCAAAATCCGTCTTCCAAGCCCAGCCGATCGTGAATTGGTGAAAGCGCAGCATGTCGAAGACACCGACTTGAGCAATCGCTGCCCCATAGAGGTTCGGTCGTTGATTGATACACGCGCCCACCAGAAGCCCGCCATTGCTCCCACCCGCAATCGCCAATTTCCTCGTCTGGGTATAATCTTCGCGAATCAGAAATTCTGCGGCGGCGTGAAAGTCATCAAATACATTTTGCTTCCGCTCTTTGGTTCCGGCCAGATGCCACTCCTCGCCGTATTCGCCGCCACCTCGCAGGTTCGCGACCACGTAGATTCCCCCCATTTCCAGCCAAGTCGCGACCGACGTAGAGTAGTAGGGCGTCAACGAGATATTGAACCCGCCATAGCCGTAAAGATAGGTCGGATGATCGCCGGTCAGCTCCAGATCTCTCCGGCACGTGATGAACATCGGAATCTTGGTTCCATCTTTGCTGGGATAGAAGACCTGACGGGTTTCATAGAGCGAAGAATCAAAGTCGACGTCTGGCTTGGCGAAGAGCGTCATTTCTCCCGATCCCAAATCGTAGCGATGAACAGAGCCGGGCTCCGTGTATCCCGAAAAATAGACGAAAGTTTCCGTCGCGTCTCGCCGCCCGTTGAATCCCCAGATGGAACCAACTCCGGGCAGATCGACATCGTTGAGGAAGTTGCCGCTCAGGTCAAAGACCTTCACCCGAGCTAGGACATCAATCATGTAGGTTACATAGAACCGGTCGCCAAGCAGATTGATGTCATCGATAGGGAACTCCGTTTCCGGGAGAATTTCTCGTGGCTTGGCGTCCGGCTGGTTTAAATCGATCGCGATGACGCGGCCCTTGGGAGCATCCAGATTTGTCTTGAAATAGAAGAGTGCTCCGTCATTTCCGAGGAGTTGATATTCATCGTCAAAATGAGGGATCAATTCTACGAAGTCTCCATCCGGGCCTTGCTCTACTTCGCGATAGAAGAAGGCGTTGTTCTCGCCGGAAGACTCCCAAATTGAAAGCACGAGATACTTCCCGTCTTCCGTAACGCCCGAGCTAAAACCCCACTTCGGTTCATCGGGCCGTTCGTAGATTAATCGATCCTTCTTCTGCGGTTCTCCCACCCGGTGGAAGTAAACTTTCTGGTGCTCGTTGATCGCTTCGAGAGACTCTCCGTCTGTCGCTTCAGGATACCGACTATAATAGAAGCCGCTTCCATCCGGAGCCCAGGACGCGCCGGAAAACTTGACCCATTTTAAGGACTCGCCCAAATCCTCTCCGGTATCGATTCGGCGAATGCGCCAAGTCATCCAGTCTGAACCCGCAGCGGAAGTTCCGTAGGCAAGCATCTTCCCGTCGTCACTGACACTCCATCCCGAAAGGGAAACGGTCCCATCCTTCGACAGCAGATTGGGGTCCAGTAAAACCTTGGGCTCCGCGTCCGGGGTGCTGTCTTTCCAGTAGAGAATGGATTGATTTTGCAGACCGGTCTTTTTCGTATAGAACAATCTTCCCCCTACCGACTGAGGGAGACCGTATTTCTCGTAGTCCCACAATTCCGTGAGGCGCGTCTGGATTTGCTCGCGAGCCGGGGTATCGGAAAAGTATTGATCCGCCAGAGCATTCTGCGCCGCGATCCACTCTTGGGTATCTTTCGAATCGACATCCTCTAACCACCGATAGGGATCCGAGATGTGTTGGCCGTGAAGCTCGTCCACATGATCGATGCGGGGAGAGTCCGGATAATTCCAGGTTTGAGACATAAGGAGAGAGGGAAAGAAAACGGCGAGGAAGAAGAGTTTCATTCGGGAATGAGTCTGGTCCAGGGATTCGGCAAACACAAGAAACCCCGGACTCCGTTTACCGAAATCCAGGGTTGGTGGGAGGGGAGGGGAGAAACCTTACAAGTGGGCGTCAAGTCGCTGCGCGATCCGGTCTTTCGACGCCGCGCCCACGATTTCATCGACAATCTTGCCATTCTTAAAAATCTTCAGGGTCGGGATGGCGCGGATGCGATACTTGCGTTTCAACTCGCGTTGTTGATCGATATTCAACTTCCCCACAACGACCTTGCCATCATATTCCTGAGCCAGCTCAGCGACGGACGGCGCGATCTGAAGGCACGGGCCGCACCAAGCAGCCCAAAAATCGATCAAAACGAGTTCATCGCTCGCCAGGATCGCGTCGATGTTGTTCTTGGTGACGGTGACTGGTTTGCCGTCCGCACCATCGGACTGGAGTGGAATCAGGAAGGCAACCACGAGAGCGATTGCAGCGAGAGGAAGCGTAAGAGGGTGGGATTTCAAGGGATAAGTTGGGTAGAGTTGTGGTGAGGTTAGGGGTTCTGACCTTCGCGCGGACGGAACATTCAATCTTTCCTCGAAAGACGTCTCCCAGTTCCTCACTTGCACACCACGAGACGGGGAATCAATCGATTTGCGCGCCTGTATGGAGCGGTCTTCATCGATTCTTCACGTCTAATTCGTTTGCGGGCGGGATGCGATCCGTGGTTCGTTGGAGGAATCATGCGAGTCAAAATGATCCTTCCCGCGTTGACCGAAGCGGTTAGCCCATTTTTCCGACCCATCAAATACTCGCTATTCCCGCCGCTCGATCTGGCAACGCTTGCGGCCTATCTTCGCGAGGAAGATGAGATCGTGCTACAAGACGAGCATGTTGAGAAGCTCGATCTCGATGACGACCCTGAGCTGGTCGTAATTCAGCCCTATATTACGTCCGCTTATCGCGCCTACGAAATCGCGGATCACTACCGAAAACGCGGTGCTTACGTTTGTTTGGGCGGCCTCCATGTCACGTCCTTGCCTGACGAAGCCGCCGAGCATGCGGACTCCATTTTCCTGGGGCCGGGCGAAGATACCTGGCCGGAATTCCTTCGCGACTTCCGCGCAGGGAGACCGAGAAATCGTTACATCGCTCCTTCCTCGCGTTCCATCGTCGGTATCCCACCCCTTCGCCGCGACCTCATCAAGCGCCATCTCTATATGGTCCCGAATTCGATCGTGATCTCGCGTGGTTGCCCACACAAATGTGACTTCTGCTACAAAGAAGCCTTCTTTGAGGGCGGGAATTCGTTCGATGTGCAGAAGGTCGATGAAGCCCTCGCTGAGATCGAGCGCTTACCCGGACGGCATCTCTATTTCCTTGACGATCACTTGTTCGGGAACCCACGGTTCGCTGCGATGCTCTTCCAAGGGATGAAAGGTATGGGTCGACTCTTTCAAGGGGCGGCAACGGTCAACTCCATCCTCAAACCCGGCCTCCTTGAAGTAGCCGCCGATGCGGGGCTTCGCTCCATTTTCGTTGGGGTCGAAACGATCGATGAAACCAATCTCCAACGCCATGCCAAGATCCAAAATCTCAACCGCGACTACTCGGCCGCAATCCGGCGGATTCACGATAGCGGTGTCATGATCAACACCAGCTTCGTTTTTGGCATGGATGAAGATGGCCCGGATGTTTTCGCACGGACTGTCAACTGGTGTATCGAAAACAGTATTGAGACCTCCACCTTCCACATCATGACGCCTTATCCCACGACCGGTCTCTACCAGCGCATTGAATCCGAAGGTAGGCTCCTCCATTCGAAATGGAATCTCTACGACACCCGCCACGCCGTCTATCAGCCCAAGCGCATGACCACGGACCAACTCGAAGCAGGATACTGGCGCGCCTATCGCGATTTCTACACTTGGGGCTCCATTCTCCGTAGCGCCTCGAACAAAAGCACTCTCAACCGTAGGCTTCGCCACGCCGCCTACGCAGCCGGTTGGAAGAAGTTCGAAAGCCTTTGGAACCTCCTCATTCGTAGCAAACAAGTCTCTCATGCCCTTCCCGTCCTCGAGTCTGTCCTCGCCAGTTTCGGGAAATTAGCGAGTCGGCCAAACCGAATGGTTGACGATAAACCTAAGAAGCCCGAAGCACTCATTGACGCGGCATAGGCGCATCTGAAGACTACCTGGCGGGCCGATTCCGAGCAAAGTGGGGTCCTGTTTTCGAAGGCTCTCCTGAGTTAATCGATCAACAGCGGGAACTCGTAAAGATCTTCCCATAGACCTGCTCGTATCCAGCAACCATCGTTTCGATCGAGAAATGGGTTTGGACGCGCTTTTGGCAGGCGGCACGATCGATCTTGGAGACGTTTCCGATGGCTTCGACCGCTTCTGCAACGTTCTTCACGAGAAATCCGGTGACCTTGTCTTCGATCACCTCACGGCAGGAACCCAAATCCATCGCGATCACGGGGACTCCCGCAGCATTCGCTTCGGCGAGGACCAGTCCGAAGCGTTCCGGAATCGTGTTGAGATGGAGCAGCGCGCTGGCTTCGGCGAAGAGGGCGTTTTTTCCTTCAATCCCAACCGCTCCCACATAACGAATCTGGTGTTCATCCAGATGGGGCTCAACCATTTCCCGAAAGTAGGCTTCGTCCTGGATAATTCCCGCAATCGTCAGTGGCCGTCCACTCGCTTTCGCGACCTCAATCGCGAGGTGGGTGCCTTTGTCAGGATGGATGCGGCCGAGAAAGACGAGGCGATCTCCTCCGTTTTCGATCATCGGGTAGAGAGAGAGGTCGATCCCGTTGTAGACGGTGGCTAGATAGTTCAAGCCTTCGGCCCGATCCGATTCACTGATCGAGACGAAATTGCCGTCGCGATACTTCTGATAGATCGGCATGATCTTGGGGGAAGAGAAGCCGTGGATGGTCGTGAGGACCGGGGTTTTGACCAGTCTGCTGAAGCTCAAGGCCATGAAGTCGTAGTGGCTGTGGATCAAATCGAATTCGTTAGCGTGCTCGAATGCTTCCGAGAGGTGACGATACTCACACACCTTCGCATCCGCGTCGGGGTCTTCCTCATACCCTTTCTCCACGACGGCGTGGAGCGTTGCCTTGGTGATTGAGTCCGCAGTGGCGAACAAGGTGACGTCCCAACCCCGAGCGACCAGTCCTTCGGTAATATTTCCAGCAACGGTTTCCCACGCGCCATAACGCTCCGGCGGCGTGCGCCAGGCGATTGGCGAAAGGACCGCTATTTTCTTTTCCTGACGAAATCGATCAATGTTCATGATCGTGTCCGTGCCCATGACGATAGTCGTCCACGGAGCCGACACTCTCTCCGACGTGCTTCTTAAAATAACCAAAGCCGCCGGTGATGACCCTCCGAATCGGTTCTCCCGTTTCAGGATGGGTGACCAGGGCATCTTCCTTCATGCTTTGTTGAATCTCAAAGCGCTTGGTTGGTGCGCCTTCATCGGGGATCGTTTCGTAGGTGTAAGTGGCCATAATGTTATTGCACTGAGCAGGGAATGGGTTCGGTATTTTCCAACAACGCCGCCAAAAGATCATCCAGCGAGACGGTGGCAATGGCCGATGCATGATCACTGACCGCAAAGGGAAGAATCAGGTTCCGGCCGTGCAGCATCGAACCACAGCTGTAGACGACATTCGGCACGTAGCCTTCCCGCTCATTCCCTTCCGGGCTCAAGAGCGGTTCGGGGAGGCGGCCGATGATTTTTCTGGGATCCTCCAGATCAAGGAGCACGGCCCCGATACAGTACTTTCTCATGGGCCCTACACCGTGGGTGATGACGAGCCAACCGGCTTCGGTTTCGATCGGTGAGCCACAGTTGCCAATCTTGACGGCTTCCCACATCGCGGACGGGCGCATGATGATTTCCGGATGGGTCCAGTGATGCGGGCTGTCGGAAAACATCAGAAACAGGTTCTCGTTGTCCTGCCGGGAGAGCATGGCATAGCGCCCTCCGATCCGCCGGGGAAACAAGGCCATGCCTTTATTCTGCACCGCGTCTCCGTTCAAGGTGAGGATATTAAAGTGCAAAAAATCCGTAGTCTCGATCAATTGCGGAAGGATGTCGTGGCCGTTGTAAGCGGTGTACGTGGCAAAGTAGGTTACCGAGTCATCGTCATCCACGAAACGAACGAAGCGGGCGTCTTCGATGCCATTGGATTCGTTCGGGGAAACGGGGAAAATGATGCGTTCGCTGATGTGAAGGTCTTCGGAGAATCGCAGCTCGTAGTTAGAGTCTGCCAACCATTGGATGCAGTCGAGGGTATGATTCAACTCGTGAGTGGGGGGCTGCGTCTGGTCATGAACCGCTGCGACACTTTGATTGAGATCACTCCTCGTGAACCGATCCCCAAGCGATGCGAGAACCCGATTCGCCGGGTCGTCATCAACGCCCATTTCGTGGAGTTTAATTAGAAAACGCCTTTTATGATAGGTGGGATCAGGAATGATTTCCGGTTCAGTCACAAACCGGGAAACCGGGTCGAGATCAATATGGCCGCCGGGTTCGATCGTTCCGGCGCGAAACTCGATCGATGAAATGTGGCCTTCACCAGTCGCCCGCAGGCTCATGATGAAGCGCATGCCGCCTTTCGGGGCGTTGCTTTGGTCCGGGTGAGGAACCATGGAGGGGTTAAAGATGGCAGCTGATTCCAAGGCATATTCGCCGGAAAAGAGCGCGCCGATCAGTAACTGGAGATCGCGGGTTAACGGAGAGGCGGCGGTGATGAGATGCTTGACCTTGGCATAGTGAGCCAGAAGGACGGTTTCGATATCATAATGGCGATCGACAAACTCACGACGCACCACGCTCAGTTGACAGGACACCTCTTCTTCGGAGAGGGCGAGCGCCCGGCCAATGATTTCGGCGATATAGTGATCGTCACTTGGTATAAAGGGACGGATGATGACGCGAGCGCTCTCGGGGAGAACAGTAACTTCATGGCGATGAATACGGATGGGATGGGTCACAAATTGGGCGGGGTGGTAGAAGCAGGAAAAGGATGAGAGATGAGTTCCTGGGCACTGCTCATTTCGGCGAGAGCCAGGTGGAACGCGAGGGTGGATTCGGCCCCTTGATTTTCGTTCACGCGATCTTGGTGAAGGCCATCGCTACAGCCACCGGTTGTAAAATCATAAAGCGGAACGCCTAGGTCGTTTCGACCGAGAAACCATTCGAACGCTCGCTTGGCCTCTTCGGTCCAGGCTTCATCCTGGGTCGCGCGAAAGGCTTCATGAGAGGCGGCGACCATGGCTTGAGCTTCGACGGGTTGTTGATCAAATTGGGCGCGTTCACCTCCGCGTGAATAGAATCCGTTGCTACCGATGGGGCGGAAACACCCGCTCGTGGTGGTTTGGAGGGAAGCGAGCCAGCGGAGGGACTTAAGCCCGATTTCGAGCGCCTCCGGATTCGGCATCCATTGGCCGCTGAGAATGAGCGCCTGACTGATCCGGGCGTTATCATAGGAGAGGCTTTCTTCGAACCATGGCCATTCTTCGCTACTGGTTGCCTTCCAGCCACGAACCAGTTTCTCCGTTAGCTTTGAGCGCATCTTGTCGGTCTCCGCATTGCCGGG
Source organism: uncultured Verrucomicrobiales bacterium (assembly GCA_964351855.1). Classification (GTDB taxonomy): domain Bacteria; phylum Verrucomicrobiota; class Verrucomicrobiia; order Verrucomicrobiales; family DEV007; genus JBCDHN01. The sequence continues at coordinate 41,374 of CAYGQD010000016.1, forward strand.
AAAGCGTCGCAGATATTCGTGAAGACCGAGCAGGGTAAACGCCCACGCTCTGGGCGAGGTGAACGACCGGACGGAGCTGAGGCCACGTTCAAAGAGTTGCGCGGAAAGGTTGCGATGGCCGTCATCTCGTGATCGGCCCGCTCCGGTGCCGGCAGCCCACAAGGCGCGTCCGTGGCTGTCCTCACTGCCGGTGGACTCCAGCCACTGGCGTCCGTGGCTCATGAAATTGCGGAATCGCCCGCTTTCGTAATCGAAGGCTGCGGCGAGAAACGCCAGGTAGCTGGTGGCCAGCTTATTCAGGCTGATGGAAGGCGGCTGGTGGCCCAGCTCATCCAGTAAATTGCAGAGAATAAAGGCCCGGGCGTTATCATCCGTGCAGTAGCCTTCGTGAAAGTTCGGCACGTTGAAAATGGCGTGTTGAAAGATGCCGGTTCCGTCGGTCATCCTGACAATGTGATCGAGACGCCGCGGCGGCAACGCCTGAGGCCGACCCTTGAGCGTCCACCCGGCGAAGGCGGTTTTCGAAGGCGTTTTGTGATCCGCGCGAGCGTGTTCGAACGATTCCAGATACCGTTTCGCCACGGCCGGCCAGATCATTTCGCGTCCCATCGCGTAGGTATCTCGGCGGATTTTTTCCATCCGTTCAGGGTCATCGAGCAGGCCACAGACGCCCTTCGCGATTGCGCCGGGATCGCGAAATGGGACGAGAACTCCGCGCTCATCAGCGAGCAACTCTTGCGCATGCCAATACGGTGTCGAAACAATCGCCTTGCCCGCTCCGAAGACGTAGGCCAATGCGCCGGACGTGATCTGCGCTTCGTTAAGATACGGCGTTAGGTAAATATCCGCCGCGCCAATGAATTCTTTCAAATCTTCGAGCGAGACGAATCGATTGTGAAAGATGACGTGATCCCTCACTCCGAGATTCTCGGCCAGTCGCTTCAGGGTGAGGCGATAGCGTTCCCCTTCGTTTTTCAGCAACTGTGGGTGCGTCGCCCCGAGCACCAGATAGACGACATTGGGATGCTGCTTCACGATTTCCGGAAGTGCCTCGATGGCGTATTCGATCCCTTTTCCCGGACCGATCAGTCCGAAGGTCAGCAAGACCTGTCGCCCTTCCACCCCAAATTGAGCCTTGTAAAAACTCGATTCTACGAACTCTACATCGGGGATTCCATGGTGGATGATATCGATCTTCGCTTCGGGAACTCGATACGTTTCCCGCAGGATCTCTGCCCCTTTCTGCGCCATCACGACCAGGCGATCGCTACGATTCGCCAATCCCTCCATCACCTTGCGTTGGGCAGCGTTCGGCTCTTGTAACACGGTATGCAGGGTGGTCACCACCGGCATCCGCACCTCTTTCAAGAGCCCTAACACATGACTCCCGGCCGGGCCGCCGTAGATGCCGAACTCATGCTGCACGCAGAGCACATCCGCGTTATTCAGGTTCAGGAAGTCCGCCGCTCGCTGATAAGAATCCAGGTCCTTTTCTTGGAGCTCAAACTGAACCCGGGGCGGGTAATCGTATCCCTCGCTGCGATCATTGACCGCTCCGACGAAACAGTTCGAATCAGGTGCGGCGTCGGCGACGGCTTCACAAAGATCGTGGGTGAAGGTCGCGATCCCACACAATCGCGGCAAGTAATCGCCGAGAAAAGCGATGCGTAGGGGGTGGGGTGCCGGGGTCAAGAAGGCATCCTCTCTGATTGAGGCATTTGTCAGTAAAAGCCAGTCCGCCAAATAAGCAACCTCCATCCGACCATCGGGCAAACGAGCGAAAGTTTCGATTTAGGTTGGTGAGGAAGGTCTGATCGCCTATGCTCGGGACGTCGGATCGTTCCGAAGCGATATTTCAACCTAACTTTGCGCTTTCTAGGTTTTCTATATTGGCGCGGGTTGGTCTTAAATTCCTTTCGACGTTTCGATGCTTTGAGTTTGTGAATCGGAATCCATTCCGTTTTCTGGAAAGAACTCACCTAACCAACCCTCCAATCCTACCAACCATCATGGGCGACAAATCTCCAAAATCCAAGCAGAAGGATAAAGCACAAAAGCAAACGAAGACGGATTCCGAAGAATCAAAAAAGCAGCGCTCGATTGCCAACAAGCAGAAGCCGAAAACGGATCCGAAGAAGTAATCGCGCTTCGTTCGTCATCGTTTGAGGTTCGCCAAGGGCCTTCTCAGAATCTCAAGTTCGCTCCATCGAGATCAATGGCCTCCTCGGTGCGGTCGATAAATCGGGTTTCCGTGTGGGAACGATGGCTCGGGGCGGCGATGAGCTTCCCCACAAAGCTCCGAACAGCGTTTCCAGGCGGGGAAAGTACTGTATCAATCAACCCTGCGAAGCGAAACAGTGAGAAGTCAAACAACGTGGACGACCGCACGATTTTTCGAAAGCACCCCGGGCCTTCGTGATGGAACCTGAGCCTAGTGCGAATTTTGAACTGGGTGACTTCGTCAGGCGCAATCCCGCGACGTGGATATTCAATGTGCTGGACGAATATGGTCGTGGCCGAGGTGTTGGTACCGTCGTCGCGTCGCCGGAAATCCTTGAGATGACGAACACTGCATCGCATGGCCAAGCATCAGGAGTGTCGAACGCGGAGGTCATCTGCTGCCCACGGAAATGGGGGATGAGATGCACGTGGAGAATGTGGCTCCCATCCAACAATGGGCCAAGCGACGCGGATGCCATTTGCTGGGCCGGTCGACGAATGCGCGTCGGATCAACCTTCTCGCTCTGGCCGGGAACGAAGTCATTGGCGAAGTGGCGATCCTGCAGGTCAACGAAGAGCCCTCCTCGTTGTTCATCACGACGTGTGTGGGAAACATGATTCTGGAAGAATCCTGGGCAGACCAGAACAGCTTCCCCAACTGCCTGGACTTGGCGGCACAGCTCGTTCATGGGCGACATGAGGTTACCCATCGAAAACCGGAATGGGGATTTGCGTTCGGCCGAAAGGAAGATTGCGAGTTTGTGCCGGACGAGAAGTGAGGAGACTGGATCAGTGATGGAGGGAACTCCCCGGGCGGGTGTCGATTGTTCGGACAAAAAATGAATCGCGGGATTTTGGATGATTCATTTCGGAATTGTGTCCGGTTTGGAATCCAGAGTAGGGTCTGCGGATGAGCGTCTCCCCTTTCTCACAAATCCTGAATTTCCTGGGCCCCCTCCTTTACGGACTGGTCTTTATCTTCGGAATCGTCATTGCTCTGATCAATCTCTCGCGGGTGCGCGGCCCAGCGATGATGGCGCTGTTAGGTTGTTTGATCGTTTTGGTGGTGATGGTGGGGCAGCAGGTGTTTCTTCGCATGATTGTCACTCGACCTGATTTCGACCATCAGGCGCTTCCGGTGATCATGTCCGTGATCGCGATTCCGTCGGTGATTGGGCATGCGCTGATTATCTGGTCGGTTTTTTCCGGGCGGAAGGAGGCACCAGATGTTCGGTCCTAACGCGTATCCCATTTTGCCGGTCTCCACTTCCGCAATCCACAGTGTCTGCAAGAACCGGATTGGGTCGAACCACTGAACAACGATCGATAATAGAATCGATATCCACATCTCGGGCAGATGAATCGGGTATCCCTGAAATCTAAAATCGTCAAATCCACGATGAGAGCAAAAAAGGCAAGGATCAGAATCCCAATGGCTAAGGAACAGCGCTATCATTACTTCGGTAGTTTGCTTGTCTTTTCGACCAGCGCCAGCGTTGGGATTCAGCTCATGTAGCTCGCTATACTCCGCTCAATCCCGTCTTGGCGCAGGTCGAAAATCCCTCGCAAACTTTACCGAAGTAATGATAGCGCCGTCCCCAAGGGCGCGGAGGTGAGATACGTAGCGATACCGGAGAGAAACCTCACTCCGAAATAGAAAAATGCCCGTTTCAAAAAGTCGCGATGCATCTGTCTGAGCCATCCCCACTCTGGTGGCACTTTCTTCGTGAGAGATAGCCGACTTTAAAGTCGTTCGAGGGACATTTCACCATTTCGTTGTCACGGATTTTGAGTTGACCCTTGATCGAAACCCTCTTTCCTGATGACTGAAGCGAAGCTGAATTTGGCGGGGGAAGAAGATGGCCCCGCGTTCAAAAGCACGTTCTATCATGGACCCGTAGCGCTCACCAGTGCAGGTCCCAAATTCGTGCGGACTTACGCGGTGACCACGCTGGATCGAAGCGATTGGGATCCCATGGTGGGAATGATGCTGGGAGCTCAAGCCGATGAAGGCATGGGCGTGATCGATCCGACGGGTTACCATCTGCGCGGCGGTCTGAAAGAAGGCGTCGCCTACCTCAGTGATGAACCCACTCCGCTGCTGGAAATGCTGGGACCGATGTTGGATGAGGAAATCGATTGGGATGGCTTGATCGAAGCGCTGGGTGAGCCGGAACCGGGTCTCTAATACCGTTCAACGGCTGAGATACACCCGGCACTTAAGGGGATCGATTCCGATCAGTTGGATTTCGTCGGTCGTGTTTCCCAACCGTCCACCGTCAGTTCTCCATTGACGCCGCACTGGAAGGATAGGGGCTCCTCCGGCCCGGGCTTGGCGTCGGTCTGGGGATTCTCGTAGCGGTCCGTGTCTGAGACATTGTTAAGCCGGTTGTTCCGGATCGTGGCCCCGTAACTTTCGTCCTTGCGCAATAAGGGGCGGGCCAGCCCCTCACATTCGATGATGTTATCAGTGATTTGGATGGTGCTGAAATCGCTCTTCTCGTTCAGCCCGAAGAGTCCTTCCTTGCGTGGCGTGGCGGTGGTCCGGGTGATGATGTGATTATTACGAACCACGAGGTTGTCATACGGCTCGTTGATCCAGATGACGCCGCGGCCCGGATTACTGACGAGGTTATTGTGAAAGCTGGCCGGTCCTTGAGCGGGCGCTTTCCCGAAACCGGAGATGAGATTGCCGCCATCGCTGGCCACATCAAAGTCGAACACGTTGTGGTGGATCTCCACGCCGTTGCGCACAAACTCGATGGCATAGCTGGTTGTAAAATAGTTGTGATGGATGTGAAAAGTGCGGCCGCTTTCCGGGACCTTTCCGCCTGCATATTTGGGGATCGAAATGACGCCGTGACAGATGTTGTGGTCGATCTCCATGTCCTCGTCGCCCTCAAACGGAAACTCGATCGAAAAGTTCACGCCGATGGTGTTGTGATGGATGCGGCTACGTTTTCCCTGACGCCCCTTGATGCCGAAGTGAGCGCGAGGTTTATCCATGATCGTCCGGGAGAAGCGGTTATTGTGGATCTCACTGTCCGCCATCCAGATCGTAAAGATCGCCCCGCCGGAAATCCCGCCGCTTTCACCGGGGATTCCTCCGCGCTTCCAGCGCCCACCGGCATCGATGAATTCGCAATCATGGATCTTGGCATGTTTCATCGACAAGGTGCGGATGCCGGACCAGAGAACGTCTTGAATCCGCAGGTGATGGAGGTGCAGCTGTTCGTTCCCGAACCCGTAAATCGCGCCATGGACCTGCGGGCCACGCAAGGTCAAATGGGAGATGGTGATGCCCGCCGCTTTATCCTGGAGGCGAATCAGATAGGCGTAGGAATCGAGTCCCTTCGTCTTGACCTCGGGATCGGGCAGGGAATCGGTCGACGGATTCCAACTTGCCACGGGCGTCAAAACCGTCTCATCCATCCCGGCCCCTTTCAGGGTCATCCCGGCCTTCGGTTCCAGCGGCGCGTTCAGTTCAAAGGTGCCGGGACCGATCTCGATGATGCTTCCTTCGGCACCATCGCGCACTGCGGCGACGAGGGCTTCGGTGGTGATGATGGGGGTGGCCCAGACGGAAAGGGACGTGGCGGTTAGCCCTAAAAATCCGGCGATTACAGTCAGCAGGTTACGTTTCACAGTTTCAACAATGGCCGAAAGAGAGGGCCATGTCGCCTGCACTTTCGAGCCTATTTTGCATAGCCCGAAAGGCTATTCCGCAATTCGCCGGAGTCTGAGCGCACGAACTGCCGATGCGGTTTCCCGTTGGTGCTCCCAAAGAATTTGACAGGAGGGGAGGGAAGTGGATGCACCCGAGATCAATTTGCGGCTTCTATTCGCCGGGAAGCTTACCGGTTTCCTAATAGGTTTTTCGGTCGCGGGCGAGCGCATCTTTCGGAAACCAGTGATCTCCCGCAGCGGAAAGAGTCAGGTGATCGCTCGAGCGTAACGCGGAACAGCTCAACGCCGTCTTTCCTGTCGATGACAAAACCGATTCCTATCCCCACAACATGCCTCGCGATTTTTGTCGGCACTTTGCTTCCATTCACCCTTTCCGCTCAGAGCAAACTGGAACAGGCTCTCTTTGAAGCCATGAACAGCGATGATGTCGTTGCGGTCGAACGGCTCGTCAAGGAAGCGAAGCGGTCCCTAGGAGACAAAGCGGGAAGGCCCGAGGTCCCTGATGAATTCATGCCTGTCCCGACGGAGGTCAAGAAACCCGGGCCGGACGAATTGCGACGAGGGTTCGACCCCATCCTGCGGAAAATGCGCAGGGGAATGCCATGGGAAATCGGTGAGGATCCCGGAAAGGTGAACCACAAACTTCGGACCCCGGCTTCCGTTCTGACCGGATGTCTCGCTGCCTCGGAGGCGGGATGTGACGGCGCTGATGAACTTCTCAAACTCGCTCGCGAGTGCGGCGACTACCTTCTCTGGACTCAGGAGCAGGCGGGCGCGGGACTGTTCCCGTTTCCGGCCCGGCGTGGTGGAGAAGGAAAGGTTTTCCAGATCGCCGACCGCGCCCTAGCCAAAGCGGAACGCGAAGGAAAGCTCGAAGAGGTGCTTCACAATGGATGGTTCATCGAAGATTTCGACATGGATGATGGAGGTCTTCAGTTCGACAACGGTGTCTCCGGGGTAGCCGTTCTTCATCTCTACGAAGTCACCAAGGACGAGGCTTATCTGACGGGAGCAAAGAAGGCCGCTGATTGGGCCGCCAGCCGTTCCCTCGTTCCCAACTGGAACTACAACAGCTTCAGCGTTTATCTTCTCGCGGAGGTGTATCGTGTCACCGGGGAGAAGCGGTATTTCGAGGCGGCGAAAAAGAAAGCCCTCCTCGGCGTGATTCCGGGACAACTCGACTCGGGACCGATGAAGGGACGCTGGATCGATCCCCACAACGCGATGCCCGCCTATCACTACATCATGCTTCGGGCCCTGGCCTGTCTCGCCGGGGTGATGGAACCGGACGATCCGGATCGCGACAAGGTTCTATCCGCCTTGCGGATCGGATTTGAAACCCGGAACCGGGACCTCGTCGAGAAAGGGGTGTTCAACACCAGCTCAACCCTGGAGGCCCTCTTGCTACTCGAACGACGCCTGCCTGGTCACCGGGAGTTGCTTGGACCGGTGCATCACGAGGAGGCCCTCGAAAAATTGATCACCTTCCTCATCGCAAATGCCCGCAACGACCGGATCCGAACCGATCCCGGTTCCTGGGGAATGCTGCTGGAACGTTTGATCAAAGAGAAGACGACAGTCACTACGCCGGTCACTTCGATTTCGGTTCTGCGATGACCTGAAGAAATTCCCATGCCTTCGCGGTGACTTTCTCTTCGTCTTCTTTTCCGAATTCATTACTGCCCTCTAAAACCGGATTTCTTGATCCAAACTCGCTAATAATCTACTTCTTCTCCCGCGCAAACGGAAAGAGCTTGGACGGCACGTGCGCCGCCTCCATGATATGGGCGATACGCGAGACCACGTCGGGATGTTTCGCCGCGACGTCCTTCGTTTCGCCGACATCGTCGGGCAAGTTGAACAATCGAATCGGTGCTTCGGCATCGACGCCTGTGTTAAATCGGATCCCTTTCCAGTCACCGAGGCGGACAGCCTGCACGGCATTGTTTGTGTGAAATTCCCAGTAGAGGGATTCGTGTTTCGCCTGCTCCCCTTCCCCCGTCAAGGTGGGGAGAAGGGAAAGACCGTCGAGTCCGTCCGGAACCGCCACACCCGCCAAATCGCAGAAGGTCGGGAAGATATCCCAGGCCGCGCAGATGTGATCGGAATTCGTGCTGGCTTCGACCACGCCGGGCCACCAGGCGATTAGCGGCGAACGAATACCGCCCTCATAGAGATCCCGCTTGCCACCCTGGAACGGGCCGTTGCTGTCGAAGAACTCTGTGACCGAATGCTTCTTCAGGGGGCCGTTGTCGGAGCAGAAGAGGACGAGGGTGTCTTCCGCGATGCCCGCCGCTGCGACCGCGGCGAGGATCTCACCGATCCCTTCATCCATGTAGGTGATCATCGCGGCATAGTCTTTTTGCTGCTTCGTCCACGGCTTGTCGGCGTAGAAGCCCTGGCTCGGAACCTCGAAGCGGTTTTCCTCACTCTGCTCACCATTGTCGTGCGGGATCGTGTAGGGCAGGTAGAGAAAGAAAGGGGTGCCCGCCTTCTCCTCGATGAAGCGGAGCGTCTCCTCCATGAGGTAATCGTGCGAGTATTCCTTCGGGTCGGGCGTGTAGCTGCCGAGTCCGTCGAATTTCTCCGGCAGCCAGACCGGCTCGTTGTCGAGGGGGACTTTCACGCCATTCTTGAGAAGGTGATCCGGAAAGTAATTGTGAGCAAGGACCTGATCGGTGTAGCCGTAGTAGAAGTCCCAGCCGTGCAGGAGCGGATCGCCGGAGGTGCCAGGATTGCCGAGCCCCCATTTGCCGATCATGCCGGTCGCGTAGCCGGCTTCCTTCAGCGCCTTCGGTATGATCACCGTATCGGCGGGGATGGGCCATTGGCCGTTGCGCTCTCCCAGCTGCTTGTTATTGCGGATGTAACAGTGACCAGTGTGCAGCCCTTCCATGAGCGAGGAACGGCTCGGCGCGCAGACGGAGACACCGGCGTAGAATTGGGTGAATGTCAGGCCGCCTTCAGCCATCCGCGAGAGGTGGGGCGTCTCGATCTTCGTCTGGCCATAAGGACTGATGTCCGCGTAGCCGAGATCATCCAGCATGATAAGGATGATGTTCGGCTTTTCCGCTGCCATCGCGGAGCCGATTGCAAGGATGGCTACGACGAAAAGAACGGTTCGGGTTTTCATATAATTCAGGGGAAAGGGTTTACTTCGCAGGGTCGTTTATCGCCGCGCTCGCAAGGGTAGGCTCACCATTCGAGCGGAAGGTCGGGCTCTGCACCACCGAGACGATGAGATCGCGAAAGCCCCCGGCGGAGTTCACGAGTGCATCGATCTGGGGACGGTCGTGGACCGTCAGTTCGCGCCCGAGGGCGTAGGCAAGCAACTTCTCTGTCAACGCTCTTGCGAACTGCGGTCGCTTTTCGAGCAGGAGTTCCTTGAGCCCGCGGATGTCCTCAAAGGTCTCGCCGTTGGGAAGTTCGCCGGACGCGTCCACCTTCGTTTTGTTGCCGTAGGTTCCTCGCCAGCGGCCGATGGGATCGAAATTTTCGAGAGCGAATCCGAGCGGGTCGATCTCCCTGTGGCAGTCGTAGCAGGTCGCGACGTTACGATGTTTCTCGAGCTGATCGCGGATCGTGGTGGCGCCGCGAACATCCGGCTCGAGAGGTTCGACATCGGGCGGCGGCGGAATCGGTGGATCGCCCAGAATATTTTCCAGCACCCAGATGCCGCGGACCACGGGCGAGGTGTCGATGCCGTTGGCGGTCGCGGTGAGGACGCTGGCCTGGCCGAAAACCCCGCCCCGATAGCGGTTCGGCAGAGCGCGCTTGTGAAAGCCGGGCTTTGCGGGCGGCTCGATGCCGTAAAGTCGGGCGAGCGGCCGGTTCACGAAGGTGAAGTCGGAGTGAAGGAAATGCGAAATCTCCAGGTTCTCCTCGATCAGGTGACGGGTGAAACGGCGCGTCTCCTCCCGCATCGCTGTTTCGAGATCGTATTGATAATATTCCCGAAATTTCCCCCGATCAGGTGGAGCTGAACCGAGGGTGCGCAGGTTCAGCCAGCTGTCAAGGAAACCGTCGAGGAAGGCATCCGACTTCGGATCGGCCAGCATGCGCCTGACCTGTGCCTCGAGCGTTCCCGGATCGCGGAGTTCGTTGTTCGAGGCGAGCGAAAGCAGGGCCTCATCCGGCATCGAGGACCAGAGAAAGTAGGAAAGCCGCGCGGCGAGAGCGTGGGAGTAAAGTTCGTTGCCTTCCTCAAGGTAGAGAAACTGCGGCGAGCACAGTGCTGCCATGAGTCCATCGCCATAGGCTTCGAGTGGAGTGCGCCCCGCGTTCTTGCGGGTTTCGATAACGCGTGCGATCCGGTCGATATCGTCGTCGGTGGCGGGTCGTCGATAGGCGCGTGTCAGGAACTCGCGAAGCAGAGGCCGGACGTCGGGAATCTCGCCGCTGCTGAGAATCGATTCAGCATTTTCGCCGAGGAGCGCCTTCTGGGAAGGAGTCGGCCACTCGTTGTAGTAGGGGCCCACGACCTCGATCTCGTGGATGCGGATCTGCGGAAGCTTGCCCTGCTGGATGGTGACGCGACGGCCTGCGACAATCCCTTTCTGCGCTTCCTTCGGATACCGCTCGGGGTAGCGCTTTGGCAACAGGAAGAACAGCTTGCGCGCATCGAGGAGGCCGTTGAGGAAAGTGAAGCGCGGGGTGTAGCCTTCATCGAGCCAGACATGCGCCTCATACCATTGGCGATCATCGGAGAGTTCGACCTCCGCGAGGAGCGGCTCGATCGTTTGGGGCATGTAGAGCTGTCCGACGCTGCGGTCGCCCGGGACGATCCCGAGCCGGAAGGGTTCGTCGGGATCCATCCCCAGGTAGTCCTGGTCGTAGGGATGAATCCGGTTCAGCGCCTCCGCTTCGAAGCGGATTTTGTAGAAACCGTCGGCGGGAACGCCTTCCGCGAAGTCCTCGATCGCCGCGTAGGCGCCCTCGTGTTTTTCCGAATCGACCACCTCGTAGAGAGTCAGCCACTCGAACTTGGAGGTCCGCCTGTGGACCTGGTCGATCTCACTCTGCTGCTTGAAATTGTCCGTGAAGGCCCACTTTTGCACGGGCGGTTTTTCGGGGGCGAGCAGGGCCTTGTCGATCGCCTGTTCGGCGGCCTCGAGGTAGCGGGCGAGAAGGTGGCCGGAGGTGACGAGCGCGCTGCCGACGTTGTCGAGGTGATGGACGGTTTGATCCTTCGGAAAGCTCGTCGTCGGGTCGAACATGGTCATGTCGAGGTGGAGCAAGTCTCGAAGGGTGTTCCGATACTCACGGGCGTTGAGCCGGCGCAGGACCGTCTGCGGCCGAGCACCTTTACGGGTTTGTCGGTAGTTGTCGATCGTGTCAGTGAGCGATGCGATGACCTGCCTGCGCTCCTCATCGGTTGGGTGTTTCTCCGCCTTTCGGGGAGGCATCTCAGAAAGGTTCAGCTGATCGAGAATGTCCTGGTAATCGGCGAGCGTGTTGGTGCTGTCGATCGCAGCCGGCAGGATGTCAAAACGCCGGTCGCCCTTCTGCTCGTTCTCGTCGTGGCAACTGACGCAGTAGTTCTGCAGGAACGGCTCAAGGACGTTCGCGGGTTCCTCTGCCTGCGCAGTCGCGACGAGGCCGCAGGCGATGATGATAATTCGATTTCTCATGCAAAACCGGTGAGCGTGCCGCTACTGGTGCCGAAGAAATCCGTCTCGACACCGAATCGTTGGAGCAGGGTAAGGTAGAGATTGCACAGGGGCACGCGCTGGTGCGTATTCTCCGGAAAAATCCTGTGCTCGCCGTGCCGGAACCCGCCGCCGGCGAGGAGGATCGGCAGGTCGCTGTTGACGTGAGAGTTCGCGTTGCCCATCCCGCTGCCGAAGAGAGTCATGGTGCTGTCGAGCAGCGACTTGGCCTCGAGCTGGTCGAGGAAGCGGGCGAACTGTTCGACCTGGTAGCGCTCGATCTGGAGGAGGAGATCGATTTTCTCCGGCAGTTTCCCGTGGTGGGAAAGACTGTGGTAGTCCTCGTCGATCCCGATGTCGCGCGCTACGAAGCTGCCGCCAAGTTCCAAGGTCGCGATGCGGGTCGAATCGGTCTGCAGGGCGAGCGCGATGAGGTCGTAGATCATTGGCAAGTCCTGGGCGAGACCCAAATTTTCCGGCTCTTCGATCGGTGGCTTCGGCTTGGGGACCTTCCTCCACTGTTCATCGAGGACGAGCTTGTTCTCCACGTCCCGGACCGAAGTGAAATACTCGTCGAGCTTTTGCCGGTCGGCCGGGTTCAAGCGACGTTCGAGCGAATGGGCCTCGCCGAGAACGGCATCAAGAATGGATCCCTGGAGACGAATGCGGTCGACTGCCCTTTTCTTTGCTTCGGTGCTGTCGTCGATGAAGAGTGCCCGGAACAACTCGCGCGGGCCGGGAACAGGTGGGACCCGGGTGCCACTGCGGGTCCAGCTCATCTGGCAGCCGCCGTGCAATCCGTCCGGCGAACCGATCGTGAGAGCCGGAAAGCGAGTCCGGGAGCCAACAAATTCGGCGGCGCGCTGATCGAGGCTGATCCCGCCCTCGCGCATGTCCCGAGCGTCGGCGCTGTTGACCCCGGTGAGGAAGGTGTGCACCGCATGATGCCCGCCCTTCAGCCCGTGGTCGAGGTGAGAGAAGATCGTGAAATTTTCGCGGTGGCGCTCCAGGGGTTTCAGCAACGGCGGAAGCTCAGAATTCGCGTCCAGCTGTTGCGGCCAGAACGCTCCCGGATACATTCCGAACTCGTTCCCGATGCAGACGAGGCGGCGCGATGAATCCGATTCCTCAGCCTGCAGGCCGCGAAGAGATTCCAGAGCGGGTAGCGCCAGGGTGATTCCGGCCGCTCGTAGAAATTGGCGCCGGTCGAGGATGAGGCGGGTGTGATTCTGCGATTTCATCGGGTTACTCCGAAGCACCAGAAAGATGAGAGGCGACAAGGACCCGAATCTGGTCGACCCCATCTTCGACATCGAAGGCGACACGGATCGTGCGACGATCTGGACTGAGGACAATTTCGTCGGTAAGAGCGACACCACGATTTCGCTGCTGACTGAAGTCAGCCCCCTCAAGCGCAAGCAGAGAATCCGAAGCTGCCAGAAGGTCCTTCTGGGCAATGATTCCGATGACGTCGCGATCGAACCGGATTTCTGTCACGAAGGGCTTGTCTTTCGACGTAGGAGAAGGCAGTCCGGGATTGTATTGCAGCAGGTAGCTGTCGACCCGGGCGGGCTCGGAAAGCAGCTCCTCCGGTGCAGGTTCTCCCATCCATTTTTTACCCGTCTGATCTATCTCGCTTTTCGAATAGTAGGGAATTCGGTGAGTTCCGGATTTCACGATATTGAGTGCCTGCTTCGCGCCCACCAGGACCCCCTCTCGTTCGGGAATCAGCAACAGTGCATCGCTGTCAATCACCCCTCCGGGGGACTTCCGTTCGAATGGACGCGCAAATCGCACATCGCCCTCAAGAGCCTCGATCCCGAACGAGCTTTCCCAGGTGTGAAGGAACGGGGTGGAATCATAGGAAACTGACTCGTTCGGCATGCCCTGTTTCCGGTTAACTCGAACGGCGCGTCCCGCGAGAAGGCGTTCCGGTGTCTCGAGGTCCGCCACTTCCACTTCTCCCTCAAACACGGTGACCGTCGTCTGTCCGGTTTCCTCGACCGTGACACCGAACGAGGTTCCCAAATCGATGACTTTCCTTGCCGGCGTCTCCAGTTCGAATCCCTTGATTGGACCCGGGACTCGAACCGTTGCGACTCCGTAGAAGAGTCGTGCCGCATTCTCCCCGAGAATCTCCAGCTTCGTCGGCGCTTCGACCGCGAGCAGGGCGTCAGACTGAAACTGAATCTTGGCCTCCCCTTCCCGAATCTCGAGAACGCGTCCGACCAGCAGTTTTTCACCACCGAGGACTGCTACAAATTCTTCCCGGGGCAGGAACAGATTCAGCGCGATGGCTGCAAACGTCGCGACGGCGGCCGCTGCGGCCGGAATCCAGACTCTTCGTGACCACCGGTGCTGCCGGCTGGTGAATCCACCTTCCGCCGCCTTTGCCTCGAGCACATCGGTGAGTAGAGCGTCGGTCGCAAGAAAGCGCGCCACCATCGCGCGAGCCTCCGGATCGTTCCGCAGGATTTCATTCAACGAAACGCGCTGTTCCTCTTCCAGTTCTCCTGCCGAAAAAGCGAGAAGCAGTTCTTCCAATTGTCCCTCACTCATCCTGCCGTTCCTTTCGTCATTTGCGATTCGATGCATTCCCCGAGAGCCTGTCGAACCCGCATTAAGAGAATCTTGATCGCGCTTTCACCACGCCCCTGCGCTGCGGAGATTTCGGGAATCGTTTTTCCCTCGGAGTAAAACATCGACAGGATATCCCGCTTCCCGGGGTCCACTTTCCCGAGGCAGACCTCAAGTGCATCAAGCCGTTCCGAGGTCGGGAGAACAGCCTCCACCGCTTCATCCATCATTTGCTCGGCAACATCGGAATCAAAGAGCAGCCGCTTCCGCTCGCGTTTCTGATCACGGAGAACCCCTTTCACTTCGAAACGTGCCACGGCCGTCGCCCAGCGCAAAAACTCCGTCTCCGGATCCCAGTCACCACACTTCTTCCAGAGCACGATATTAGTGCGCTGCAGTGCCTCGGCAGCCGCGTCACCATGACCGAGCACTGCATGACAGTAACCACGCAAGGCGGATTGATGCTTCGTCAGGGCACTGACGAAGACTTCGCTCGGGGTGTTTTTCGACGAATCCGGCATTGGTTCTAAAATACACGCCGGATCAAGGAAGGAACGGTTACATTTATTTCAGGAGATGTTTGCAATCGGAGTTGCTCCTCCGAAGGCTTCATCCCGTGGTATTCTTAAGCTTCCGAAGATCCTGGGTAGATTTTCACTTCCAGATTGCCCTATAATTGCCCTAGGCTTCAAATTTCAGCGAAGTAAAATCCCCATAAGTCACTGACTTACAGGTAGGGCCGGTGGGGTTCGAACACGAGAGTCATCGAATTCACCAGTGAAACGCCGACTCCATCGACTCCTGCCCGGACCTTGCGATGCCGAGGTCGTTCGCAACAGCTCGCCACCCGAATGCGACCTGCTTCACCTCATCGAGGATTCGGTTTGCCTCACGTGCATCGAGACGGAAATATTCCGCCACTTCCAGTGCCACCGAAAAGTCGAGTGAATTGTCGGTTTCCGTGATGTTCAGACTCAACCCGTGGCCGTCCGGATTCGGGTTAAGATCGAAGGCCGGTGAAAGCCTCCATCCGTTCGGGGTGAGCAGGAAGCCATGGTTTCGCAGGTGGTCATCGGTATTCCGAATCGCGATCGAAAACAGGATGCGGCGCCACAATTCGCGTAAGTCACGGTCCGGCTCGGCTCCGTGCCGGATCAGCAATTCCACCAGTTCGAGATAGCTGACTCCTTCAGTGTGATCAGCCCCGTCGGTATACCCGAGCAAGGTCATCGCCGAAGCGAAATGAATCCGCTCTTTGCCCTGCGTGCCGGGAGTGCGATCGAAGCGACGAACCAGGTAGGTGTGTTGCCGTCCTCCGAAGTGCTCAATACGGGCCTCGGCGACATCAAGTCCCGCCTGTTTCGCGAGTTCGTGGGCCACCATCTCCCAGGCACCCATGTCCCGCTCGTCGTTGCGTCCGGGAAACTTCGCGATCCAGAGCTCGCCCTGACCATCCCTGACGCCAGCCTTGGGGCGGGCACCTCCCAGCGAGGAACCCGGAGCCATCAGTAGGTTCAACCACTGCCGGTATTCAGGATCCTGCTCGACATCATCCCTCTGCAGCTGCCAACTCGCGTTTTCGAGTTCACGGAGAGACGTCCAGGGCGGGGTCACCATGGAAGGATCGTCGCATTGCCATTCATTCCCGGCGACAGGGTCCCGAAAGCGCAAGCCCCCCACCCTCTGCTCATCGTGGACTCCCAGAAGAAAATCGATCTCCCGCAGCCGTCTTTCGGCTCGCTCTTCTGATCGAGCCCTTACTGCCTCTCTCCGCTTCATCAGCAGCCGCCCCCACCGGTCCGGGGATGAGTCGAGAAACAATCCGAAATTGGGACGATCCTCGGCGTCGAGATATTGCGGTCCTTCATAGAGTTGCAGATCCGGATCCAGATCACGGAAGGATTCCCCCTTCAACCAGTCGCGGTCATACTCAAACGCGAACACTTCCCTGCCCCGGGCTTCCGAGGCTCTGAGGTTCCCCATGTAGGAGGCGTCCCCAAGCTCCCGCCAGTCTGCCCACACCTCGATCTCCCTGCTCATACATCCTCCTTCTTGCGCTTCGGAGCCCGCTGTCGGACATCGGTAAGTCGAGCATCTTCCAGCTTCCGACCCAGAGGATCAGCCGAGGCCAGATTGGGAAAGTCTTTTTCAAGCCCCAGCACGACTAACACCTGAAGCAGGTTGCCCATCGAAACACTGGGCGAGCCTTTCTCAATGCTCTGAAGGGTGGAACGACT
>CAYGQD010000017.1:0-11389 GCA_964351855.1 uncultured Verrucomicrobiales bacterium
GTTCATTCCTTCGACCACGTCGGCTTTCACCAAAAGAGGGGCCTTTCTTCCAAACAGTTTCGCGGTGCAGACCACGATATCGCTCTGGGCACAAACTTTCCCCTGCTCCACGCGCTGCTTCTCCAGTTGTTCAGCCGTCAGTTCCTTGGCGTAA
The DNA here is from genome assembly GCA_964351855.1 of uncultured Verrucomicrobiales bacterium. Lineage (GTDB taxonomy): Bacteria > Verrucomicrobiota > Verrucomicrobiia > Verrucomicrobiales > DEV007 > JBCDHN01. Next base: position 155 of record CAYGQD010000017.1, read on the forward strand.
CCCTGATCCGTGGCCCCGGTTTGCCCCAGATCGATCCGTAATGCCTTTGCCCCCAGAGATTCCGCCTGTTCCAGCGCTTCTGCTCGAGTGTCGAACGCGGTGACGCGAGCGCCTAACCGTTTCGCTGTGGCGATGGCTTGCAATCCGGCGACGCCGATCCCAATGACAAAAACCTTGGCCGGAGAAATCGTCCCGGCGGGCGTCATCATCATCGGTAAAATTTTGTTCAGCCGCTCGGCCGCCAAAACCACGGACATGTATCCGGCCAGGTTGGCTTGCGAGCTGATTGCGTCCATTTTTTGAGCCAACGTGGAGCGCGGCATCATTTCCAGACTCACTCCGGTAATCCCAGCAGCGACCAAGGCGTCAATCCGAGCTTTCTCCGGGGTCTCCGTGGGAGCGGCACCTTCGCCGAGATGAACGTGGAAGGGATTGAGAAAGCCGACCAGCATCGCGCCGCGCTTCATGGCCCTGATTTCGTCCAGCTCGGGGGGAGACACGCGGAACACCACATCCGCTTCCTTGATGCCATCTGCCCGATTCTGTAGGATCGCTCCAACCGCTGCATATTGGTCATCGAGAAAATCAGAAGTTCCTCCCAGACCAGATTCAAAATGAACCTCGAGGCCGAGATCAACTAGCTTCCGAGCCGTTTCCGGCGTCATGGCAGCTCGAGTCTCCTTTTTCTGGTTTTCTTTCGGAACGAATAGACGCATGGCGGACCGCGACCTTAATTGGTTGGACATGCGGTTCAAGCTCGAAAATCAATCTGTGTAAAAACTAGCCATAAATTCCAAAGCCACAGAAAATCTCCTCTTGTGAAGATATTTCCATTCCCACCTTCATCATCATGAACAGAATTGCGCTCTTCGGCGGTAGTTTCGATCCCATTCACCTTGGTCATACCATGCTGGCTGAACGAGCTGCGGAGGAACTCCAACTCAACACCGTTTTCTTCATCCCCTGTCGGCAAAGTCCCCACAAAGAAAAGGCCCCCGGTGCCAGTGATCTTCAGCGCAGCGAAATGATTCGGCTCGCAACTCAACACTTCCCATGGGCGCAAGGTTGTGAGCTCGAGTTGAATCGTCCCGAACCCAGTTATTCCTGGCAAACGGCGGAGTGGTTTGCCAGGGAGCATCCGGAGGCGGAGCTCTTTTGGATTTTAGGCAGCGATCAGTGGGACGTTCTCGAAACCTGGGCCAAACCGGATGTCCTCGCCGCCTTGTTGACCTTCGTGGTGTTTCCCAGAGGTTCGGAGGTCGTCGCCAAGCCCGGATTTCGTCATCATCTCCTCCGGCACACCCACCCCGCCAGCGCCTCCGCCATTCGCCAGTCACCGGAAGGTGCGAGAGAGTTTCTCGATCCGGCGGTCGATGACTTTGTTCAGCGGGAAGGGCTCTACCGCGATGAAGAGGGGCAATTGGCAACTTGATTCGCGGTGACCTCACGGGCAACGTCGTTCATGACGGCGACGCTTGCGGTCCATCATCGCTCTCCTCCGGAAGCAAAAATCGGCCTGTTTCGCCGGCTCTTCCGGGGACGAGAAGATGTTTACCCGCGTCGCTTCGAAAGCCGAAAGACCGGGCGCGCCGGATACGCCCCGGCCTGCTCTAATGAGTGGGTTCCCGGGGTTTGCGAAAAGCCGCGGGTGAAATGCGCCGACTGCCAGCAACGCCAGTTTCTCCCCGTCACCGAAGAGACGGTGCGCTGGCACTTGTCCGGTCGGGATGCCACCGGGAAGCCGTTTGTGATGGGCGTTTACCCGATGTTGGAAGATGAGACCTGCTGGTTTTTGGCGGTGGATTTCGACAAGGAAGACTGGCGCGAAGATACCCGGGCCTACTTGGAGACGTGTGACGCAATGGGAGTTCCCGCCGCGCTGGAGCGGTCTCGCTCGGGAAACGGTGGGCATGTCTGGTTGTTCTTCGCGGAACCGGTTTCGGCCTGTGTGGCCCGCCGCCTTGGCGCCTTTTTGCTGACCGAAACGATGAAACGCCGACCGGAAACCGGGTTTCAATCCTACGATCGCTTCTTTCCGAATCAGGACACCATGCCTCGTGGCGGGTTTGGAAATTTGATTGCGTTGCCCTTGCAGGCCTCTGCCCGGCGGGAGGGAAACAGCGTCTTTGTGGATGCGGATTTTCGTCCCATCAGGGATCAGTGGGCTTACCTTGCCGGAATACGGAGGATTTCGCGGGCCGACTTGGAATCGTTCGTCGAGCAAGCGGAGCCGCCGGGTCGACTCTTGGGGGTGCGCTCAGTCGAGCAGGACGATGAGTTTTCCCTGGAGCCATGGACCGCCCCTCCGTCCGGGAAGAAAGCCGAACCGGTCACCGGTCCGTTTTCGGCGACCCTACCTTTGGTGCTGGGTGATCGGATTTACCTCGCGAAGGCCAGCCTGAGTCCATCGCTTCGCAACCGGTTGATGCGACTCGCCGCATTTCAGAATCCGGAGTTTTACCGGGCCCAGGCGATGCGGCTATCCACCCATGACAAACCCAGGATCGTGAACTGCTCGGAAGACGGGGCGCATCATCTGATCCTGCCGCGTGGTTGCCTGGAAGAGGCCGTCGAACTGCTCACATCCCTGGGGATCCAGCCCGAGATCGAGGATCGACGCGAACACGGCCAACCGCTCGCGGTGAATTTCCAGGGCAACCTTCGCCCAGAACAGCGGTCGGCTGCCCGAGCCCTGTTGGCTCATGATACGGGTGTTCTCGCCGCCACCACCGCCTTCGGAAAAACCGTCTTGGCCGCTTGGCTCATCGCCCAACGGGGACGAAACACTCTGGTCCTGGTTCATCGCCGCCAGTTGCTGGAACAATGGGTCGAACGGCTCGCCGCGTTTCTCGACATCCCGGTCAAGGAGATCGGGCAACTTGGAGCCGGAAAGAAAAAGCTGGGAGGAAGGTTAGACGTGGCCCTGATTCAGAGCCTCGTGCGCAAAGGCGAGGTCGATGACCGGATCGCCGACTACGGACATGTCATTGTGGATGAGTGCCATCACATTTCCGCTCACAGTTTCGAACTGGCTGTGAGCCGGGCCAAGGCAAAATACGTCACCGGTCTCTCCGCCACCGTAATTCGGAAAGACGGGCACCATCCCGTCGTCTTCATGCAGTGTGGTCCGATCAGGCACCGGGTGGACGCCAGAGAGCAGGCGGATCGGCAGCCTTTTGCCCGACACGTCATCGTGCGCCCGACCGGCTTTTGCCTGGACCGGGAGGCTCCCGATGATCCACGGGCGCAGTTTGTGCAGCTTTGTGAGAGCCTGGCCAACGACCCGCGTCGTAACACGAACATCTGCGCCGACATCGCGGCCGCGCTGAACGAGGATCGTTCCTCCCTGGTGCTGACCGAGCGCACTGCCCATCTCGAGATCTTGGCCGCGCAACTCGGTGAGCTTGGAGTGGAGACGGTCTCGCTCCGGGGAGGAATGCCCAAGGCCGCGCTCAGCGAAGCACTCGCGGAGGTCGCCAAGCCCGGCTCCCGGAAAGTGGTTCTGGCCACCGGAAAATTCGCGGGCGAAGGCTTCGACGAATCGCGACTCGATACGCTTTTTCTCACGATGCCGGTTTCCTGGCGTGGGACCGTGGCGCAATACGCCGGTCGCCTCCACCGCCTCCACCACGGAAAGAAGGAGGTGCGAATCTACGACTACGCGGATCTCAACGTTCCCATGCTGGCCCGCATGTTCGACAAACGCCTCCATGGATACGAAACGCTCGGCTACACGGTCCTGAGCCCGGCCAGCGCCATCGCCGGTTGGCCTGACGAAGTACCCTTACCGACCGATGCGTCCTGGAAACACGCTTACGCTGAAAGTGCTCGCCGCCTGGTCCACGACGGAGTTGATGTGCCGTTGGCCCGCCTTTTTTCTGAAATCACCTGCCCCGATGCCAATGATGAAGCGGGGACCGGGCGTGCTCGCAGCGCCAGCGAAGCCTTCCTCTACCACCGCCTGCAAAGCCTGTCGGAAACACAGAACCGGTTTACCCTCAACCAAAAGCTCCCCATCGCCTTTGGCAGCAGTCGGGAAATGGAGGTAGACCTTCTGTGTCGCTCCGCGCGACTCGCCATCGAAATCGATGGTCGCCAGCATCTGGAAAGCGCGGAAGCCTACCGACGCGACCGGCACAAAGACGCGTTGCTCCAGGAAAACGGCTACTTCGTTCTGCGATTTTTGGCAGAAGACATCGGGACTCGACTCGAGCCGATCCTCGGCGCTATTACGCGGGCCTTGCAGCGGCGGAGCGAGGTTTCGTGAGACCGCGCCAGGCTCCTCTACATCCACCAGACCTCGATCGGTCGGCCCTCGTATTCGCGACCGCTTTCGTGGAAGGTGCGCTCGTCCCAACTGCGATCGGGATCGCGGTCGAAGAGGAACAGGTGGGTTTCATCCGCGTTGCAGCGGTCGGCGTAGTCATCGGTCTGGGGCAGGGCCTTTTCGATGACCGACTCGCGCGTTTGACCGGGGCGTTGCAGCTTCAACTCCATCACCACGCGCTGGACTTCACCATTCCAGTCACCCGCCTCACCGCCGACGGGCCACTCGATCAGTAAATCGGTGCGTTTGCGGCCCCGGCCGTATTCCCGGTTGATCCGACCACCACCGTTAACAATGCGCTTGAGGTAAGCCTGAAGGAGAAGTTGCGGACCGGCCTCGTGGTAATCGAACGTCTGGATCCAGGAATCGCTTTGCTCGCGGAAAAACTGTTGGAAGGCGGTGATGAGCTTGGCCATGTCCAACCGCCCGTCCCCTGTCACGAACCACTGTGGATCGTGGGTCATGAAAACTTCCGTGGACCAAACCAGCCAGCGGGGGACGACTTCTCGATACATCGGGTTGGCGATGCGCAGGACCGGCTTGCGCTTCACCAGGCCGAGGTCGATGCAGTATTCGATGTCGCCGGCGGGGATCTTGTCGACATCGTCTTCGTTGGCGATGATGGGGTGGACCACGCGGCGGACCCGGTCTTCTTGGAGCTTGTCGGAAAGCTGATCGAGGTGGGTTTCGCGGCGTTGGATGATGCGTTCGGCGGCCTGGCGGACGATCCCGCCGGTGATGACGCGGGTGCGGTCCCGGTTTTCGCGCATCTCCCAAGTCACCTCATAAGCGACCGCGTTGGCGAGCCAGGGTTGGCCTTCGGTCAGGCGCCAGGCTTCCTCCAGCGCCTCGGGTTCGAATTTCTGGCCGGTTTCCTCGGTGTGAAGGAGGTAGAGCCGCTCCATCTGGTCTCGCTCAAAGTCGCCCAAGGTAAGGGAGCGGGCCTTGACATTGAAGGCGCTGCCGCCGGTGATGACCTCCTTCTCGCTACTGGCGTGGATTCGGTAGTCCAGCAGATCGCGAACCCCGCAGAGTACGATGGTGCTCGGGAAGCTGTCAGTACGGTCGGTATAACCGGCGCGCAATTGGCGGAGGAGCGCAATCAGGGGATCACCGACCAAAGCGTCCACCTCATCCAAAAAAAGGACGATCGGCTAGTCGCTCGCCTTGCACCAAGCTTCCAGTCCTTCTTTGACGATGGTTTTGGGCGGCAACGTGTCCCGGAATTCCTTGCTGCGATCGTGAAGGAGGGAGTCTCCGCTCGTGTTGTTGATATCGACCGCCATCGTTGAGAAAATGGCTGGCATGGTCCCCTCCACATCCTCACGCCCAGATTGATCCGGTTCGACATTGGCGTAAGCCGCGATGTAGTTCCCTTCATGGTTCAAATGGCGCATCAACGCGCGCATCGCCGTGGTTTTTCCGGTCTGGCGCGGCGCGTGGAGCACGAAATACTTCTGCTGGTCGATCAGGCTGAGGATTTCCTCAGTGTCCCAGCGTTCCAACGGCGGGAAGACGTAATGAAGGTCGTCCTTCATGGGACCGGCAGTATTGAAGTAGCGTTCCATCTTCAACGCCAACCTAACCCGACCACCGTTTCCGGCAACCTCCATCCACGAGCGGATTGGTTCATCACCGAGGCACGGCGACCGTCACCGAACTCAGGAAGTTCCCGAGAATTTGCAACCCCAGCTTCTGGCTCTTTTCCGGGTGGAACTGAGTCGCGACCACGTTTCCGGCGCGAATGCTGGAGGCGAAGTTGAGGCCGTAGTCAGCCGTTGACGCGATGATCTTGGAATCGACCGGTTGCGGATAGTAGGAGTGGACGAAGTAGACGTGGGGATGCGGCGGGAGCCCTGCCCAAAGCGGATCCTGAGGATCGGCGAGCGAAATCTCATTCCATCCCATGTGGGGAACTTTCAGCTCTGACTTCGGAAAGCGAACGACACGCCCCTCGAAAACGCCCAGTCCATCGACTCCCGGCGATTCTTCACTCGCCTCGAACAAAATCTGATAGCCGAGGCAGATCCCCAAAAACGGACGATCCGCCAAGACCCATTCCCGGATCGGCTCCCATAGACCATGCTCGCGCAAGTGGGCCACGCAATCACCGAAGGAACCAACGCCCGGCAAGAGGAGCGCATCGATCCCCTCTATTTCCTCGGGATGGCGAATGATCCGCGCAGGAAACTCCAGCGTCTCCACCGCCTTGTGCACGCTGCGCAGATTTCCCGCGCCGTAGTCGATAATCCCGGTATTCACAGGCGCTTATCCTAGCACTTCCTGCCAACCCTTCACGAAAAACTTCGCTTCCAGCGCGTCCCAGAGTTCCCCAATCTGCTCTCGGGAATTGCTCACTCGGATTTCCCGTTGCAGCGGCGTTTTGCGATTCGGACTGAAGTCGGTCAGATAAACGACGTAGGCGGGAAAATCCCGATTCTGCGCTTCCTTATGGCTCTTCCACATCAACAATTTTCGAACCATGGTCGAACCTTTGAGGGTTTTGGTCGCAACCTTTCGTCGGAGTAATTCGCTCTTCGGCAACTCCAGTTCATGAGCCGCTTTCTCAGCGAGCGGGATTTCGACGAGATCGAGCAATTGCTTCATCCGAATGTCGTCAGGATGAACCTTTTTATCGTCGCGAAAGCGCACGAACTGAGGGGAAATGACACTGACCAACGGCAAACGACGGACCGTCTCCCAGTTCTTCGCATCGGCATTCCAATTCAAGACCATGCGGTCGATCGTTCCTCCCCGCGTCGTTTGGGAGACGAGATCCAGACAGGAGATTTCTGCGACCAGTTTTGGCTCGATCATCTGATAGGCGACTCGGTCTGAATTGACCTCTGCATAGTCGCTTTCCACCACCAGATCATTCAAGTCAGAGAGGAAGCGAGTGCGTTGGTCTTCTGAGAAACCGCCACCGACGCGCCCGAGAATCTGAAACGATCCATCTCCGCGCATAATCGCCAAGAGCATGTCGTGAAGCATCCCGGCGCGGTCCTCCGTTCCTTCTGCAAACCCAATCACCACCACATCCAAGGTGTGACGCGGCTTCACTTTGAACATCCCCGCGTTGTCGCTTCGAGCAACGACGCCCTCTGCCCCTTCTTTGCCGACCCATTGATCGAACTGCTTTCCGACCGCTTTTTCATTGCCCGAAACGGTCTCAACCGGGTGAATCCGCGTTCCTTGCCCAAAAAGTTCGCCGATCTTCTCCCAAGTAGCCTCGTAACTGGAGCCAAACTCCTCCTCGTCCAATTCCAGCAGATCAAAAACCGCAAACTGAAGGGAGTCCAGATCGCCCTGACTCGTCGGCTTGCGAGCAACTTGGACCACATCATGAACCCGTGGACGCTTTCCGTCGGTGCGATTGACGTAGAGTTCGCCGATGATCAACCCGCTCTTGATCCCTTTTTTCTGAAGCAGATCGACCGCTTCCGCCAAAAACGGTGCCCCGGTTCGCACGGTGCCGCCGGGGTTGAGGGTGATCGCCTTTCCATCTCGGACGACGATCATCGTGAATTCGCCATCGATTTTCCGGCTGATGAGATACTGACCGGCGAGGATCTTCTTGGCGATCCCTTCTTTGTCGAGGGCCATCATCCGGGCTCCTAATTGACGGCGAAACGCCTGGACCCGAGACAGCAAAATGGGTTCTTCCAACGCCGAAGCCGGGGCGACCCCGTAGTTGGCGAACTTGATCGTGAAACGCGCGGAATCGAACATCGTTTACTTCTTGGGAGTTTTCTTCTTGGCCGCCTTCTTTGCGGTGGTTTTCTTCTTCGCCGTAGACTTCTTCTTCGCTGGTTTTTTTTTGGCAGGAGCCTTCGCCTTTGGAGCTTCCTTTGGAGTCTCTTTCACCTCTTCGTTGGGTTTGCTGTCGGCCTCTTCTTTGGGTTCCTTCGGCTTCTTCAACTCCATGTTCGTGAGATGGAGAATGAGGGCGTATTTCTTGCCATCTGTTCGACCCTCAAGAAAGCCGAAGTATTCCAAGCCACCGCGCCGGAAGAGCAGCTTGTCCGCCCCTTTCGCTCCGCCGCCGACCCGCATCATCGAAGCCTCGTCTTCCAATTCCTTGGCCATCTCATAGAGGAAATCATAGGTCAGGCCATTGACGTGAACGATCTGCACTTTGCCCGTGAAGACAAACCGATTGTAGATCTGCGATTTCTTGAATTTCTTCCCGGTCCACTTCAGCGGGATTTCGCTCGAGACATTGGGTTCCGCCGGCACTTTGTCCCTCCGCGATTGCACTTCACCATCCGGCCCTATCACGATCTCCTGCAATTTGACTTTATGAACGATCGATTGATCCGGAGCCACATACACCCGCGAGGTATCTTCGAGAAACTGGCCGAAATCCTCCAGATCAACTTCAGGATCCCCTGCGACAAGGGCCTCGGCGACTTTCTCCAGATCCTCGCCATACTTATCGATCAACGCTTCCAGGTCATAAGCCATCGTCGCACGCATGACTTTCCGCGAAGCGGCTTGCGCACCGGATTCATCGACCCAACGCACATGGGAAGGAACCGTAACGCTCTCTGCCGCGACCACAGCATCGCGCCCTTTACCATCTGATAGATTGATTTCAGCCATCGCTTTTTTAGAATCCGAATTCCATCGACTCGTCCCCGTCGTCTGAAGCGTCCTCCTCTTCCACGACCAAGGTGCCGGCCTGCTCGCTACCGACGAACTGAATGTCCGTCTTCTTCCCGACCACCATCCAAATCACTCCATCGGCCCCGGCCAGAAGAAAGCCCTGATCCGCCTCCAGCCCACCGCGATAGCTGAAGGGGAACTGGTAGATGGTCCCTTCGTTCAGTTCCTCGACGAGGGCGGAGGGAAACGCGGCATCCCCGACCAAGTTGAGCTGATAAATGAGGTGCGCGTTGTGAGAAAGGTATTCTTCGTAGGTCGCTTTGGTCACCAAGGGAGTGGCCAGTTTAAACGTCGATGTCACGGGAGTGATTTCGTTTCCGTCCAGGTCGACTGGCTTGAGCGAATCCTTATCCCGCCACATGCCGTCAGGCGAGAAATAGGCCAATGCCGTTCCTCCCATGGGAATCAAGGTCTTGCCATCTCCGGCCAAAGTCGCCAGACTGCAGCGTTGTCCCTCCTCATCCAAGGCCTCGACCTGAACCGAGCCGTAGAGCTTGGATCGATCTACCTTCGAAATCGTGCAGGAAAACTCGTCAGATCCGAACTGAAATTGGAGCGCTTGTGCCATGAGTGGCGTAAAGGTAATTCAACTGGCGCATCGACGCTCGGTTTTTCTGGTGACTATGGTAAAATTGAAACAAAGGTCTGTGAAATGGGCCCGATATCTGATCCGCAAGTCGGGTGCAGGCTTGGCAGCCTCCAGTTTGATACCCAGAATTCATTCATGAAGATTTGAATCCTGACGCCATCGTCCGCCGTGTCGCGGACCGGGAACCGGTGCACCGCCAGTCAGTGGTCAGCGATGATTGCAGGACCGACGAATATCATCGAAAATTGTGAGGGTGCCTGCGAGGGCGGACCCGAGATTTTAATTGGCCTCCATGGGGAACGAAGCCATGATTCGATCGTGTATTTTCGCCAAACGCAGCCGAAAGGACGCGTGATTCTGGCTCTCACTGGAACCGATATCTACCCAGCCCCCAGCCCCGTGACGCTCGAATCGATCGAATTGGCCAACTGCATCGTGGTATTGCAGCACAAGGCCCTCAGCCAACTGCCTCTCTCCGCGAGGGCCAAGGCGCGCGTCATCCTTCAATCTGCGGAATCGCTCTCTCGAAAAGCTCCGGACCCAGAGCACTTCGATATCTGCGTGGTCGGTCATCTTCGCGACGTCAAAGATCCCCTCCGCGCCGCAAAAGCCGCCCGCCTCCTTCCCCCGAGTTCCAAGCTCCGGGTTCGTCATGCCGGAGGAATTCTTGACCCAAAGTTTCAAGATCTCGTCGAAATCGAAGAAAGGGAGAATCCACGCTATCACTATTTGGGGGAACTGGACGAACAGGGAACTGCCGATCTCATTGCGCAAAGTCACCTTCTTGTCGTTACGTCGCTCCAGGAAGGCGGTGCCCGTGTCATCGGAGAAGCGCTTGTTCACGATACTCCGGTGTTGAGTAGCCGCATCGATGGCGTCGTCGGTCTGCTCGGCGAAGACTACCCCGGCTATTTCGAAGTTGGGGATACCGAGGTTCTCGCCGATCTCCTCACCAAAGCGGAAACGGACGCCAGCTTCGCGTCTGAACTCCAACGCCAAACCAGGCAACACGCCCCGCAGTTTGCACCTTCCATCGAGCGCCAAGCCTGGAAAGATCTCATTGCCGAACTTTCCCCATGAGCTGCTGCCCCAACGAACTCCTCTCTTGCCTCGACGAAGCAGACGCTCGCATGGTTTCCCTGATCGAGACGCTCAGCGAGGCGCAGCTCGACGTCCCCTACGAGCGCGGCATCAATCCTCCCATCTGGGAGCTCGGCCACTCGGCCTTCTTCTTCGAGTTCTTTCTTCTTCGCGAGCTTCAAGGAACCCTTCCGGAAATGCCGGGCTATGACGAAATCTGGGACTCATTCGAGATTCCCCACCGCGAGCGCTGGAGCAAAGGTGTCGTCCCTCCAAAGACCGCTTCCTTCGATTACTACCGGCGGGTGATGGACAAAACGCGAGCCTATCTCGACCAAAAAACCGAGCTAACCGGAAAGGAAGTCTATCTCACGAAATACTGCATCGCCCACCAATGCATGCACCTGGAGTCCTTGATCTGGTCGCGCCAAACCCTCGGCTATCCCGCCCCGCCCTTCTCGCAAATCGCCGCGGAAGGGCTCGAAACCTCGCTCGACTCCGGTGACGCCGAAATTCCCGGGGGCGACTACTACATCGGCATTCCCGCCCACGATCAGAATCAACTCGGAGCCAC